>NZ_JBWKYC010000001.1:0-29979 GCF_059423525.1 Arthrobacter sp. GW460-12-1-14-TSB2
GACGGGGTCAGCCGGGGAACGGGGGCGGCTGGCGGCGCTGAAGCGGTCTGGATTGGTTGACCGGTGGTGGTCTCATCGAGTCTGGTCGGGGGCGTACAGGCCGAGAGGAGGGTCGCCAGGATGACTACCCAGATCAGAAGACGACGGAGCGGGGCACCGATCATGATCGGTCCAGTTTATCGCGATGAGGCGGAATTGGGTCCAGCAGGGATGGTCTGCCCTGACGTCCGAACTCTGCTGGGATGACCTCGGTCTTGTCCGCTGCGGCGAAGCTGAGCGCGGGCTGACAAGCCCAGACGTCGGGGCGAGGGCCTCGACCCGGTCCAGTCACCGAATCAGATGTCCGCAAGAGTAAGCACTGGCGGCGAACTTCCATCGATGTCCAGTACGCCGAACTCCTTCGCTGCCGCGGCGGCGACGAGCACCCGGCCGGTGCGCGACATCAGGTTCGGGTCGCGGAACAGTGCATTGATCACGCGGCCGATGAACTCGGGGCTTTCGCTGGTCGAGAGATCGAACGCGCCACTTTCCGCAGCCGCCAGAACCGCCTCGGTTCGAACCAGGCCGGGGTAGAGCGCGATCACCGGAATGTCGAACGGCTTCAGCTCGACCGCCATGTCGGACGTCATCTTGTCCGTCGCCGCCTTTGCGATGCCGTAGATAGTGTTGCCGAGGTGACGCTGCGCGGCCCAGAAGCTGATGTTGACTATCAGGCCGCGGTGCCGCGGCGTCATCATGCGCGCCGCGTGCGCCGAACAAACATAGGCCGCGCGGACGCCGGCGTCCATCATGCCGCTCCAGCGGTGCATCGGCTGCTCCCAAAACGGCACAGTCCACGTAAACGCACCACCTTCGACCATCTTCTCGTAGCCGCCCCAGGCGCAGTTGACGACGAGGTCGAGGGCGCGGCATTCGGACCGTATCACTTCAAAGACATGGGCGGTGTCCTCGTCGTTGAGATGGTCGCAGCGCACTCGCCGAACCTCCCTCGGCAGATCCGCCTGGTCGATTGAGCGCCCCGTGCCGTACACACGAAAGCCCGCCGACAAAAGGCCCAGCGCGACGCCCCGGCCTACGCCTCGGCTCGCGCCCGTCACAAGCGCCACGCTTCCCGTCTGCGCTTCGTTGCGTTCACCATCGTTGGCCATGCGACGCGGCCCCCGCTCACCCTCAATCCGTCGATGTCCACGATACGCCGGGCCCGAGTCCCCGGGCCAGCAATGCACGTCGGTTCCGTTTCCCTGGACGTCGGATCACGTCCCCGTTCGTTACCTTGTGCTTCGGGCCGTGAAGCAAGGTTGCGTTGCGCGTCGGTGCGTTTCAGCCCCGGTTGAACGCGGTGCAGGGCGGGTGGTTGGTTTGGTCTACCGGCCTTGAAAGGAAAAAACATGACCGACCACCTTGATCTCACGCCGCAGCGCCTGCGTCACGTCCTGGGCCATTTTGCGTCCGGGCTGACGGTGATTACGGCCGCGACGGATAACGGGCCCGCGGGTTTCACCTGCCAGTCCTTCTCGTCCCTTTCCCTGGATCCGGCCCTGGTCACCTTCAGTCCGGCCCGCAGTTCCAGTACCTGGCCGCTGCTGCGGCAGGCCGGTCGCTTCACGGTGAACATTCTTCCGGCTGGGTACCGGCATCTTGCCGCCCAGTTTGCCCGCTCCGGGACCGATAAATTCGCCGGTGTGGAGTTCTCGGCGTCACCGCTGGGCAATCCGGTGCTGGATCAGGCCCTCGCCTGGGTGGACTGCGAACTGCACCAGGAGTACGACGGCGGCGACCACACCATTGTGGTGGGGGCGGTCCGTGCCCTTGGCGCGCGGGACGGTGCGGAGCCGCTGCTTTTCTTCAAGGGTGGGTATTTCGACGGCGTGCCGTCCCGGGCCGGGCTCCTGGAAAGCGTCGCATAACGCGGACCAAACCAGGCACCCGCAGGTGCATGCCTCGCCGGCTTTAGAGGACGCCGGCCGTGGAGACGAGCTGCGCCCGGCCCTCTTCCAGCCGGTACGCGACGCCGACCACCGCGGCGGAGTAGTTGTCCACTGCGTCGAAGATCATCCGTGAACTGTCCAGCAGCCGGCGGACGGTCTGCTTGACGTGCTCGACAACCATGTCGTTGACCTCGGTCTTGTCCTCTCGCATCGACCTCAGCACCGACGGTGTGATCCGTTCTACCAGGTCGCGGATGTGGCCCTGGGGCGACTCCCCGGTTTCGACGGCTTCCTTCGCGGCCGTGACGGCGCCGCAATTGTCGTGTCCGAGAACAACTATCAGCGGGACATGGAGGACCGAGACCGCGTACTCTAGCGAGCCGAGAACGGCGTCATCGATCACGTGTCCGGCTGTGCGCACGACGAAAACGTCGCCGAGACCGACGTCGAAGATGATCTCCGCGGCGAGGCGGGAGTCCGCGCAGCCAAAGATGACCGCGAACGGATTTTGGGTGTTCACCAGCTCGCTGCGCCGGGAGGCGTTCTGGTTCGGGTGCAGCGAAGCTCCCGTAACGAAACGCTCGTTGCCGTCAAGGAGCCGCTGCCATGCCTCGTACGTGCTGATTCTGCTGCTCACCCTACTTACTGTAAGGGCGAGCATGACTCTCTACTCGACACCCAACTGGAGCTCACGGGGAAATGGACGCTCAGGTCAGGTGGTCGAAGTCGCCTCGCGCCCAGGC
This sequence comes from Arthrobacter sp. GW460-12-1-14-TSB2, assembly GCF_059423525.1. Lineage (NCBI taxonomy): Bacteria > Bacillati > Actinomycetota > Actinomycetes > Micrococcales > Micrococcaceae > Arthrobacter > Arthrobacter sp. GW460-12-1-14-TSB2. The sequence goes on from NZ_JBWKYC010000001.1 coordinate 2,672, forward strand.
AGCGTGCCGTTGGGCTGCACCGTGCAGAACGGCCTTGGCTCCGGACGCGATTGCATTGTTGAAGTTGCCGTAGATGCGGTCGAACTCAAGGTCCTCCAGTTGCGCCGCGATTCGCAAGGCCACCGCACCGGAAAGCGGCAAATGATTCGGGTAGCTGCGCATGAAAGCGATGGAGCGACGGTCCGGATTCGGATACACACTGTCACCGCTCAGCAGAACTCCTCGGCCGCCCGCTCCTGCAGCCCAGTGCACCACCGCGCTACCCGGGAAGTGCCCCCCTGTCTGGTGGAGTGCCAAACCTTCGGCGATGGTGTGGCTGCCGGACCAGTATTCGATGATCGGATGGGTGCGGCCCAGCCATTGCCGGTCTGCGTCTGCCACAAGCACAGGGACGCCACCGAGCCGATGCGACCATTCGACCTGCACACCGAACATGTGGGGATGGCTGGCGGCGACCGCCAGGACCGGGCCGCGCTCGAGCACTGCCTTCACAGCGTTGTCGTCGACATATCCGACCGGATCCCATAGCAGCGAACCCTGGGGTGTCACCACAAGCTGGGCGGTCTGTCCGATCCCGACCTTTGGCTCCGTCCTGATCCCGATGAGTCCCGGCTCATTCTCCTTCAGCGATATCTGCTGGCCCTCCTGGGCCAGCGCGTCCAGCGTGAGCCACTTTTGTCCGTCCTCGGGCACGTATTGCCGCTCATCGGTGCAGATCGGGCAGAGCTCCGGGGCAGGTTCGTCGCGTTCGACGGCGCAGGTTGCGCAGATCAGCATGGCTGGTCCCTTCCAAACGTCTTGCGTCCTGCCTTCCGCCTTGATCACCTTCGGCCGCAGGCCGGCGTGCCCAGAATATGGCACGCGAGAGTCTCTTAGGAAGACAAATCCCGTATACAAAGCCGGACCTGAGGACAGCGAGTAGATTGGTGGCATCTGCTGATTTTGAAGGGCTTGGGTCGGCGCACAGAGTACGTTGGGCAGGGGATCTGGATGAGTCGGCCGCACCGTATCGATACTCACCAGCACATCGTTCCGCCTGAGTATGCGCGTTGGCTCAACGGGAAGGGCATCCGCCCGGGAGGTTTGCGCCTGCCGTCCTGGTCGGAGCACTCCGCGTTGAAGTTCATGGACAGCCACGATGTGCAGACGGCCGTCCTGTCCCTGTCCACGCCCGGTGTCTACCTTGGGGATGCTCTGGAGGCGCGGCGATGGGCGCGGGAGGTCAATGAGTACAGCGCAGAGGTCGTAGCCAGAAGGCCGGCACGATTCGGGTTCTTCGCGACACTTACGCTGCCGGACGTGGAAGGCGCCCTGGCGGAGGCGCAATACGCCTTGGACAGCCTGCATGCGGACGGCATCGTGTTGCTGGCCAACAACGAGGGCCGCTACCTCGGCGATCCGGACTTCGAGCCTCTGCTGGAGTTCCTGCACCACCGGCACGCCGTAGTGTTCATTCACCCTGGCGAGCTCCCCGCTCCGGCGGTGCCGGGCATCCCCGCCTTCGCCGCGGATTTCTTGCTCGACACTACCCGCACCGCTATCAGCTTGATCCTGTCCGGCGCGATGGAGAAGTACTCGGGAATCAGGTTCCTCCTGGCCCACGCGGGCGGCTTCGTGCCGTACATCGCTTTCAGGATCCTGCTCACGATGCTCAACGACAAAGAGCTGGCCCTCAGCGCGTTGGCAGCGTTGATAGACGAGAAGCAATCAATCCTGCGGCGGTTTTACTACGACGTCGCCCTGTCCGCGAGCCCGTCGGCGCTACCCAGCCTGCTCGAGGTCGCTGACCCCGGCCGCATCACGTACGGCACTGACTTTCCCTTCGCCCCGTCGATGGCGGTCGGGTTACAGAATGCGCAGTACGAGAACTACCCGCTTGACCCCATCCTGCGCGCAGCGATAGACCGCAACAACTCCGAGGCGCTGATTCCCCGGCTGAAGAGTACCCAGGCCTAAATCGATTTCAGCCGGGACTGACTTTGAGGACCTCACCTGGTTCTTCAGCGTGGTTTTCCGGAACGACAGTGGCCAGCTCTGGTTCAGGTATCGAGGATCCGGAAAGTGGAGGCGGGGCGACCTCGTGGTCACCCCGCCTCCTCTGCGTGCTGCGCAGTTCCCGCGCCCGTCTTTCGGGCTACCTGTTGCGATGAAGTGCGGGAACGGCAGCACGCGTGCCGGATGCTGAGTCCGGCGGTATGCGGGACAGGCAGCCTTCCCTCATCGGCCTCGCCCAGGCCGTTGGATGAGGTGCGGGGCCCGTCACATGATGCCGGTGGGTACCAGCAGGACCCAGGCCAGGGCCGGGGCCACCAGCACTACTCCGCCTGCATAGGCCATCAGCTGCTTGTAGACGCGCTGCCGGTCGTCCTCCCGGGCGTTGGCGACAACCAGCGCACCGTCGGTGGAGAACGGAGAGACATCCACCACGGTGGCAGCGATGGCAAGCGCCGCGACAGTTCCGGAAGCGCTCAGCGAACTGGTGGCCAGCAGCGGACCGGCCAGCGGAATGAACGCGGTCAGCAATGCCGTGGAGGACGCGAAGGCTGAGCCGACGCCGATGACGTAGCAGAGGACCAGTGCGACCAGCAGTGGTGCGCCCAGCGCCAGGGCCTGCTCGGCGAGCGTGTCGATGACGCCTACATGCTGGAGCAGTGAGACGTAGGTGATCATGCCGGCTACCAGCAGGACGGTGGACCAGGAGACGCCGCCGATGAAGGTCCGGTGTTCCTTGATGTTGACCAGTGCCAGCAGGAGTCCGGCGGAGAGAGCGACGAAGCCGATCGGCATGTGGAAGCCAAGGGTGCACAGCAGCATGACAGCGATCAAGGCCAGGGTGAGGATCTGCTGTCCGCGAGGCCGGATGGTTCGGGCGGTGTCGACGTCGGCCTGCTGGCCGCCTATTCCGTCGCGGAGACGGCCGATCAGAGCGAACAGGACGATGGTCAGGGCGGAAAGAATAAGGTTCAGGGCGAAGCTGGCAGTGAAGAGTGCGCCCTGGGAGATGGGAAAGCCGTTTTTAAGGGCGATGTCGTGCACCAGCACACCGGCCACGGACAGCGGGGAAAAACCGCCGGCGTGGGCTCCGTTGATGATGAAGGCACCCATCAGGACAGGATGGATGCGGGACTCGTAGGCAAACCCGATGGCTGCCGGTGCCAGCAGTGCGACGGCGGCGGGCGAGAAGGTGCCCAGTGACGTCAGCGCGGCAGCGATCAGGAAGAACACCCAGGGGAGCAGCATTGTCTTGCCCCTGACGAGGCGCACGCAGGACTGGACGATGATGTCGATGGTGCCGTTGCGCTGGGCCATGCTGAAGAAGTAGGTGACTCCGATGATCGTCAGGACGATGCTGGCGGGGAAGTCCTCGAGGATTTCCTTGTCGGTCATTCCAAGCATGAAGTAGCCGACGCCGAAGGAGGCGACCAGCCCCATTACCCCGATGTTCAGCGGCCATTTCGTGGCGACGACGAACATAACGACGAGGATGACGAGCGGGATGATCTGGACTGCTGTCATGGTGTGCTCCGGTTCCGAGGTGGCAGCCGGGTTGAACATGTCACCCCCCAGCAGGAGGGCGATCAACGCCAGGATCGCGAAACCGGCGGCCACCGCCACCAGTAGGATACGGCGACGGGTTGGACGCTTGGGACCCTTGTCACGGGTCTCGGCCGCAGCGGCGGCGGTGCGGTTCTCAGTCTTGGTCATGGTGGTCTCCTCAGCGAGTGGCTCCCGCGAGGAAGGCGGCGACGGCGCTGCCGGGAACCTCGGGGAGATGGATGATGGTGGTGGCGATGGTGCGGGCTGTGCGGTTGACGCCGACCAGGAGCGTCCCGTTATGCTCCTGACTCCACGTCTCGATCACTCCGGCAGGGGTGCGGAGCCGGAGCTTGCTCCCCGGAGTGTCACCCGTAAGGCCGTGCATCACCGTGCCGGGGGTGCGGGCCGCCAAAGTCAGTGCGATGCTGCCGGTGATGGCCAGCGCCGGGTGGGGCTTGCCCATGGAGAGCATCATGACGTTGACGTCGCAGGTCTGATCCGTGGCCACGGGGGCGGCGGCGATGGCGAGTTTGGGTATGGCCCGTGCCGCTTCAGCGGTGGAGGGGGCCAGCCCCATCCGCACCGCCGCCTGACGCCGGATCTGCTCCAGGGTGTCCAGCTGTAGCTCCAGGCTGGCGCCCCAGCTGTCGTACCGGGCCTGGTCCAGGCCCAGTTCTTCGGCGCGGACAATCACCACGGGCGCTCCGGCGTCGACCATGGAGACTGTCCAGCGGGTTCCCCCCGCGGTGATGGTGTCGGTGGCCGCGCCGGTGGGCAGCAACGCACCTGTGGTTTTGCCGGCGGGGTCCTGGAAACCGAGCCCTACAGGGTGGCCGGGGAACGGCACACCGGGCATCCGCGCGTCCGGAACGCTGGCCAGTGCACCACCGGGGGTGGCCACGCGCTGGACGATGATCTGGTTCGTGTTGGTGTTGCGGGTTACGATCCGGGTGACGTCTCCGCTGGGGAGCACCCATCCCTTCTCGATGGCGTAAAGGCCCACAACGGCTGAGCCGTTCCCGCAGTTGCTGCCCCAGTCCACGGCGGTCTCTTCGATGCCCACCTGGGCGAAGGTGTACTCGACGTCGACGTCGTCGCCGACCGGCCGGTGCAGGATCACGGCTTTGCTGGTGGTCGAGGTGGCCCCGCCTACGCCATCGATCTGGCGGGGGTCGGGACTGCCGAACAGCCGCGGCAGCAGCACGTCCAGGCTGGTGCCGCCCGCCTGAAGGTGCTCCGCTTCGAACACCCAGCACTTGCTGGTGCCTCCGCGCATCCATTGCGCTTCGATCTTCATGGTGGTTCCCACTTCTCCTCGTGCCTCAGATTTGGATGAGGACCTGAAAAGAGATTGAGCCAGATCACAAATTTAGACAATGTTGGATTTTTGAAGAGGGATGTAGAGTTACTTAATTCATGGAGAGGCAAAGGGATTATTCGCACTGTTTTCTTCCAGCGTCCCGGAGACTGCCACCGGCATCGCGGGGCGATGTCGTCTCCCGGCAGGGAATGAACCAAGTTTGCAGAAGGGTGAAGCGTTGCTTAATGATGAGAAGCAGGATTTGTTCGACATAAGGCGGCTCGCGTTGCTGCTTGAGGTGGTGGAGCAGGGATCCATTACGGCCGCGGCCGAGCTGATGATGTACACGCCCTCGGCCGTCTCGCAGCAACTGCGCAAGCTTGAACAGGAGGTGGGGCAGCCTCTGCTCAATCGCCGCTCCCGCGGTGTGGTGCCCACCGAGGCCGGCCAGGTGCTGGCCGGCCACGCCCGCAAGATCGTCTGGCAGATGCAGGCAGCCCGGTCAGACCTGGACCAGATCGCCGGCCTGAACCGCGGGTCACTGACTGTGGGAACCTTCCCAACCCTGGCAGGGTCCTTCCTGCCCCTCGTCATCCGGACGTTCAAGAAGCGCTACCCGGCCATCGGACTGTCCTTGCGCAGCGCACGTTTTGATGAACTCGTGGCGGATCTGCACTCCGGGGTCACAGGGCTGTGCCTGCTCTGGGACTACCCCTGGAACCCCTTCCGGGACGATTCCATCCGCGTAACAGAGGTCTTCCGGGAAAGCACAGTGATCCTGGTGGCCCGCAGCCACCCGCTCGCCGACCGCGAGCAGGTCAGCATGGAGGACTTGCGCAACGAGTCCTGGATCGTGCGTGCGGAGGCCCACCCGGTAGTGGAGGTTCTGCAGCGTTCCGCCCACGACGCCGGATTCGAGCCGGAAATTGCCTTCCTGGCCAACGACTACCAGGAGGCCCAGGCCATGGTCAGCGTGGGAATGGGTGTGGCCATGGTGCCCAAGACCGCCGTGGCGCTCCAGCATCCTGACGTAAAGGTGCTGAGCCTGGGTTCCGCCGCCCCGCTGCGGCGGGTACTGCTGGCGCAGCGCGAGGACAAGGTCTACGCTCCGGCAGAGGTGGCCTTCCACTCCACGCTGCTGGAAATCGCCCGCGAACGCGCCGGCGACTACCTCTAGCCATTCGGTCGGGACTCAAGGGGTTCGCAGCCGAAGATTCGGCACCTGCCTGCCCAACGCCGCGGCCCGGCCGTACCATGGAAGCAGATATTTGCGCGGGGTTGCCAAGTTCGCTGAAAAGGACCCGAGACGTTGCCACTCGAAACACTGCCGGTAGTCGACCTGTCCCGATTGAACGCTGGCCCGGAGGCGGCCTCGCAGTTCCGTGACGAACTGCGCAACGCGATGCATGAGGTCGGTTTCCTGTACCTTGCCGGCCACGGCATTCCGCAGGAGCTAACAGACGCCATGCTGGATGTGTCCCGCCGCTTCTTCGAGCTGCCCGAGGGGCAGAAACTTGAGATTGAGAACGTCCATAGCCCCCAGTTCCGTGGCTACACCCGCGTCGGCGGCGAACTTACCGACGGCGCAGTAGATTGGCGCGAGCAGATCGACATCGGAGTTGAGCGCTCCGCGGTGGCCCCGGGCCCGGGCGTCGCGGACTACTGGCGACTCGAAGGGCCCAACCTGTGGCCGGAGGCGCTGCCGGAAATGCGGGGGATTGTCGCCGAGTGGATGGAGCGGCTGAGTGCAGTCTCGTTGACTCTCCTGCGGGCCCTGGCGGTATCCCTCGGGGCGCCCGAAGACGCTTTTGATGACGCCTTCGCTGCCCGGGCCTTCCCCGTGCTCAAGGTTGTTCGGTACCCGGGGTCATCCCACGAAGAACCCAAGCAGGGAGTGGGCTCCCACCGCGACGGCGGGGTGCTGACACTCCTTCTGGTGGAGCCAGGCAAGGGCGGACTTCAGGTCGAATACCAAGGGACATGGATCGACGCACCCCAGGTGCCCGGAACCTTTGTGGTTAACATCGGCGAGATGCTGGAGCTGGCCACGAACGGCTACCTCAAGGCGACCCTGCATCGGGTGATCTCGCCGCCTCGCGGCAGCGACAGGATCTCCCTTCCCTTCTTCTACAATCCGGCGCTGGATGCGAGGATGCCGCAACTGGCGGTGAGCCCTCAGTTCCAGGCCAAAGCCCGCGGCCTGTCGGTTGACCCGACGAACAGTCCGATCCTGGAAACCTACGGGGACAACGCCCTTCGCTACCGCCTTCGGGCGCACCCGAACGTCGGTGGGGTGCACCACGCGGACCTGCTGACAGGCTGACGGCGCCACCATTTGATATCGTGCCCGGCCCGGCCTGCCGGGACAGCTACCGCAGGGCGGGACCTTTTGATAGGAAACGATGGCACGGGATTATCATCTCTTCGACGCGCCATTCCGCCCGGGGTTTCCCTCCATGGTCGGCAGGGATTATTGGGCGTGGATAGCGGGGGCCGTCCAGCTGGCGAGAATCCGCATGGCGTCGGCGGTCGGGGATCCGGGCTCGACGGTGTACACGAGCATGACAAGGCCAGGGTCGGTGGACAGTTCGAATGATTCGTAGCCGAATTCGAGGTCGCCGACGGCGGAGTGCGTGAGCATCTTGGCCCCGGACCGGTAACGGAAGACGTCGTGGGAGGCCCAGAGCGCGCGGAACTCCTCGCTTTGGGTTGAGAGGGTGCCGATGATGTGGATGAGCTCTTTGTCGTAGGGGTCCCGGGCCGTCGCGGCGTGGAGGAGTGCGACGACGTTGTGTTTGGCTGTGTCGAAGTCACGGTGGAATCGTGGCGCCCGTGAGTCCAGGAAGAGGTAGTGAGCGTAGTTGAAGCGGTCCCGTGATCCGTTCTCGGGCAGCGAGTACAGTGCGCGGCCAATCCGGTTGGAGGCGAGGCGGTCCAGGCGTGCGTTCTGCACAAAAGCGGGGGCGTCGATGGAGTCGAGGACGCGTTGGATGCCTGGCCTGACAGTGGTGCGGTTGGAGGGTGTGCGCCGCGGCGACCGGCGTCGGGTGAGGCTGGCGAGGTCCAGGAGGTGGTCGCGTTCGTCTTCATCGAGCTGCAGTGCCCGGGCGATTGCTTCCATGACTTCGCGGGATGCGCCGGAGATCTTGCCGCGCTCGAGCCGGGCGTAGTAGTCCACGCTGACGCCGGCGAGGTGCGCTACCTCTTCGCGTCGCAGGCCGGGGACGCGGCGGCTGCCGCTGTATAGCGGGACACCTGCCTGCTCCGGTGTGAGTTTGGCGCGGCGGGAGGTGAGAAAGCTGCTGATCTCAGACCGGGAATCCATACCTCCAAGCGTAGGCCCGGATCCTTGATGCCGGGCAGGTGCTGCCGAACCAGGACCTGCCAGGCCCTCCCGGAGCCTGTTGTCAGTCATTGCCGCGGGAGGCGGGTCGCAACGATTGCCATGGCGAGCGCCATGCCGGCAGCAATCAGCAGGCTGGTGGAGAAGCCCTGCAGGAATGTTGTTGAGCGGGCCAGCAGGGACCCGAACACCGCGACGGCCAGGGCTCCGCCAATCTGGCGGCTTGTGTTGAAGATGCCGCTGACGGTGCCGGCGCGCTTCGCGTCGAAGCTGTTGAGCAGCACGGCGGTGATGGTCGGGATGACCAGCGGGCCGGCGAGGCCGACCAGGATCATCACAGCGGCGAGGACCCAGACCGGTATCGCCGCCGGGAGGAACGCGATGGTTGCGAGTCCTGCGGCCATGACTGTCATTCCGCTGGCGATGAGGGTGCGGGCGCCGAAGCGTTCGGAGAGCCTGGCGATGAACGGAGTCAGAACCGCACCTCCGAGCATCATCGGAACGAAGACCGCTCCTGTCTCGACGGGTGAGAGGCCGCGCTCCTGTTGTGCATAAAGGCTCATGACGAAGGGCAGGCCGAAGTATCCGACCATGTACGAAAAACCGACGCCGATCGAGACGGCCATCGTGCGGTCGCGAAGGAGCGGGAGCGGAACCATCGGGTGCTGACCGCGGCGCTCTGCTGCGATGAAGCCTGCTCCGGCCACGACAGCAACAGCGAAGGCTGTGAGCGTCTGCGGGGCCGTAATCCCGACCGCGCCAGCCTCGATGGCACCATAGGTCAGGGCGCCCATGGCGGTGACAGCGGTGAGCTGGCCGGCCCAGTCGATCGGAACGGATCGGTGCGCAGACCGAAGAACCCGGCGAAGCACGATCAGCGCCACGGCGCCCACCGGAAGGTTGATCAGGAAGATCAGCCGCCAGTCGACGAGGGAGAGCGTCCCGCCGAGCACAGGCCCGGAGATTGACGCTAGCGCACCACCCATCGCCCACATGCCGACGGCGCGTGCGCGCTTCGCCGGGTCGGGGAACGCCTCACCGATCAGCGCCATGGATGCGGGCAGCATCACCGCGGCCGCCGATCCCTGCAGAATCCGGGCGAAGATGAGCACTGCGACTGTGGGGGCGAGTCCGCACGCGAGCGACGTGATGACAAAAACCGCCATGCCGAAGGCATAGGCGCGCCGCGCCCCGATCCGGTCAGAGAACGTTCCGGCAGATAGGAGACAGGACGCAAACAGCAGTGTGTAACCGTCAACGATCCATTGCAGCCCGGTGAGGGTGGCCCCGAGGTCGAGGCTGATTTCGCGGAGGGCAACGTTGACTACAACGGCGTCGAGGGTGATCACGAAGAAGCCGGTGACGGCGGCGAAGAGTGCGGCCCGCGAATGGCGTAGTCCCGGCGCAGCAGCGATCGTGGTTGTGGAGTTCACAGAAGGTTCCTTCTCAAGGGGCGGCGTGGGTAGCTGAGGTCCGTCAGTACCAGGCTGGTCCTTGGTTGACGTACGGGGCCTCCAACGCCTGGACTTCCTCATCGCTGAGTTCCAGGGACAGGGCGTCGACCGCTTCCTGGAGGTGGTGCGGCTTGGTCGCGCCGACGATGGGCGCGGAGACGATCGGGTTGCGCAGCACCCATGCGAGGGCGATTTGTGCCATGCTCACACCGCGGGCGTCGGCCAGGCTCTGTACTGCGTTGATGACGGGCTCGTCGTGTTCGCTGTCGAATGACTGGACCACCTTGTCAGTGGTGGAGCGGGTGCTCTGTTCGCCCACTGGCCGTGCGAGGCGGCCTTTGCCGTTGGGTGAGTACGGCACCAGGCCGACGCCCATGTCTGCACACATGGCCATGAGTTCGCGTTCGTCCTGGCGGCGGAGCAGGTTGTACTGGTTCTGCATGGACACGAACCTGGTCCACCCGCCAAGGTCGGCCGCGTGTTGGAGCTTCGCGAACTGCCACGCGTACATAGAGGAAGCGCCGATGTATCGGACTTTGCCGGCCTTGATGACGTCGTGGAGAACCTCCATGGTTTCCTCGACCGGGGAGCCGTCGTCGAAACGGTGGATCTGGTACAGGTCGATATAGTCCGTGCCGAGGCGGGTGAGCGAGGCATCGAGCTGTTCAAGGATGGCTTTGCGGGACAGGCCCTCACCCCCTGGCCCGTCGTGCATTTTGCCGCGCACTTTGGTGGCCAGGACGATGTCTTCGCGCCGCGAGTACTCTGTGATTGCCCGCCCGACGAATTCCTCGGAGGTGCCGGTCTGGTACACGTTGGCAGTGTCCCAGAACGTGATGCCCAGTTCGGCGGCCTGCCGGAAGAACGGCCCTGCGGTGTCTTCGGTCAGCGCCCAGGAATGTGCGTTCGGTGCGGTGGGGTCCCCGTAGCTCATGCAGCCGAGCGCAAGCCGGCTGATCTTCAGTCCGGTGTTACCCAGTCGGTTGTATTCCATCGCAGGGGTTCCTTCTCTAGGGGTCTTTTGTTCGACGTTACGAGAGTCGAAAGGGGCGAAACAGGACCTGTCAGACCATGTCTCAGCAGGTCCTTCCGCGCGGTAAACAGGTACGGCATCGTCGAAGGGGCGGAGCGTTCCCGGCTCCCAACCCGACCCCTGCGAAGGAACCACCGAACGAATGACAACGTCCATCACTTCGACAGCGCCAACACGCCAACGGCTGCCCTTCGTCGTGCCGCTGCTCGCGCTTGGCACGTTCCTCATGATCACCACCGAATACCTTGTGGCAGGACTCCTCCAGGAGTTGGCCGAAGACCTGCAGGTGGGCCTGGCCCAGGTCGGCCTCCTGATCACAGCCTTCGCGATCGGCATGATCATCGGATCGCCCGTCATGGCCCTGGCCACCCGGCGCCTCCCGCGGCGAGCCACGCTCGTCCTCGCGCTTCTTGGATTCGCGACCGGGCACATCATCGCAGCCCTCAGTAGCGACTTCGCGATTGTTCTCATGGCCCGCGTGGTCACCGCGCTGGCAGCCGGTGCGTTCTGGTCCGTCGCCGCGGCTGTTGCCACCCACGCGGCCGGGCCGGCCAACAGCTCACGCGCCCTCGGCGTCATGATGAGCGGGGTAGGTCTGGCGACCGTCGCCGGCGTCCCGCTCGGTGCCTTTGCCGGCCAACTCCTTGGCTGGCGCGGAACCTTCTGGGCGCTGGCAGTCCTCGCCGTCCTGGCGTCACCGGTCATCGCACGCTTCACTCCCGCAGACGCCGGCCGCGGCACACCATCCATTCGGGCCGAGCTGCGCGCGATTACGAGCCGCCGCATGGCCGTCCTCGTCATCGCCACCATTCTTGCCACCGGCGGCTACATGACAGCCTTCAGCTACCTCTCCCCGCTGGCCACCGACCGCGCCGGGTTACCGTCCTGGGCTGTACCCCTGGTGTTCGTGGTGTTCGGGCTCGGCGCCATCATCGGCACCAACCTCGCCGGACGCTTCGCCGACACGCGTCCGGTCACGACGTTCATCACCGCCACAGCTGGAACGGTCGCCCTGATGGCGTTGCTCGTGCCGCTATCCACGAATGCAGTGGCCACCTTCGTACTCATGTTCCTGCTCGGCACCGCAGGCATGGGAATTCCGCCCGTCGGCACCGGCCTTGCCGTCCGCTTCGCCCCGGCAGCGCCCACGCTCGCAGCCGCCATTGCGGTGTCTGCTTTCAACGGCGGAACCGCGATCGGCACCTGGCTCGGCGCAGCGGCCCTGGAGTCGACGCTGGGTGTCTTCGGCCCGCTGACCGTCGCGATCATTTTGGCCGCCCTCGGCCTCCTGGCCCTCCTGATTCTGGCTCGTAGCAAGCACTCGTCTCGACATCGCCGCGCGAGCGCTGGCTGGCCCGATTCGGTAGCCGGTCGCCGTCGCAGTTAACCCGCCGTCCGTGCCGGCGTTTCGGTCGCCGCATAAGTCGCCGAGACCCGGCGGTAGACGGGAGTCAGGAACGCCAGCAGCGCGGCCGCGATCATGACAATCCCGGCGACCAGGAACACCAGCGCGATGCCGCGGGACGTGCCCTCGCCCAGCAACGGGGCCAGCTGCGCGGCGCCTTCAGAGGACCGCGCGTACGGGATGATCCAGACCTGGGCGATGGGCGCGATCAGGAACGCGGTGATTGGCGCTGCCGCGGACTCGAATGCCATGGCGAATCCGAACACCCGGCCTTGCCGGTGCAGGGGGACCACTTGCTGGATGACCGTCTGCTCAGCGGCCTCCACGAAAGGCACCAGGACCAGGTAGAGCCAGATGCCCGCGATGTACAGCCAGGCCCACTCCCGCAGCGTAAACACCGCACCGAGTACACCCATCAGGATCACGGCGATGAGCATGGAACGCAACGGGTTGGACCCCAGGCCAAACTTTCCGATCAGTGCGCCACCGACGATGAATCCGGTGGCGCCCAGCGCGAAGTACGTCCCCCAAAGCTCAACGGGGAACATCTCGAGGCCGTAGGGATCCATCAACGCCATGTACACGCCGCCAATGAAGTTGTTGAACGTCGAAAACAGGATGAGCGCGAACAGCCCGGAGATGGCCAGCACGGCGGCGAGGGCGCCGCGCAGGTCGAATCCGCCGTGCGCGTCAGTGGCCGCTGCGCGCACCTCCTCGGGCATGCGCAGCGTGACCAGGTGCGCGAATGCCAGCGCCGTGAGCGCCAGGGCGACGACGATCGTCCAGCCCATGCCCAGCAGCCCCACTGACAGCCCGGAGAGCACCGACGTGACGATGAACATCAGCCCCTGCACCATGCCCACCAGCCCGTTGGCGTTCGCTCGCCGATCCGGCTCGATGAGGATGGTGACCGTGGTGGACAGGGCGATGTTGCGCATGTTCTCCACCACCGCGCCAACCAGGATGACCAGCGCGAAGAGCCAAAACCACGGCTGCGTCAGGTCCAGCATCCAGGTGACCGGCGTCAGCAGGAACATTACCCCGGACAGTATGAACATCATCAGCGTGAAGCCGGCGGCGAAACGCATCACGGCCAGCTTGCGGTAGCGGTCCACGAAGGTGCCGAAGCTGATGCTGGAAAGGGCGATCAACAGCATGTACGCGCCGCCGATCACGCCGGTGGCGATCACGTTGCGCGTCTCCAGATACACCCAGAACGTCAGAGCGAACCAGAGGTAGCTGGTAGTGATGTTGGCCAGGGCGGTGTTCGCCAGGATCCCGGCGAACGTGCGGGACCGCTGTTCCGGGCTGCGCAAGGACGTGTCCACGCCGTCGGGAGCCGCAGCCGCCCTGAGCGGGGCAGGTTCCTGCTCGGTCATGCGTCCCAGTTTACTGACATCTGACTGCTGCGGACATGGCCGCCGCTGCGCTTTAGAAAAGCGTGATGCCGGTGAGTTCGGCGAGTTTGTCGGTGAGCCTGTCCTGGAACGTCGCGTCGGTAACTTCCGGCGCTGGCGGCCGCTGCCGGCGGTGATACCAGTAACTTCCGGAGACCAGGGCGTCGGGGTCGTTGCTGACAGCGAGCCAGGCCTGGGTCTCGTGGCCCTTGGCCAGGTCGTCAGGGGCGCCGGAGCCGCCCATTTTGGTGGGTACCCAGCCGGGGTCAACGGCGTTGCTGAGCACCGCGGGCCAGTGGCGGGCCACCGAGGCGGAGAGCGCGGAAAGGTGGAGTTTGCTCTCGGAATAGGCGGTGCTGGCACTCCAGCGTCGTTCGGTCCAGTCAATGTCCTGCAGGTTGCCGGCGGCCCCGTGGTGCATGCCGCTGCTGACGTAGACCAAGCGGCCGGGCCTGTCGATCAGGGCGGTGAGGATGTAGGGGGCGAGAACGTTCACAGCGAGGGTGTAAGAGTGTCCCTCCGGGGTCGTGACGCGCCCCGACGAGAGGTAGACGCCGGCGTTATGGACGACGGCGTCCATCCGCCCGTGCGCGTTGACCTGATCGGCGACGCTCCGCGTTTCGGCGGCGCTGCTGAGGTCACCAATGACGACACCGGCCGCTTGCGGGGCGATTTCATCGAGGACGGCGGCGCGTTCCCTGGAGCGGGCGTGCAGCAAGACCTCGTGGCCTTCATCCAAGAGAGTCCTTGCGGTGGCGAGGCCGAGCCCGTCGGTCGAGCCGGTGATGAAGATGCGAGACATGGCCCGGTGTCCTAGTGCCGCAACGCCGTCAGCGCTTCGATTAGGGGCATGTGGAGTGCCGGTCCGTGGCCGGGAAGTATGACAGAGGAGTTAACGCCGTCGAGTAGGTGAGTCGCCTCCAGCGCCGTGGCGGGTTCTGTGTGATACATCCGGTGGAGCATCTGGGGTCCGGTTCTACGGCTGAGAGGATGCCCGCTGACAAAGGAGTCACCTACGGCGATCACTCCTGCTTCGGGAAGAAGGACCGAGGCGTTGCCCGGGGTGTGGCCCGGGAGCAGGATCGCTTCAGGGCTGCCGGGCAGGCTTCGGAGCCTCTCGGTGTTCCAAGCCTCGGCGTTGGGTGCAGGTTTTGCCGTCAGGGATCCTGCCTTGATGGCGTGGACCATCCAGCGGAAGACTCGGGGGCGCCAGGCCCGGCGGATGACCTGACCGAATGTGACCTGGTGCTTTTCCCGCCCCTGGACGTGGGCCAGTTCTTCCGGGGCGCACAGGACCGGCGTTCCGTATGTTTCGGAGAAGTAGGCCGCGGAGCCGGTGTGGTCGACATGGCCGTGGGTGATCAGCACCGCCCGGGCGTCGGCCGGATGCAAGCCCAGATGACGGATGGACCCTAGGACCAGCGCGCGGTCTGCGGGATATCCGCTGTCAATGAGCATGAAGCCGGTTTCGTCGCCAACCACGATCCAGTTGGACGCTGGTCCTTCGACGAAAAAGACGCCAGGTGCCTGCTCGGAAACGTTGCCTGAGGGGTGCCATTCATTGGCTCGGACGTGCACGGGTACATACTAGCCCGCCAACTTTCCCTCCAACTGGAACGGATTCCGTGGCGGGAGGGACCTCGGGCATTCCGCCCCTATTCGGGCGGGTGTGCCGGGCCGACGATTGAGTGAGACGGACCTGCGCGAAGGGAGGCGGCGTTGTGCAGTGGGATCTGGGACTCCAGGGGTTGGCGTTGCTCCTTGCCCTGTCCCTTGGGTTTGGCGTATTCGCCGGGTTGGCCGTCGGCAGGGGAGCGGTGCACCGGCTGTGGACCATGGCGATCGCGGTGGTCGCGTGCTTCTGCATCGGGCTGTTCACCAGCGAGGTGTGGTTCGGTTGGGCCACCGAGGAGGAGCTGCAGCCTAACATCGACGGGCTCTCGTTCGACGAGGTGCTCCTGTCCGGAGCTGTAACGACCGTCCTGGTCGTCCTGTCCGCGAGGCTCCTCTCGCGCAAAGCCCGACCCCTTCCTTCCCGGAGTCGAACCCGTTCTTGACCTTGCCGCAGCGTCAACCTTTAGAGTCGAATTATTGGACGGACACTGGCGCGGAAGGAGCAACAGATGGACTGGTCGATCCAAGAGATCGCCAGGATCGCGGGCACCACAAGCCGGACGCTGCGGCACTATGACGAGATCGGCCTGCTAAAGCCGAGCCGGATCGCCCACAACGGATACCGGCACTACGACCAGCAGTCTCTCGTTCAGCTTCAGCGAATCCTGTTGCTGCGGGAACTGGGCCTTGGGCTGTCCGGAATCGCCGAAGTGCTCGGCAACGAGTCGGACGCCGCCACGGCCTTGAGCAGTCACCTGAAGTGGCTTCGACAGGAGCAGGACCGGCTGAACCGGCAGATCATGTCCGTCCAGAACACTATCGAGGCAGTAAAAGAAGGTGCAGAACTTATGGCAGAGAACATGTTCGACGGCTTTGACCACACTCAGTACAAGGAGGAAGTGGAAGAACGCTGGGGCAAAGATGCCTACGCCAGCAGCGATGCCTGGTGGCGTGGAATGGATGGCGCGGAAAAGACGGCATGGAAGCAGCGCTCGCAGCAACTCGGAAGCGACTGGATTCGAGCGGCCGGCAAGGGGCTTGCCCCCGGCAGCGACGAGGCGCAGGACCTCGCCCGGCGGCAGGTGGAATGGCTCCGGGGCATCCCCGGGACCCCGGCGGCAGCCCCGGGCGGCGACGTGAAGGGCTATGTGCTCGGTCTCGGCGAGATCTACGTTGCCGATCCGCGGTTCAGCGCAAATTATGGCGGCGAGTCGGGAGCTGCTTTCGTCCGGGATGCACTGCGAGTGTATGCCGAGGCGAACCTGTAAACGCTCACTGATTCCCCGTACCGCGCTCCTACGTATCCTGTCGTCGGCGCACTATCTCCGTAATCCAGATGGGTGCGAACGGAGACGTGCAGTTTGGGGGAGTCGGGTAGTCCTTGAGCACTTCCAGGCGTTCACCGATTCTGATTGCACGAGCGCGAAGTTCCGCATGCTCAATCCCGATCTGGGCCAAGCAGTGGTTCATCGCCCACTGCAGTCGATCCGGGGCTTCTTTCATCTCCGCCTCGATGACGTCGAGCAGTCCTGCGAGGTCCAGGCCCTCGGGTTTCCTCGCCACCCGTTCGGTGGTCAGCGACCAGCCGGCACTCGCGACTACTGGATCCGGATCGGCGGACCAGGCCAGTCGAAGCTCTTCGGAGTGCGGGCTCTTCTTCACGACGTAGTTCACAAGCCAGTCGTGCACCTTGGGAGTGCGCGCCGCGCGCAGCATGGCGTCCAACTCGTCACGGTCGAACGCCTTCGGGCGGCAGATCAGGATCGCCAGCAGCCTCGCCGCGGTGTTTTCTGTCTGCCAGAGCTGGCGTGCGAGTTCCTGCTGTGTCTTCAGCCGCTTCGCGATCCCGCGCAGTTTGCTGAGATTCACGCCGTGATCGTCACCGTGTCTCTCGTTCACCTCGCGTGCCCTCGGGTCCTCAAGCGCGTCCAGCTCGGCCATTACCGCAGCCACAGTGGTCTCTGCCAACTCAGCCTCCTGTCCGTATGTGTGGATTCAGCCTACTTGGAAAGCAGTGCGAGTCCCGTGATCAGCGGCGGCATCGCCACCGATCCAGGCGGAGCTTGGGCATCTGGTCCTAGGGAACCGCTCGACGGGCGGGCGTCCTGCTCCGGTGCTGGCTGTGCAGGCGGAAGGCAACGGTGAAGAGCCACGCCATCATCGCGATCAGCAGGACGCGCTGCACCAGACCCTTCCACTCGAACAGTCCGCTCCCGGCCTGCTGGCTGATCTTGAGCACCACAATCCCGACGGCGAGGACGAAGCCGATGGCGAGCGTCCGTCCCGCCAGTGGCTGCCAGAACGGCTCACGGCGGAAGCGCCGGTAGAACACGAAGCAACTGATCGGCGCGAAGGTAAAAACCAGGGCGCCGAAGATGCCGTGCACGATCCCTCCGGCACTGGTTTGGCCGAACATCGCCG
Organism: Arthrobacter sp. GW460-12-1-14-TSB2; assembly: GCF_059423525.1. NCBI lineage: Bacteria > Bacillati > Actinomycetota > Actinomycetes > Micrococcales > Micrococcaceae > Arthrobacter > Arthrobacter sp. GW460-12-1-14-TSB2. The sequence continues at coordinate 20,176 of NZ_JBWKYC010000001.1, forward strand.
ACGGGTCGGTGGTGAACGGTCCCGAGGCCATCAGACTGACTCCGATGCCCTGTATCAGTGCGGGGCCGGCTCGGGACGCGGCACCTGTGGTGAAGTGTGCAGCGAGGCCGACGCCGAATACCAGCATCAAGGCACCGGTCTGGAGGAAGTTCAGGATCTGGACCCAGCCACAGGGGCCGAGGGAAAGTTCGCTGACGAACATCCTCGTGGGGGAGTATCCCGGCAACAGCCACCCGTAGATGGTGAACACGGACACGAAAAGGACTGCGCCGATCATGCCCGCCACAGCGGCCAGCCTGACGCGCCGTCCTGCGTCCGCCGTCGGACCCGGGGCAGCCTTGGAGATCACAAGCGAAGCCTAGTACGCCAGGACGTTTGCCTGCCTGCGGTGCCGGACTGCTACGAGCCGGCCGTCCTGGATGCGTGCGGCAGGACGACGTCGTCCGCGGCGTTGGCCGCCGAGGGGAAAAGGGCGGTGAGGAGGCCAAGGCCAATTGCCCCGCCGATAAGCTGCGCAACAATGAAGCCGGGAACGGACGCCGGTGCGATGCCGGCGAAGGTGTCACTGAAGATGCGCCCGACTGTCACGGCCGGGTTCGCGAACGACGTCGAGGACGTGAACCAGTACGCGGCGCCGATGTAAGCGCCCACCGCCGGCGCGGCCAGGGCGCCCCTTTTGGTCGCCGCCAGTGCGAAGATCAGCAGGATCAGCCCGGCGGTCGCCACGACCTCACCCATCAGGTGTCCGGGGGTTGCCCGCTCCTTGGCGGAGATGGACGTGCCCACCTCGAACATTGCGTTCGCGACCATACTGCCGCTGACCGCACCCACCGTCTGCGCCACGACGTAGGTACCGAGCTCCGGCAGGCTTAGTCCGGTGCCGCTGCGTCGGGCCAGGGTCCAGTCGGCAAGGGACACCGCCGGATTGAAATGCGCACCGCTCACGGGCCCGAGCATCAGGATCAGGACGGTCAGGCCCAACACGGTGGCGGTGCTGTTCTGGAGTAGCTGTAGCCCAACGTCGCCGGGGGAAAGTTGCTGTGCGGCGATTCCGGAGCCGACGACGATCGTCACGAGCAGGCTGGTGCCGATCAGTTCGGCCACGGCGCGGCGCCAGAGCGGCGGCTGGTTGGTTGTCATGGTCATACCAAACAGCTTGACCGAAAGAATTAACTCAGTCAAAATTGAATCAATGAATATTGAGGGGAAAAGCCCGTTTATGGCGAGGGTGGCCAAGTACGCTGCCTTGGCCGATCCCGCCCGGCTGCGCATCGTTGATCTGCTGACGTTGGGGGACTTTTCCCCGATGGAACTGCAGGCCGAACTGGGGATGCCCTCGAATCTGCTGTCCCACCATTTGCGAACCCTGGAAACAGCCGGGCTGACCATCCGCCACCGCTCAGAAGCTGACCGGCGCCGCAGCTATGTCCGGCTTGCGGCCGGCGCCCTGGAAGGTCTGGTGCCAGCGACGGAACACGGAGCCCGCCGCGTCCTGTTCGTCTGCACGCGCAACAGCGCCCGGTCCCAGCTGGCCGCCGCGCTCTGGCAGCGGGTCAGCGAAGTCCCCTCAACGTCGGCCGGAACGCACCCCGCAGAACGTATCGCGGAAGGCGCCATCGACGTTGCCCGCCGTCATGGCATGGACCTCGAAGACCGAACCCCGCGCAGGTTGGACCTGGTGGCTGGGGAGGGGGACTTCGTCGTAACGGTCTGCGACAACGCCCATGAGGAGCTGACGGGCCTTCGCGGCGTCCACTGGTCAGTGCGGGACCCGCTGCGCCTGGGTACCGCTGAGGCTTTTGAGGATGCCTTCGCGGACATCGCCCACCGCGTCAACGACCTGGCACCCCGAGTGCGCGCCGCCTGACTACTACGAATCATGAATCCATGGCTGTACCAACTATCTTCAGGAGAAACCCCGTGAGCACCGAAACCGCCAAGAAACCATCCGTCCTCTTTGTCTGCGTCCATAACGCCGGCCGCTCCCAGATGGCCGCGGCGTTCCTGACCACCTTGGCCAAGGGCGGGATCGAGGTCCGCTCCGCAGGGTCGCAGCCGGCTGACAAGGTCAACCCGGCCGCCGTTGAAGCCATGGCCGAACTCGGCATCGACATGTCCGCCGAAATCCCGAAGGTCCTCACCACCGAGTCCGTGAAGGAATCCGACGTAGTGATCACCATGGGCTGCGGCGACGAATGCCCGTACTTCCCCGGCAAGCGCTACGAAGACTGGGTCTTGGAAGATCCGGCGGGCCAGGGCGTGGACGCGGTCCGCCCCATCCGCGATGAAATCAAGACCCGCATCGAGGGCCTGATCGCCTCACTCCTCACATAGGGGGTCTCCTCACGGAAAGATGGGATCGCTTCCCCGGCTTCGGTTCATAAGGGGCCTTTAGGCACCACGCCAGGGGACAGATACCGGCCTACCATGAAGCATGCCCGGGACGGAGAATTTGGAAGTGGAACGAAAGTTCGACGTCGGAGGGTCCGTTGCGCTGCCGGGATTGACGGCGATTGCCGGAGTGGACCACGTGGGAACGCGATCGGATCAGACTCTCGATGCAGTGTATTTTGACACCGCGACGTTAGCGCTTGCGGCCCGCCGCATTACGTTGCGCCGGCGCACGGGCGGCATGGATGCCGGATGGCATCTGAAACTGCCGGTGGCCGCGGGCGAACGGCGCGAAATCAAGGAACCGTTGAACAAGGACCTGGACTCAGTGCCCTTACGGCTGAAGCAACTGGTGCTGGCCCATACCCGAAACCAGGAATTGGTTGCGGTGGCACACCTGACAACCCGACGTACAGCTATTCCCCTGGTCGCAGCCGACGGAACGGTCCTGGCCGAATTTAGCGACGATCGGGTGGAATCCCGGATCCTCCTCGAACCGGTTGACAAGGCCGCCTGGCGGGAATGGGAGATCGAACTGATCGACGGGCACCGGAAACTTCTGGATGCCGCAGGTATGGTCTTCGCCCGGGCCGGCCACCTGCCGGCGGAGCTGCCCTCGAAGCTGGCACGGGCGCTTGGTGCCCGATATCCAGCTGGCACCAACCCGGCGCCCGAGCCTCGGCGCAAGGGCGACGCCTCGGCGGTGCTGCTTTGGTACATGCATGCACAGGTCGAGGCCCTGAAGGCGCATGACCCAGGGGTGCGGGAGGGAGCGCCGGACGCTATACACCAGCTCCGCGTGGCAGCGCGCCGGATGCGGTCCGTACTCGCAAGCTTCCGCAAGCTGACGGATAAAGGAACCACACAGTTCCTCCGTGGAGAACTCAAATGGTTGGCCGGGGCGGTGGGAGCGGCACGGGATCTGGAGGTCATGCGGACCCATTTGAACGACCTGATCAGCGCCGAACCGCCGGATCTGATCATTGGCCCGGTGAAACAACACATCGAGGACCAGCTCGGGGCAGCTTATGAGGCTGCCCTCGCCGAAGGCCTGGCCGCCATGACGGGCGACCGGTACTTTCGGCTTCTTGATGCACTGGACGACTTTCTTGCTTCCCCTCTACTGGGCGGACCTGCCGACAAAAGGGCCCCGGGGACGATAGCCCGGCTGGTCAATGCAGAACGGAAGCGCCTGCGGCGTGCTGTGAAAGGCCTGGACGAGATGCCGGATGAAGCGTCTCTCGACGCAGCGCTACATGAGGTCCGGAAGAGCGCAAAACGCGTCCGCTACGCGGCAGAAGCAGCCCTGCCGATTTTCGGAAAGCGGGGAGCCAACCTTGCCCGCACCGCTGAAGAAATCCAAACAATTTTGGGCGACCAGCAGGACAGCGTCGTCATCCGGGAGAAGTTACGGTCACTTGCCACGGAGTCCCGGGAGGGCGGCGAGGGAAACGAATTTACCTATGGCCGTCTCCACGCGTTGGAACAACAACGGGGCGCCGACGCCCGGACCCGGTTCTTCCGGGCATGGCGCCAATCCCCGCCCAGGTCACTTCACTGAAGCGGAGCCGACCCAGACGGCTCCGGGGCGAATTCGCGTTGAAGCCGGGCCCTGGCTTCATGCTCTATGAGGGTAGGGATGAAGCTCCTGATTCGCCCGTCAGCCAGTGACTCGTACTCTTCGCCGACGATTCGCGCGATGTGGGTCCGCTCCGCCTCCGGAAAGCGCGCTGACAGACGGTCGACGACCGAACGGACAATGGTTTCCTTTTCCGCTTCGCTCATTACGCCAGTGTCGCCCCGGGGCCGAACGGGCGTCAACCACCGAGGATAGGTGACGACCGACGGTCGCGCGTGCCGAGCGTAGCTGCCTTCCGGTGCGGCGGTATTCTTGGGCGCATGGAGATGCGCCTTGAAGTTGTTCAGGTCCCGGTAGCTGATGTCGACAGGTCGAAAGCGTTCTATACGGAGCAGCTTGGTTTTGTCCTCGACCACGACGTTGAGTACATACCGGGAATGAGGGTGGTCCAGCTGACTCCGCCGGGTTCGGCCGTTTCCATCGTGATAGGTACGGGGATGACCAGTATGACGCCTGGCAGCCTCGAAGGGCTGCAGCTCGTCACGCCGGAGTTGGGTGCCTTGCGCGCGGAACTCCTGGGCCGCGGTGCCGATATCAGTGAAATTCAAGACATGGGCGGCATCCAGTTTGCCTACTTCGGCGACCCGGATGGCAACCGCTGGGTCATTCAGGGCGCAACACCCCAGGACGTCAGGGATGCCCACCTGGATAGGTGACTAAACAGAATCAGGACCGAAAGCCGATTAGTAGCCCCCGGCCCTGATTGCGCCTATTCATTGTGCTGAGCCTCAGTCCGGCTATGACGCCATCCGGTGTGAAGGGCCATGGCCTGGGTTCTTTTAGAGCGCTGCTGCGTAGCGCTCCAGCACGTCAGCTTGAATTCGGCCCCGGGCATTCACGGGGATACCATTCTGAATCGCCCACGCGCGGACAGCCTTGGCGTCCTTGGTGCCGCTGCTGGGTCGTCGCGCCGGCCTGGCGCGTCCGGTGGTCTTTCTCGCAACGGCGGTGTACTTATTCATTGCCTCACGCAGTTCGGCGGCGTGGACATTATTGAGATCAATCTCATATTCAGCAGCATCGATAGAAAAAATGATTGTTTCATTCGCTTCGGAACCGTCGAGATCGTCTTCAAGCGTGGTTATTACTCGTTTTGCCATGCCGGTCAGGTTATCACTCATCGCAGATAGTAAATCCGGTATCGATATTGCTTAATTCACGAAATGCCTCGATTAGCTGAAGTATTTCAAAGCTGAATAGGCTGCTATGTACATGCTCCTGCTCCCGATGGCGAACGTCTTCGGAGCGGGGCGCTACTCGAGCGACGGCCGCCTTCGTTGCTGTTTTGTCGCCGCACGCTGTTCCTTTGCGGCAAGGCGCCGACGATTGGAGCCGCGGGTGGGTTTGGTCGCCCGGCGGGGAGCGGCTTCGGGGGCAAGGGCACCTGCCAGGAGGCCGGAAAGTTTCGCCAGGGCGATCTCCCGGTTGCGCAACTGAGAGCGCTGCTCGGCGGCGGTCACTGTGATCACCCCGGCGATAAGCCGCCGTGCGAGTCTCGTGATCAGCATGAGCCGTTGGTCGTCCGAAAGCGCCGCCGAGTTTTTGACGTTCCACGAGAGCTCGACTCGGCTGTCCGAGGTATTGACGTGTTGACCTCCCGGGCCGGACGAGCGGGAGAACCGCCAGCGGAGTTCAGACGCGGGAATTGTGAGCGCGGGCGACACCTCCAGATCCATGCAACCAGCGTTGCACAATCCGGGCCTAATCGAGGCCTCGATGTCCGGCTTCGTGTTCCAGTCCGACGTCGAAATCGCCTTCGTCACCCGCACTGTTGCAGGAGACAGACTGGTCTTTCTGGTTATAGGCTTGGATCAGAATTCAGATGCAACCGGGAGGGAGATGCTGATGACGGTCGACCGTTTTGATGATCAGTCGGCTTTGCGGGAGCCGCGGGAGGGGGACCGCACCTGGGTTAGCCACCGACCCACAGCAGACGGCCCGGTGAGTGGCCATTGGCTGGTATACAGCGCGGAAACGGGCACCTGGCACTCCGACGCTTGAAGAAGGCGGGACGTTGCGGACCTGGCGATCCGGAACGCCGCCGCCATCGCCTTCGGGTTGTCCGGCTACCCCACGTGGATGCGTGGGCGGCGAGCAGGATCCGGTTCGTGCTTCCGCAGGATTTCCCGCACCACCGGCGGGGTGTCGCCGCGGCCCAGCAGCAGGTAGCGCATCAGGTGGGCGAGCGGGTTGCCTTCGGACCATTCGAAGTACGCGTGGGGTATGACGCCGGCAGTGTCCCGGAGAGCCAGGAGGACCGCGGCGATGGCGTTGGGAGCGGCGGGGCTCTCTACCCGCAGGATGCGGTGGCCGTCGACTTCGACGCCGTGCACGTCCAGGGTCCCGCCGAAGTTGGAGGGGTCGATGATGTCGATTTCGAGGAAAATGACGTCAGCGGTCCCGGGGACTGCGTTCTGGCCCCGTTGCTCGTATTCCTTCTCGGAGTATTCCCGGTTGTCGCCGGTCTGGCGGCGGTTGGCGATCAGGTTCAGGGCGCCGTCGTAGTCCAGCGAGTCTGCGATATAGCGGCGGGTATTCTCGTCAAACCTGATCAGGTCCGCGCGCAGCTCCGTGGTCCGGGCGACACGGGAAACCAGCGAGATGGCGATGATGCCCAGAATGAAAAAGGCGGAGATGGTCAGGCCGTCGGGCTTTTCGATGACGTTCGCGGCCAGCGCGTAGAGCAGTATCAGGGAGAGCAGCGTAAAGCCGGCCCCGGCCCGTCGGTTGCCCCGACTGAAGGCGGAGATCGTGACAGCGATGGATCCCGAGACCATCATCGCTAGGATGCCGGTGGCGTACGCGCCGGCCTGGGCGTTGACGTCGGCGTTGAAGCCGATGGTGATGAGGATGCTGACCGCCGTGTAGACCAGGACCACGGGGCGGACCGCGCGTCCCCATTCGGGGGCCATGCCGTAAGCGGGGAGGTAGCGCGGGACGATGTTGATCAGGCCGGCCATGGCCGAGGCGCCGGCGAACCACAGAATCAGGATGCTGCTGATGTCGTAGACCGTACCGAAGCCGTTCCCCAGTTGTTGGTGTGCCAAGTAGGCCAGGGCGCGTCCGCTGGCCTCACCTCCGGGTTCGAATTCCTTGGCCGGGATCAGGACTGTGGTGACGAAGCTACTGCCGAGGAGGTAGACGCTCATGATGGCAGCAGCCGTAGTGAGCAGTTTGCGGGTGTTCCGCACCCTGGAGGTGAGGCGTTCCTCGGCCGTCCTGCCTTCGGCGGCCACCAGCGGCATCATGCTTACGCCGGTTTCGAACCCGGACAGGCCGAGGACCAGCAGTGGAAAGGCGATGACGGCGGGGCCGATAATGTCCCCGAAACCGCCGCGTGCCGACAGGTCTCCGGTCCAGGCGGCCAAGGCGGCGGGATCGCTGATGACCGTCGCCACGCCGGTGATGATGACCACGGCATTGAGGAGCAGGAATAGTGCCACGAGCGGAATGGCCACCACGACGGCTTCGCTGAACCCGAGCAGGAACACACCGCCCAGTATCAGCAAAAGAACCACGGTGATAAGGACGGCCTGTCCATCGAGGAATTCCGGGAGATACGGGTTTTCGAGCATGTGCACGGTGGCATCAGCCGACGAAAGCGTAATGGTGATGATCCAGGACGTTGCCACGAATCCCAGGAGGATCAGGACAAAAATTTTTCCCCGCCAGAACGGCAGGAGGCTTTCAAGCATGGCAACCGATCCTTGTCCGTGGGGGCTTTCCCTGGCCACACGGCGGTACATCGGCAGCATTCCCAGGAGCGTGAGGGCAACGATCAGCAGGGTGGCCAACGGCGACAGCGCACCGGCTGCGAGAGCGGCGATGGCCGGAAGGTAGGACAGCGTGGAGAAGTAGTCAACACCGGTCAGGCACATGACCTTCCACCAGGCCTGGGGAGCGGCGTGGTCTTCGGGACTTTCCGGGCCGATCACCGGCTGGACCTGGTGCTTGAGCAGCCACCGCCCCAGAGCGTTTCCCGTATCGGTCGGTTGCCCCGGCCTGCGGACTTCCGCGGGAATGATCTGGTGGCCTGTACCGCTCATCTGCGTCTCCTAAGGTTCGGCCGGCGCAGCACACTGAACTGCACCCACACTTCGGCGATTCAACCTATGCCGAGACGAGAGGGAAAGGGCGCTTTTGTGCGATTCCTTTACGCTTTCTTAACGCCGACGGTTCTTAACGCCGGCTGCGGTCCCGCGACAGTCAGGCTGCCGGCAGCCTACGGCTCCTACACTTCTTCGATCCAGCGTGCCAGCGTCGTCCTGATCCATGCTGCTTTTCAGCCATCCGGTTCACCAAGGAAGGCGCGGATCTATTTCGTGTGGAACAGGGCAACGACTTCCTGAACCCCTGATCCAGCGGATTGTGTCACCGTCCCGGATGGGGTGCCGCGCGGACGTGCGCGCGTTGGCCTTGCTTCCCGATGAGGCTGAGGAATTCGACGGGACCGGTGCCGGTGGCGCCGAACCAGTGCGGCGTGCGCGTGTCGAACTCTGCGGCCTCGCCAGGTTTGAGGATGAGGTCGTGTTCACCGAGAACAAGACGCAAGGTCCCGTCGAGCACATAAACCCAGTCGTATCCGTCGTGGGTGCGTAGCTGCGGCTCCTGTTCATCCTTGCCTTCCGGGAGGATAAATTTGTAGGCCTGAATGCCGCCCGGCCGGCGAGTCAGAGGCAGGATCGTCGCCCCGTCTGCGCTGGCTACGGGCCGCAAATTGACGCGGGGGTCCCCGGTCGGTGGCGCGTCCACGAGCTCGTCCAGCGTGACCCCGTGGACTCGGGCCAACGGCAACAGCTGCTCGAGGGTAGGTCGCCTCAGGCCTGCTTCGAGCCGCGAGAGCGTGCTGGCGGAGATCCCTGTTTGTTCCGCCAGGTCCACGAGCGTCACGTCCCGGCGGAGTCGGAGACGCTTGAGCCGTGGCCCGAGAGCGTTGAGGGTGTGGTCTGGATCGTGGGTCATCCCTCGATTTTGCCATTTGGCAATGCAGCTTGCACATTCGCCGACGCGCTGGGCACGATCGACACTGAAGCTTGTATCAGATCGGAAGGGATTCGACGTGGACCAGACTGCACACACGTTCGGCAAGGGCTATTGGGAACGGCACTGGGAACAGGCCCACGATGGTGCGCCGGCAGGTTTGGGCGCCGGCGGCCCGAACCCGTATCTCGCACAAGAGGCGGGCGGACTGGCCCCCGGTACGGCGCTGGATGCCGGATGCGGGACCGGGGCGGAAGCACTATGGCTGGCATCTCACGGCTGGGAGGTCACAGGAGCCGACATTTCCGCCGCTGCCCTTGCTCAGGCGGCCGCGAGCACAGCAAAGCAGTCCGTGGGCAACGGTGTGACCTGGGTCGAGGCCGACCTGACCACCTGGAAGCCGGAAAGCCGTTTCGACTTGGTGACCACTCATTACGCCCACCCCGCGATGCCGCAGTTGGCGTTCTACCAGCGCATCGCGGACTGGGTCGCCCCGGGAGGCACGCTCTTGATCGTCGGGCACCGGCACGACCACGCCGCAACTGGACACGGAAGCCGCCCGCCCGCCGAGGCCACTGTCACTCTCGAGGACATCACCGGGGGCCTCGACCCTGCCATGTGGAGCATCGACAGTGCCCGGGTGGAGACGCGGACAGCCAACGGAGGCGGGGACCACGGCGCGCCCCTGCACGACGTCGTGGTTCGGGCCACCCGGCTGTAAACCTGCGTCCGAGCTGTCCAGGGAATGGGGCCGTGGGGGGGGGGGGGGGGGGGGGGGGGGGGGGGGGGGCGGG
>NZ_JBWKYC010000001.1:29985-493164 GCF_059423525.1 Arthrobacter sp. GW460-12-1-14-TSB2
TGGCCGCTCACACGAGCGGCCACGGGAAGCGCATGCCAGTGCGGGATTGTAGACCGCGCCCTGAGTCGACAGGCCCTGAGTCACGGCGCCCTCAGCCCGTTCAATGGTTCCAGGGTCGAATTCACCATGAGGACGGCAGGGGGCCGACCCTCGCCGTAGGAAATGACCGAGACCGAGCCCGGGCTGATGAGGATCCGCTGGAAGTGATCCAGTTGAGTACCCAAGGCGTGGGCCACGGCCGCCTTGATCGGGTCGGCATGCGAGAAACACACGACGACGCCCCCGGCGTGGGCGGAGCGCATCACCTCAAGTGCTCCGACTATCCGCGCCTGCATCTGCGCGAAGCTCTCGCCGTTCGGGAAACGGAAAGTTGACGGGCTGTTCTGTACGGTCTGCCAGTCCGGCAGGACCGCCAGGTCGGCGAGCGCGACGCCGGTCCACTCGCCGACGTCGCACTCGATCAAGCCGGCGTCCTGATTCACGTCACGCCCGGTGGAGGCGGCCGTGGGCTCTGCCGTCTCGCGGGCGCGTTCCAGTGGTGAGGAGTAGATGGCGTCGACGCCAAGACCCGTGAGCCGTTCCGCGACCCGTACTGCCTGGGCACGCCCGCGCTCGGAGAGATGCAGTCCCGGGGCCCTGCCCGGAAGCACCGTGCCCGTCGTCGGCGTCTCCCCGTGGCGCACCAGAAGGACGAGGGTGTCCTCCGGCCCCGGGGGTGGGGTGGACGGTGCCGAAGCCATTGCTGCAGTCATCAAAATCCAGCGTAGGCCGTGGCGCGGACCCGCAGGTGAAAAACCGGGGAAATTCCCTCGATTCCCCGGACCGTGGAGGTCTACGGTAGAGAGGTGAGTGATCGTCCCGATATCTTCACCGTTGGCGAACTGCATGCCGCCGGCCACGTCCACAAGGATTTGCGCCACGAGATCCGCGGCAACCTGCTCGCCGCCCTCGCCGCCGGACGTGATCCGTGGCCGGGGATGTACGGTTTCAGCCGGACCGTCCTTCCCCAGCTTGAGCGCGCCTTGATCGCCGGGCATGACGTCGTATTGCTCGGTGAGCGGGGACAAGGCAAGACACGGCTCCTGCGAACCCTGGTCGGGCTGCTTGACGAGTGGTCGCCGGTGATCGAGGGCTCGGAGCTGAACGAGCACCCCTTCGAACCGATCACGGAACACTCCCGCGCCCGCGTGCTCACCGAAGGCGACCGGCTGCGTGTTGCCTGGCGCCACCGCTCGGAACGTTACGTTGAGAAGCTCGCCACGCCGGATACCTCCGTTGCCGACCTCATCGGCGACGTCGACCCGATGCGGGTGGCCGAAGGCCGGCGGCTGGGGGACCCGGAAACCATCCACTACGGCCTGGTTCCGCGCTCCAACCGCGGCATCATCGCCATCAACGAACTGCCCGACCTCGCCGAGCGGATCCAGGTCGCAATGCTGAACGTCATGGAGGAACGCGACATCCAGATCCGCGGCTACGTGCTGCGGCTGCCCCTCGACGTGCTCGTCGTCGCGTCCGCGAACCCGGAGGACTACACCAACCGCGGCCGGATCATCACGCCCCTGAAGGACCGCTTCGGCGCCGAGATCCGTACCCACTACCCGATAGAGCTGGACGACGAGGTCTCCGTCATCCGGCAGGAGGGGCGGCTGGTGGCCGACGTCCCGCCCGTCATCCTCGAGATCCTTGCCCGCTACACCCGGGCGCTGCGGCTATCCCCGGCCATCAACCAGACCTCCGGAGTTTCGGCACGGTTCGCCATCGCGGGTGCCGAAACCGTCGCCGCCGCAGCGCTGCGCCGGGCGAGCGTGCGCGGTGAGGGCGAGGCGGTCGCGCGGATCATCGACCTCGAGCCCGCCGTCGAAGTCCTCACGGGCAAGATTGAGTTCGAATCGGGCGAGGAAGGGCGGGAACAAGCCGTCCTCGACCACCTCCTGCGGACTGCCACAGCTGAAGCCGTGCGGGCGCACTTTCATGGGATCGACCTCGGCCCGCTCGTTGCCGCGCTTGACGGTCACAGGACAGTGACCACGGGGGAACATGTCACCGCGCGGGAGTTCCTCGAAAACCTGCCGGCCCTTGACTCGTCCAGCCTCTACGACGAGATCAGCGGACGCCTCGACGCCAGGAACGACGGGCAGCGCGCCGCCGCAATCGAACTTGCCCTGGAAGGTCTCTACCTTGCCCGGCGGATCTCCAAGGAGTCCGACGACGAGGAGACGATTTACGGCTAGCAAGTAAGCCACAGTAAAAAATACGGCTAGGGGATAGGCGGCATCATGAACGCTCACAGCCGGTCCAAATACGGCCGGTACAGGGGAGGACCCGACCCGCTCGCACCGCCGGTCGACCTGGCTGAGGCGCTCGACGCGATAGCCGAGGACGTCATGGCAGGCTACTCGCCCCGGCACGCCCTGCAGGAGTTCCTCCGGCGAGGAGGCCGTCACCGGGAAGGCCTGGACGACCTCGCCGGCCGCGTACAACAGCGCCGGAAAGAACTCCTGAGCCGCCACCGGCTGGACGGCACCCTCAGCGAGGTCCAAAAGCTGCTCGACACCGCAGTGCTGGAGGAACGCAAGCAGCTGGCCCGCGACGCGATGATGGACAACACGGACCGCGCACTCAGGGAGATGCAGCTGCAGAACCTGCCTTCATCCACGGCGGCAGCGGTCAACGAACTCGCCTCCTATGATTGGCAGTCGAGCACCGCATGGGAAGCCTACGAGCGCATCAAGGACCTGCTGGGCCGCGAGGTCCTCGACCAGCGGTTCGCCGGCATGAAGCAGGCGCTCGAGAGCGCCACGGATGAGGACCGCGCGGCGGTGAACGAGATGCTGCGGGACCTGAACGAACTGCTGGACAAGCACCGGCACGGCGAAGACACCGACGCGGACTTTCAGGAGTTCATGGCCCGGCACGGACACTTCTTTCCGGAAAATCCACAATCCGTCGAGGAGCTGATCGACGCGCTGGCCCAGCGCGCAGCCGCGGCCCAGCGGCTCCTGCAATCCATGTCCCCGGAGCAGCGCGACGAGCTGATGCGCCTGTCCGCCCAGGCATTCGGCTCGCCCGAACTCATGGCCCAACTCGATCAGCTCGACTCCAGCCTGCGTGTACTGCGCCCGGGAGAAGACTGGAATGGCTCCGAACGGTTCGAGGGTCAGGAGGGGCTCGGGCTGGGCGACGGTACCGGCGTGCTTCAGGATATCGCCGAGCTCGACGAGCTGGCCGAACAGCTCTCCCAGTCCTACAACGGATCACGCCTTGATGATCTGGACCTTGACGCGCTGGCCCGCCAACTCGGGCAGAATGCCGCCGTGTCGGCCCGCACCCTCGCCGAAATCGAGCGGGCCATGCAGGACGGTGGCTACCTGCGGCGCGGCGCCGACGGGGACCTCCGGCTGTCCCCGCAGGCCATGAGGCGGCTCGGCAAGTCACTGTTGCGGGACACCGCCAAACAGCTGTCCGGCCGGCAGGGGCGCCGGGACACGCGTGTCGCCGGGACCGCCGGCGAGCAGACGGGCTCAAGCCGTCAGTGGGAGTTCGGCGACGCCGGGCCGTGGGACGTTACACGCACCATGACAAACGCAATCCGCCGGACCGTGGCCGACGGCGGCGACCCGGGCCGCGGATTACGGCTTCGAGCGGGTGACATCGAGGTGACGGAGACGGAGGCGCGCACGCAGGCTGCCGTCGTCCTGCTCGCCGACGTATCGTTTTCGATGGCCGCCGAAGGGCGGTGGGTGCCGATGAAGCGCACCGCACTCGCCTTGCACCATCTCGTCTCCACCCGGTTCCGCGGGGACCGGCTGCAACTGATCACGTTCGGCCGCTACGCGCGGACCATGGACATCGGCGAGCTCACGGCCCTGCCGGCCTTCCGGGAGCAGGGCACCAACCTGCACCACGGGCTGCTGCTGGCCGGCCGGTTCTTCCGCCGGCACCCGTCAATGCAGCACGTCCTCCTCGTGGTGACGGATGGCGAGCCCACCGCGCACCTGTTGCCGGACGGGGACTCGTGGTTCGACTACCCGCCGGCCCCGGAGACCATCCGCGTCACGATTGCCGAGCTCGACCGCCTTGGCCGGGCAGGAACCCAGGCCACGTTCTTCCGGCTGGGCGATGACCCGGGCCTCGAGCGGTTCGTCCAGCGCATGGCGCGCCGAATCGACGGCCGGGTGGTGGCGCCGGAAGCCGGCGACCTCGGGGCTGCCGTTGTGGGGGAGTACCTCCGTGCTCATTTCCGCGGCCGTCCCTTCGACGATGCCGACTGGGCTTCTTAGGGCAGCTTCCCGCGCCTTCACCGTCGCCAGCGATCGTACTTGTATAGTTGTATACAAGTACACGAGTTTGGAGATCGCCAGTGGTCGAATCACAGTCCCGGAATACCGGAGCGCACCTGGTCTACGGCGAGCTAAAACGCCGGATCCTCAGCCTGGAACTGAAGCCGGGGGAGCGGATCTATGAACCGGCAATGGCAACGGCGCTTCAGGTCAGCCGGACGCCGCTGCGGGAGGCAATACGGCGGCTGATCTCGGAAAGCCTGCTGGAACAGCAATCCACGGGAGGCGTGCTTGTCCCGACCCTGGACGAGGGAATGATCGCCGAGCTGTACGGCGTCCGCGCCGCCCTGGAATCCCTGATGGCCCGTGAGGCATGCGCCAAAGCGACGCCGGCCGATATCGCGAACCTGGAGGGGATCGTGGAACGCAATGCGGCCATGGTGAAGTTCGCCGACGAAGCCATGAAGTACGGAATGGCTCTGCACGCCGCCATCGCGGACATAGCCGGAAATTCCTGGGCGCAGAGGTTTCATGACCAGGTCTCCAGCCAGATGGAACGCTACCGCCACTTCACCAACAGCACACAGGAACGCCGCGACCACGCTCTCGCCGAACACCGCATCCTGGTGGAGACCCTTGCCTCGGGCAAGCCGGAAACGGCCGCCAAGATCGCTTTTGACCATGTCGTCGGCGCCCGGGACGCAGCGGTGCGCGCCGTCTCCGGCACCGCCCCCGTCATCCCGTGATCGGCGAACTGGGCCGCCGTTCGGCGCTGGCACTTCTCCTTCATTCGACGCTGATCCAGGCCGTGACGTTCCTGGTCCGGCCGGCAACCACCTACCGGGCGCTGGAACTGGATGTGCCCGGATATGCCCTCGGCGTCCTTGCGGCCAGCTACGCCGTCTTTCCCCTGCTGCTGGCCGTCCCCACCGGCGCCCTCGTGGACCGGTTGGGCGAGCGGCGGCTCATGGTGATCGGATCCGCCGTCGTGCTCGGCTGTTCCATTTTCCTGCTGTTCTGGGGAACCTCAGTCCCCGCGTTGGTTGTGGGCACGGCGCTACTGGGCGCAGGCCAGCTGGCTTGTGTTGTGGGGCAGCAGGCCGTCGTGGCGAACAATGCCGTGGCGTCAGGGCTTGACTCCGCGTTCGGATACCTGACCTTCGCGGCGTCTTTGGGGCAGGCGCTTGGCCCGCTGGCAATCTCCGTGGTGGGCGGAGCTTCCGTCCGCCCGGACACGCAGGCAATTTTATTTCTCTCTGCCGGCATGAGCCTGGTTCTCTTCCTGACCACCTTCGTGATCTCGACGAAGGCCACCGGAAGGAAGTCCGCCGTCACGGCGACGGACGGCTCGCAGGGAAGTGTTGCATCCCTGCTCAGGACGCCGGGGCTGGTCCGGGCACTGGCAACCAGCGCCACGGTGCTGGCCGTGGTGGACCTGACGGTGGTTTACCTGCCTGCGCTCGGTACGGAGCGCGGCTTCAGCGCGGCCACGGTGGGCCTCATGCTCGCGGTGCGGGCCGGGTTCTCGATGGTTTCGAGGCTGGGGCTCGGGCGCCTGTCCCGGAGATTCGGCCGGGGGCGGCTCATGGTTTCAAGCCTGGCGCTCTCCACCGTCGCGCTGGCCGTCGCCGCGATTCCGATGCCGGAGTGGCTGCTCTTCGTGGTGATGGCCGGACTGGGCCTGGGGCTGGGCATCGGCCAGCCGCTGACCATGTCCTGGCTTTCTGCCCAGGCCCCGGACGGACAGCGCGGAAAAGCTCTGGCCCTCCGGCTTGCCGGGAACCGGGTGGGGCAGGTGGTGCTGCCCAGCGCCATCGGGGTTGTGGCCGCCGGGCTCGGGGCGGCCGGAGTGTTCCTGGCGTCAGCGGTTGTTGTGGGCGGAACGCTCCTGCTGGTCCGCGGCGTCCGCCTGGACGACTAGCTATCACCCCTGTCCGACGCCGTGTGCTCTCATGCCAGCCGGGCGACACTTCGGCGTGTGGGCCGCAGGGCCGCGCCGTCGGAAAAAAGTTGCGGCGTTGCCTGCTGAATCCGCTGGACATCCTCAAAAACGCCCCGCAGGTGCAGCCGCAGGGAGCTGTCGGCGTCCGCCAGGTTCCTGGCTTCAAGCGCGTCCACCACTGCAGCGTGCTGCTGGATCAGGGTTGCTATCGGCCTGGTGTCCAGAAGGCTCAGGCGGCGTGCGCGGTCCAGATGCGCCTTGGCCGAGTTGACCGCGGCCCACGCGGATTCGTGCCCGGCAAGCCTCAGGAGCTCGCGGTGGAAATCTTCGTCCAGCCGGAAGAACTCATCCACGTCGCTGGCGGCATCAGCGTCCGTTTGGCTTTTGAGTATCACGCGTAGTCCGGCAATTCCCGCTGCGTCGACCGATAGGTCGCGCAGGGACGCGCATTCAATGGCCTCGCGGACAAACTGAGCCTCGGATACCCGCCCGAGGTCCACGAGCGAGACAAAGGAACCGATCTGCGGGTACACCTGCACCAGTCCCTCCTCCCTGAGCAGAATCAGGCTCTCCCGGACCGGCGTGCGGCTGACACCCAGTTCCTGCGCCAGCTCATTCTCGGAGAGCGGCTCACCCGGAGGCAGCTGGAGGGAAATAATGCGACGCCGCAGCGTCTCCAGGGTCTGGTCACGCACAGAGAGCCGCGGGGACTGTCCCTTGGCGGGTTTATCGGATGCCATGCCCCCAGTCTATTCTCTTGACACACTAGAATGGTAGTGCTTGTATGGTAGTAGTTAGTGAGGTGCCGCCGGTCACAACGACCAACCGCCGGCCTTCTTCCTTTCACTCACCCCCTTCATTTTTCATCGCCTGCAAAGGAGCACCAGATGACTGAGAGCATCGCGCCGCCCACCGCCCGGCCGGAGACCAAACCCACGAAGGAACTGGCAAAGGTTGCCGTTTCCGGATGGCTGGGAACCGCCATGGAATTCATGGATTTCCAGCTCTACTCCCTGGCAGCAGCCATCGTCTTCAACAAGATCTTCTTCCCCGACGTGAGCCCGGTCATTGGTTTGATCGCCGCGATGGCGACCTACGGCGTCGGCTACGTTGCCCGGCTCGCCGGCGCCGTCTACTTCGGCCGCATGGGCGACAGGATCGGCCGCAAGAAGGTCCTCTTCATCACCATCGCGCTGATGGGTGCGTCAACAACCCTGATCGGCGTTCTTCCCACCTACGCGATGATCGGGATCTGGGCCCCCATCCTGCTGGTTGCATTGCGGCTGGCACAGGGCTTTGGCGCCGGCGCCGAGATCGCCGGTGCCACCGTGATGCTGGCCGAGTTCGCCCCGGCCCGCCGCCGCGGCCTCATCTCCTCCCTCGTGTGCCTCGGCACGAACTCCGGGACGCTCGCCGCGTCGGCGCTCTGGGCGCTTCTGGTGAGCACACTTCCGGAGGACCAGCTGTTGAGCTGGGGCTGGCGCATCCCGTTCCTGTTCAGCTTCGTACTGATGATCTTCGCCGTGTGGGTCCGCCGCTCCCTCAAGGAAAGCCCGGTCTTTGAACAGCGGGCCGATGTTGTGGACGGCGTGGCACTCTCCAAGCGGGAAATCGCCGCGGCAGACGAGCTCGCCAAGACCAGCACCATCGAAGCCGCCCTGCACCAGCGCAAGGGAAAGGCCTTCCTGATCGCCCTGGGCCTGCGCTTCGGGCAGGCCGGCAACTCCGGGCTGGTGCAGACATTCCTGGTCGGCTACCTCGCCACAGTCCTGCTGGTGGACAAGAGCGTGGGCACCACCGCCATCGTGTACGGCTCGCTGCTTGGCTTCCTGACCATCCCCGTCATGGGCATGCTCGGTGACCGCTTCGGCCGGCGGCCCCTCTACCTGGTGTTGAGCACGCTGACCGCCCTGTTCGCCATCCCCATGATGCTGATGGTCACCAGCGGAAACACTGCGCTCATCACCGTTGCCATGGTGGTCGGCCTCAACCTTGGCGTGCTCAGCCTGTTCGCCATGGAAAGCGTCACGATGGCCGAGTTCTTCGGAGCCCGCACCCGCTTCACCCAGCTCGCCCTGGCCAAGGAAATCGGCGGCATCCTCGCCACCGCCATCGGCCCGCTGCTGGCTGCAACCCTCACTGCCATCACCGGGCACTGGTGGCCGCTTGCTGCGATGCTCATCGGCTACTCCCTGATCACCCTGATCTCAGCCTTCGTTGGGCCCGAGGTCCGCGGCCGCGACATGGTCCGCCTGGAAGACGCTGTATGAAAGCCGTCGTAGTCCACGGAGCGAACGACCTCCGCATCGACGACCGGCCCGAGCCCGTTGCCGGCCCCGGTGAAGTAATCATCGACGTCGAATGGGGCGGGATCTGCGGCTCGGACCTCTCCTACTGGCGACACGGCGCCTCGGGGACGGCGGCGCTGAAGTCGCCGCTCGTCCTCGGCCACGAGGTCGCCGGCCGGATCGCCCAGCTGGGCGCCGGAGTACGGAACCTCGACGTCGGCCAGCCTGTCACGGTACATCCGGCGGAACTCGTGGGGGACGGCATAATGCCGGACCGCCTGGCCGGACGCACCAACCTGTACCCGCAGATCAGGTACTTCGGATCCGCAGCCTTTGACCCGCACACCGACGGCGGGTTCAGCGAACGCAAGCTCGCCAAGGCAACCCAGATCCGGCCGCTGCCCGACGGCGTGGACACCCTGCACGGCGCGCTTGCCGAACCGCTCGCCGTCGCCATGCACGCAGTCCGGAGGGCAGGACCGCTGACCGGCAAGGACGTACTGGTCAACGGTGCCGGACCCATCGGCTCGCTGGTGGTTGCAGCAGCCAAGTTCGCCGGCGCCAGAAGCGTCATTGCCGCCGACATCAACGACTCCGCGCTGCAGATTGCAAAAGCCATGGGTGCGGACCACATTGTGAACGTGTCCGGCGGCGGCAGCCTCCCGGAGGACATGGAGCTGGTCTTCGAAGCTTCCGGCATCCCTGCGGTGCTGGGCGGTGTCCTGCGCGCCACTGCCCGCGGCGGAACGCTCGTCCAGGTCGGCAACCTGCCCGGCGCACCGGCCCCCGCAGCGCTCGGTGACCTGGTGACGCGGGAGATCACGTGGATCGGCTCGTACCGGTTCGTTGATGAGATCAGCGACGCCCTCCGGGCCATGGCCTCGGGGCTGGACCTCTCCCCGGTTATTACGCATACGTTCGGGATCGACCAGGCGGCCGAGGCCATGCGCGTCTTCGGCGATCCGGAGTCCGGAAGCAGCAAAGTCATGCTGCGGCTCAGCCCGACTGAGTAGCAGCAGGTGTCGTTTTGGCGGCTCAAAACGACACCTGCTGCGACCTACTTGCATCCATCCCACACATCTGAAGGACCAACCAGTGAAGATCACCGACGCACGGGTAGTGGTTTCGTCTCCCGGACGGAATTACGTCACGCTCGTTATTGAAACCGAGGACGGTATCACCGGCATCGGCGACGCCACCCTCAACGGCCGCGAGCTGGCCGTGGCGTCCTACCTCTCGGAGCACCTCTGCCCGCTGCTGATCGGCCGTGACGCGCGCCGGATCGAGGATGCGTGGCAGTACTTCTACAAGGGTGCCTACTGGCGCCGCGGACCGGTGACCATGACGGCGATCGCTGCCATCGACGTCGCCCTCTGGGACATCAAGGGCAAGGCCGCCGGCATGCCGGTGTACGAACTCCTCGGTGGTGCCGCCCGCGAAGGCGTCATGGTCTACGGTCACGCCAGCGGCTCAACCCTGGAGGACCTCAGCGCCGACTTCCAGCATCACCTGGACCTCGGCTACAAGGCCATCCGTGCCCAAGCTGCAGTTCCGGGGCTGGAGAAGACGTACGGAATCGCACCGGTGGACGGCAAGACGTATGAACCTGCCAGCGGCAACGTGCCGCAGGAGGATATGTGGGAGACCACGTCCTACCTCGACTTCGCACCGAAGATGATGGCGCACGTGCGCGAACAGTTCGGCTACGGCGTGCACGTCCTGCACGACGTCCACCACCGCCTGACGCCGATCGAGGCCGGCCGGCTGGGCGCGTCCTTGGAACAGTACCGCCCGTTCTGGATTGAGGACCCCACCCCTGCCGAGGACCAGTCCGCGTTCCGCCTGATCCGCCAGCACACCACCACGCCCATAGCTGTCGGTGAGGTGTTCAACTCGATCTGGGACTGCCAGCAGCTGATCACTGAGCGGCTGATCGACTACATCCGTACGTCCGTTTCGCACGCGGGCGGCATCACGCACTTGCGCCGTATCTTCTCCCTCGCGGACCTCTACGGGGTGCGCTCCGGATCGCACGGTGCCGGCGATCTCTCCCCGGCTTCGTTCGCCGCCGCCCTGCACGTGGACATGAGCATCCCGAACTTCGGCGTCCAGGAATACATGGGCCACCGGGAACCGGCCAACGAAGTGTTCACCACCTCGTTCACCTTCAACGACGGCTACATGCACCCCGGGGACGCTCCCGGCATCGGCGTAGAGTTCAACGAGGACGCGGCCGCCCGCTTCCCCTTCGACCCCAAATATCTCCCCATCAACCGGCGGCTCGACGGATCGGTGCACGACTGGTGAACAACGCAATGCCCGAAAACGAGAACCAGCCGTTCGACGTCGTCGTCATGGGTGAAATCCTGGTGGAGGTGGCTACCGACGTGGCGTTCGGCCACGGCGTGCCTGCCCGGCTCGGCATTTCCGGCGACGCCCTGAACGTCGCCGCTGCTGCCGCCGCGGCGGGAGCCCGCACCGGGCTGCTGGCAGTGCTGACCGACGACGACCTCGGCCAGGCGATCGCCGCCAGGATCGCGGAACTCGGCATCTCCACCAGCCTGCTGAAGTTCAGGACCGGACAGCAGGGCGTCTACCTGGTGCACTCCGATCCGGAAGGGCAGCGCGAGTTCTCCTACGCCCGCAACGGAAGCGTCGGGTCCAGCCTCGGCCCCGACGACGTCGACCCGGCCGTGTTCGCGTCCGCCGGCGCCGTGGTGGCCGGCGGAATCGCGTGCGCCATTTCTGACACATGCCGGGCGGCGGTCTTCAAGGCTGCCGATCTTGCCGGCCGCTTTGTGTTCGATCCCAACTTCCGCCCCCGGCTCACGTCCGTGGAGGACGCGACGGCGGCGCTCCTGCAGCTCGCGCCGCAGAGCCACCTGGTGACCCCGTCCTTTCCCGGCGAAACGTCTGCCCTGCTGGGCAGCGCTACGCCGGCCGAGGCTGCCGCCGGGCTGCGTGGCCTCGGCGCCACCAACGTGGCCGTGACCTGCGGCGCAGAAGGAATCCAGCTGGAGGGCGAGGGGCTGGACAGCACCTGGATTGACTCGATCCCTGCCCCGGCAGTGGTGGACCAGACCGGGGCCGGTGACGCGTTCGTCGGCACGTTGTCCGCCCGGATGGTGCTGGGCGATACCCTTCCCGAAGCAGCCCGGCTTGGTGCAGCGGCGGCATCCCTGGTGGTGGGCGGCAACGGCGGCACCGGCTTCATTCCCACCCTTGACCAGACCCGCGCCCATGCGGCCGGCGCCGCCAAAGGAGAACTGACATCGCACGCCTAAGCAACGCCGCGCTTGCAGCCGCCGGGACCCGGAAGGCACTGCTGCCCCGCGAAGACCTTCGTCCCGGCATCATCCACCTCGGACTCGGAGCCTTTGCCCGCGCCCACACCGCGGTATTTACCGAAAATGCCATGCTCGCATCCGGCGATTTCAGGTGGGGGATCGTGGGGGTGACCCAGCGTTCCGATACCGTCGTGCAACAGCTGGCGCCGCAGGACGGCCTGTTTACGGTCGCCGAACGGGGAAACGGCGCGTCCCCGCTCCGGGTTGTTTCCAGCATCGTTGAGGCCATTTCCGGGAGGGACCATCCGGAAACGGTGGTGGACCGGATCGCCGCCGCCTCCACCCAGGTCGTGACGCTGACGGTGACTGAGAAGGGCTACCGGATGCATCCGCAGACCGGATCACTTAACACCGACGACGAACAGGTGCAGGCGGACCTCGCCGGACTCCCGCCGCAGACATCCATCGGGCAGATCGCCCGCGGCATCCAGCAGCGGGCCCGCACCGGCGGGGGTCCGCTCACCGTCCTCTCGTGCGACAACCTCCCGGGCAATGGTGAACTCACCGGTACCCTGGTCCGAGCCTTTGCTGCCGCACTCCCGGACGCTGAATCCGGGCCGTTGGTTGCCTGGCTGGACGCCAACGTGACGTTCCCGAGCACCATGGTGGACCGGATGGTGCCCGCCACCACGGAAGGCGACCTTAACGCCGTCGAACGCGAACTGGGGCTCCGGGACGAGGCTGCCGTAGTGGCTGAACCCTTTATGCAGTGGATTATCGAGGACAGCTTCGCCGGTGACCGGCCGGCGTGGGAGGAAGCCGGCGCGGTCTTCAGCACCGACGTTGCGGCCTGGGAAGCAGCCAAACTGCGCCTGCTCAACGCCAGCCACTCCATGCTGGCCTATCTTGGGCTGGCCACCGGCAAGGCGACCATCTGCGACGCCGTAGGAGAGGACGCGTTCCGCACAGCCTGCAGCCGCATGATGGCGGAGGACGCGCTGCCCACCATCGAACTTCCGCCCGGGCTTGACGGTAAACGGTACTGCGCGCAGGTCCTGGAGCGCTTCGCCAACACGGCCCTCGGTCACACCACCGCCAAGGTGGGCAGCGACGGTTCCCAAAAAATCGGGCTGCGGCTGCTGACTACAGTCCGCGCAACCCTTGACGCCGGCCGCGAACCCCGCTGGGCTGCCCTCGCCGTCGCCGCCTGGATGCACCACGTGGCGTCCACCCCGACGACGGAACTCAACGATCCGCTCGCGGCCGGGCTCCACGCTGTATTGCCGGTGTCGCGCTCGGCGGAAACTGTGGTGCCCGCGCTGCTTGGCTTCAGCAGCATCTTCGACTGCGAACTCGCGGTCCATCCCGGATTCACTGACCTGCTCCTGCACTGGTACCGCCTTATCGACACCCACGGCCTGGAAGGCCTGAGAAATGAGATCAACCATGGCTGACGCCACCAGCGTCCTGCACGTTTCACCCGTCATTCCTGTGGTCACCATCGAGGACCCGCAACACGCTGTGCCGGTGGCCCGGGCACTGGCCGACGGCGGCGTCCGCATCATCGAACTCACCCTCCGCACAGCGAGTGCCCTGACGTCGATGAAGCTCATTGCCGAAGAAGTGCCTGAGATCCTCGTCGGGGCGGGGACCGTGCTGACTCCGGGCCAGGCCGATGCCGCCGTCGCCGCCGGCGCGCAGTTCCTGGTCAGCCCGGGCGTCACCCCGTCCCTGCTGGACCACCTTCTGACGCTCGGCGTGCCCGTCCTGCCGGGTGTTGCCACCGTGG
This sequence comes from Arthrobacter sp. GW460-12-1-14-TSB2, assembly GCF_059423525.1. Classification (NCBI taxonomy): domain Bacteria; kingdom Bacillati; phylum Actinomycetota; class Actinomycetes; order Micrococcales; family Micrococcaceae; genus Arthrobacter; species Arthrobacter sp. GW460-12-1-14-TSB2. Next base: position 43,575 of record NZ_JBWKYC010000001.1, read on the forward strand.
GCGAGGTCATGGGCGTCCTGGAGCGCGGCCTGACCGCCATGAAGTTCTTCCCCGCCGGACCGGCCGGCGGCCCCGACTATCTCGCGGCCATCGGGGCACCCATCCCGCAGGTGCAGTTCTGCCCGACAGGTGGCGTCAGCCTTGGCTCCGCACCCAAATACCTTGCTTTGCCGAATGTGGCCTGCGTGGGCGGCAGCTGGCTTACCCCTCGCGGGGCAATCGAGAATGGGGACTGGCTGCAGATCACCACACTCGCGCGCGAAGCTGCCGGACTTGGGCTGAACCAGGGCTGAACCCGGCGGTAGCGGAACGGGGCACTTACTCGAAGCGCACGGCATTCCACTCGAGGATGCGTGGCTCCGCGAGGCCCTCCGTAACGAACGGATCTTCGGCGATGAACCGCTCGGCATCCCCGCGGGAGCTGAAGATGCCCATCGACCCGGCGGTCGGATCCGTCGTCTGGAACGGGCCCAGCGCGATTAGTCCGCCGCCGCCTGCGCGGAAGGCTTCGAAGTAGGCCTTGTGGCGGGGGTACGTTTCCATCAGGCGCGAGCGATCGGCCCCTGCACGCAGGCTGTACATCACGACGAATTCCATGTGAGTGATCCTACTCCGGGGCCACAGGCCGGATTTATGGCCTACCGGACCGGGGTGTCGGCGCCCAGGGCAGTGCGTGCCTGAAGGATGGCCTGTTCCACATCCTCGTTCAGGTCCCCGGTGGGCAGCGAGCCGAGCTCGCCGCGGAGCAGTCCGACGTCCTTCAGGAGCAGGTCGTACTGGACATCGATGAGGCTGTCGCTCATCCAGCTCTGGCCGGTGGAGACGCCGATGACTTCGAAGAGGCTCTTCGCCGGCACGCCGTGTTCGGCCGCGAGGTTAAGCATGCGTGCGGTGGCGGCCTGGATCGGCTCCGAGAGCGCCGCAGGGATCCTCGGGATGGACCCTTTGGCCCGGACCGCCGGGCGCGGTGCGCACGCGCATCAACGCCTGGGGCATCGACCCCTCGATCGTGAACCGGCACGGCGGCGCGATCGCGATGGGCCACCCCCTCGGTGCGTCCGGCAGCCGGATCCTGGGCACGCTGGCCCGGTCCCTGCAGGCCTCCGGTGAACGCTGGGGCGTCGCGGCGATCTGCATCGGCGTCGGCCAGGGCCTCGCCGTCGTCATAGAAAACGTTTCACACCGGCACTAAGGCATACTAAGCATGAGTTTTAGGGACCCGTCAGCTTCCGGCTGACGGGTTCCCGTCTGACAGACGGGTCCAGCTTTGATAGACGAAGCTCCGTCTGAAGGGTCCCTGAAGAAATGAACCAACGGTGGTTTGCCCGGCGGCGGAATCGCGCCCCGGGCTTTTTGTATGGATGAGGGAGAGTGAACGTGACACGTATTGGCATTGTGGCCGAACTGGGTCGCGAGACGAGGGTGGCGGCAACGCCTGCCACCGTCGTGCAGTTGTTGGGGTTGGGCTACGAGGTTGTGGTCGAGAAGGGTGCGGGGGAGTCGGCGTCGTTCCGTGACGACGCCTACGAGGAAGCGGGTGCGCTGATTGTGGGCGCCGATGAGGCGTGGGGCAGTGACGTGGTGCTGCGGATCAATCCGCCCACTGAGGAGGAGATCGGCCGCCTGGCCGACGGCGCGACGCTGATCGGGTCGCTGAGCCCGGCACTGCGTCCGGAGCTGGTGGAGGCCCTGGCGGCGCGGCCGATCACGGCGCTTGCCTTGGATGCCGTGCCCCGTATTTCGCGGGCGCAGTCGATGGATGTGCTCAGTTCAATGGCGAACATTGCCGGCTACCGGGCCGTGATCGAGGCAGCCCACGAATTCGGCCGGTTCTTCACCGGTCAGGTGACCGCGGCCGGCAAGGTTCCGCCGGCGAAGGTCCTGGTGGCCGGTGCCGGGGTTGCGGGCCTCGCAGCCATTGGCGCGGCCAGCAGCCTGGGTGCGATCGTCCGTGCGACCGACCCGCGGCCCGAAGTGGCCGATCAGGTGAAATCCATCGGCGGGACCTACCTCAAGGTTGAGGTGGAGGAGGAGATGAAGTCCGCCGACGGGTACGCCAAGGCCACGTCCGAGGCGTACAACGCCCGCGCAGCCGAGATCTACTCCGAGCAGGCCCGGGACGTGGACATCATTATCACCACGGCCCTCATTCCGGGGCGTCCCGCGCCGAAGCTGCTCACGGCCGAGGACGTGGCCGGCATGAAGTCGGGCAGCGTGATCGTTGACATGGCTGCCGGGCAGGGCGGGAACGTGGAAGGCTCGGTCGCCGGGGAACGCGTGGTCACGGAGAACGGTGTGGTGATCCTCGGTTACACGGACCTTCCGGCCCGGTTGCCGGCCCAGGCCTCCCAGCTGTACGGGACCAACATGCTGAACCTCCTCAAGCTCCTGACCAAGGACAAGGACGGCCAGCTGCGGATCGACTTCGACGACGTCGTGCAGCGCTCCGTGACCGTGGTGCGTAACGGGGAGAAGACCTGGCCGCCGCCGCCGGTCCAGGTTTCCGCCGCGCCCGCGGCCCGGACGCAGAGCCCGGCCGCGGAAAGTACTGCGCCGAAGAAGAAGGAAGGCCTCAGCGCCGCCGGTAAGGCCGGACTCTTTGCCGCGGGCATCGCTGCGTTGTTTGTGGTCAACGCGGTTGCCCCGGCGCCGCTGCCGCAGCATTTCACGGTGCTGATGCTCTCGGTCGTCGTGGGTTTCTACGTCATCGGGAAGGTCCACCATGCCCTGCACACCCCGCTGATGTCGGTCACCAACGCCATTTCAGGGATCATCGTCGTCGGTGCCCTGCTGCAGGTCACCTCCGAGAACCCGGTCATGCAGGTTCTCGCTGCGGTCGCGGTCCTGCTGGCCAGTATCAACATCTTCGGTGGCTTCGCTGTCACCCGGCGGATGCTCGCGATGTTCTCCCGCGGTGACAAGGCACGTTCATGAGCGCAGTACCCGAAGCAGCAGCAGGAATCTTAATGAGGAGCTTTACTGTGTCTGACACCGTCTCCGGTCCGTTGACCGCCGACTCCATCGCGGGGGCGGCCTACATTGTCGCGGCCCTGCTGTTCATCCTCAGCCTCGCCGGGCTGAGCAAGCATGAAAAGGCACGGGCAGGGGTCATCTACGGCATCACCGGGATGATCATCGCCCTGGCCGCGACGATCTGGCTGACCCTGCAGGGCGCCTGGGGCACCGGCCACGGCCTGACCGGACTGGTCCTGCTCCTGGCCGCGGTGCTGGTCGGCGGTGCCATCGGGCTCTGGCGCGCCCGTGTGGTGGAAATGACGGGCATGCCCGAACTCATCGCCCTGCTGCACAGCTTCGTTGGCCTGGCCGCGGTGCTGGTCGGCTGGAACGGGCACCTCGAAGCCCCCGCGCTGTCCACGGACCTGATGGCCGTCCACCATGCCGAGGTCTTCATCGGCGTCTTCATCGGCGCGGTGACCTTCACCGGCTCGATCGTGGCGTTCCTGAAACTCTCGGCCCGGATGAAGTCCTCACCGCTGATGCTGCCGGGGAAGAACGCGATCAACCTCGGCGCCCTCGCCGGGTTCATCGCCCTGACGGTCTGGTACGTCAACGACTCCCGGCTGTGGCTCCTGATTGTTGTCACCGTCCTGGCCCTGGGGCTGGGCTGGCACCTGGTCGCCTCCATCGGCGGCGGGGACATGCCGGTGGTGGTGTCCATGCTCAACAGCTACTCCGGCTGGGCCGCGGCAGCAGCGGGTTTCCTGCTCAACAACGACCTGCTCATCATCACCGGCGCCCTGGTCGGCTCCTCCGGTGCCTACCTGTCCTACATCATGTGCAAGGCCATGAACCGGTCCTTCATTTCGGTGATCGCCGGCGGCTTCGGGATCGCCGCCCCCGCGGCGGCGGACGCGGACTACGGCGAGCACCGCGAAATCACCGCCCAGGCAACCGCGGACATGTTGACCAACGCCTCGTCCGTCGTCATCACTCCCGGCTACGGCATGGCCGTCGCCCAGGCCCAGTACCCCGTTGCTGAACTGGCCCACCAGCTACGCGAACGCGGCGTGAACGTCAGGTTCGGCATCCACCCCGTTGCCGGGCGCCTGCCCGGGCACATGAACGTGCTCCTCGCCGAGGCAAAAGTTCCCTACGACATCGTCCTGGAAATGGATGAGATCAACGACGACCTTGACGGGACCTCGGTGGTCCTGGTGATCGGGGCGAACGACACCGTCAACCCCGCCGCGGCCGAAGACCCCTCCAGCCCGATCGCCGGTATGCCCGTTCTGCGGGTGTGGGAAGCGGACAACGTCGTGGTGTTCAAGAGGTCCATGGCCGCAGGCTACGCCGGCGTCCAGAACCCCCTGTTCTACCGCGACAACTCCCAGATGCTCTTCGGCGATGCCAAACAACGCGTCGAAGACATCCTCCGCGCGTTCTAGCTGGGAACCGGCTCCGCGGCACGGTCGTGCAATTGCCGCCGGAGTGGCAGACTGCGGCCATGACTATGGAGCAATGGTGGCCGCGGCTGAAACCCTCGGCCAGGGAATGGCTTATTGCGAACAACGGCGACGCGGTTCCGGCGGAGATGGTCGCTGAGATCGCCGATGCCGGAGGCGATGTTGCGGGCGATGCCTGGTGGGTCGGTCAGAGTGGTCCTTCGGGTTTCCATTTCTCAGACGAGGCCGTCGACTGGATCGAGGCGGTCGCGAACGGCGAAACGCCCGAACCCCGCTGACAACGAGCCCGGGGTCCGAAGTGTGCGGGGCGCCTCAGCGCCGCCGCTCACTGCATCATCACTACCGGTAACAGCACAAAAGGGCAGAGTACGACGGCGGGGATCCTCCGCCGTCGTACTCTGCAGTGAGGCGCCGATGCAGCCCGGCCGCAAGCGTCGGGTCAGGAGCATCGGGCCAGGACGAAGACGTCCATATAGCCAGCAAAGGAATACCGAATGACGAGAATGCTGATTATTGGTCCGCCCGGTTCCGGCAAGGGAACGCAGGCGGAACGGATTTCCGAACGCCTCGGCGTGGTGGCGATCTCAACCGGCGACATCTTCCGCGCCAACGTTAAGGGCGGCACGCCGCTCGGCGTTGAGGCCCGGAAATATATGGATAACGGTGACTTCGTGCCGGACAGCGTCACGAATGAAATGGTCCGGGACCGGCTCAGCCAGGACGACGCCAAGGAGGGCTTCCTGCTGGATGGTTATCCCCGCACTGTCGCACAGGTGGAGTACCTCGACGGGATCCTCGCGGCCTCCAGTCAGGCACTCAGCGTGGTTCTCCAGCTGACAGCGGACGACGAGGAACTGGTGACCCGCCTGCTGGGCCGGGCCAGGGAAACCGGCCGGAGCGACGACAACGAAGGCGTCATCCGCCACCGGCTGGACCTGTACCACCAGCAGACGGAGGCCGTGGTGGCCCAGTATGCGGAGCGCGGGATCCTCACGCAGGTGGACGGGATCGGCGGAATCGAGGACGTCACGGACCGGGTCCTGGGAAGCATAGACGACGTGCTCAGCGTGCCCGTCCGCGGACTGTAGAACCGCCCCCGGACTGCAGAGCAGGAGTGAAAGGGATGACGACGGCGGTCCCTCCGCCGTCGTCATCGCGCCTTTTTGACCTTGCTAAGCCAATTAGTGGCTCACCGCGTGCCCGAGGCCCTTGATGAGGCGGGTAATGGCCTCTTCGGCGGTGGGCAGCGCGCCAAAGACCTCGCGCTGCCGGCTGGTGTCAGCAACGTAGCGGCCGGACTCGAACCAAGCGGTCATGGCTCCCAAGTCCTTGACCATGGGGTTGACCGGCCCGAGGGCCGTACCGACGGCCCGGATTAGCCTGCCGGGGATGGCCCGGACCCGGATGCGCCTGCCGAGGAGCCGGCCTGAAATATCAGCAACGTCCTGCATGCTGACGGGCCGGTCCCAGCCGAGATCGATGCGCTGGCCTTCGACTCCGGACAATTCCGTGGCGGCAGCGAGGTAACCGGCCAGGTCGGATGAGAGGACGAAGGTCAACGGAACATTCGCGGACCCGAGCCAGGTGAGGCGCCCTTTGCTGAACGGATCGCCGCCAAACCGGGTGACCTGGTCCAGGAAGGCGCCCGGACGCAGCGCCACGAACGGGACGCCCAGTTGCTCGAGCCGGTCCTCGGCCAGCTTCTTATGCCAGAAGTGCGGGACGTCAGGCGTCTGGTCACACGTGAGGATGCTCGTCAGCACGAATCTGCGCACCCGGGTCCGGCTGGCGGCTTCGGCGAGGTTGCTGTTGCCTATGGTGTCGATCTCCGGGGTGTCGCCCTTGCTGTGCCGTGTATAGCCGGCAGCCGAGGTGATCACGCTATCGGCACCGTCCATCGCCCGGACCAGGGAGTCAAGGTCCATCATGTCGCCCCGGGCGATAGTGGCACCGGCGGCTTCGAGGCGCGTGGCGTCGGACCCCGGACGCACCAGGGCGCGGACCTGCTTTCCCGCTGACAAGAGCTGCCACACCACCTGGCTTCCGAGCATGCCGGTGCCGCCAACCACCAGCACAGGTCCATCGCTTGTCATGGCCGCCTCCGGTGTAGTGGAACAGGTGGAAACCCCGTGTAAGGCAAATCTACTCAGGCCGGGGGCTGCCGCAAGGCCACGGCGCAAGGATGCCCTGAACTGCAGGCTAGACTCTGATCGGGGCTGCCCGGGGGCGGCCCGCAGGATGCAGAGCAGGGGCACGGACCGGAGAAGGAGCCACGATGGCGGGCGGCAGCCGCGAACCCGGCAGGACCGTGACCTCGAAGGTCCTATCCATCCTGGAAGCCTTCGAAAAATCCCGGGGCGCCCTCAGCCTGACCGACATCGGCGAAAAATCGGGACTGCCCCTGAGCACCGCCCACCGGCTGGTCAACGAACTCACCGACTGGGGACTCCTTTCCCGTGAGCCCAACGGCCGCTACCAGCTCGGCATCCGGCTCTGGGAACTCGCCCAGAACACCGGGCGGCAGCTCCGGGACGCGGCCCGGCCCTACGTTCAGGACCTCTTCTCGCTCACCGGTGAAACCGCGCACCTGGCGGTCCGGGCGGGCCATGAGGTGCTGTACATCGACCGCGTCTACGGTTCGAAGCGGGTGCCCCGCGCCGGCCGGGTCGGCGGCAGGCTGCCCATGCACGCGACTGCTGTCGGCAAGGTCCTCCTCGCTTTTGAGGAGGACTGGGTCCGGGACGCCTACCTGAACCGGCAGCTGGAGCGGCATACCGCGCACACCCACGTGGATCCCAGGAAGCTGGCCGAGGAACTGGCCCAAATCCATGAGCAGGGCTACGCCACCACCCTGGAGGAAGTCCGGCTGGGCTCCTGCTCGATCGCCGTCCCGGTCTTCCATACCGGCAGGATCGGGGCGTCGATCGGGCTCGTGCTGCCCACCACCCAGGCCTCCACGATGACCCGGCACCTGCCTGTCCTGCGGGGCATCGCCGCCCAGATTGAGCGAGCCACAGCCCGGATCCCGCTGGAAACGCTGCTGGGCAGCCACGTCGACGGCACGGACTGAGCCTCATCCCGGCCCGCGGGCGCTGGAATTAACTGGTTTCCACTGAGTGGAAGGCGATGCTGTCCGCGGATGGAGATCGGGGCCACACTGGTGAACAAGAACCCCCGGCAGGCACTGACGCCGCCGGCGGGACCGAAAACCAAGGAGCCCAGATGTCATCGTCGACTGAAACGGCCGGCCGCTGTCCCTTTGGCCACGGCGCCGAAGCCCCCGCCGGGCACCACGGCTACGAGCCGTTCCAGATGAAGGATCCGTTCCCCGCTTACGCCGAACTCCGGGCCGAGCAGCCCGTCATGTTCGACGAACGCGTCGGCCTCTTTGTAGTCTCCCGCTATGACGACATCAAGGCCGTTTTCGAGGACTGGGAGACCTTCTCCAGCGAAAACGCCCAGGCCCCCGTCCGCGAACGGGGCGCCGCCGCGAAGAAGATCATGGAAGACGGCGGCTTCACCGCCTACTCCGGCCTGTCCGCCCGCCGCCCGCCGGAGCACACCCGCATCCGCGCCGTGGTGCAGAAGGCTTTTACGCCCCGCCGCTACAAGGCGCTGGAACCCTTCATCCGGCAGAACGTCGTCGAACTGCTCGAGAAGATGCTGGCCCGCCCGGAACACCGCGGCGACATGGTCAAGGACCTCGCCTACGACGTCCCCACCATCACCATCCTTACGCTCATCGGCGCGGACGCCTCCCAGGTGGACACCTTCAAGCGCTGGAGCGATTCCCGCGCCGCGACGACCTGGGGCGACCTCACAGATGAGGAACAGATCCCGCACGCCCACAACCTCGTGGAGTACTGGCAGGAATGCCTCCGCCTGGTCAGGGTGGCCCACGAGCAAGGCGGCGACAACCTGACCGCGGACCTGGTGAAGTCGCAGCAGGAAGGCGCAGAGATCTCCGACCACGAGATCGCCTCTGTCCTCTACAGCCTGCTCTTTGCCGGCCACGAGACCACCACCACGCTGATCTCCAACTCACTCCGCGAGATCCTGTCCCGCCCCGAACAGTGGCAGCAGCTCGTCGAGGACCCCAAAAAGATCCCCGCCGCCATCGACGAGGTCCTCCGCTACGCCGGCTCGATCGTCGGCTGGCGTCGCAAGGCCCTTAAAGACACTGAAGTGGGCGGCGTCGCGATCGAAGAAGGCGCACAGCTGCTGCTGCTGATGGGCTCCGCCAACCGCGACGAGAACAAGTTCAACGACGGTGAAGACTTCGACATCACCCGTCCGAATGCCCGCGAGCACCTTTCCTTCGGGTTTGGTATCCACTACTGCCTGGGCAACATGCTCGCCAAGCTCCAGGCCAAGATCGCACTCGAGGAAGTGGCCCGGCTCGCTCCGGAATTGCAGTTGGAGGCCCCGGAAGCCATCGCCTTCCGCGAAAACCTTTCCTTCCGCGTCCCCGAGTCCGTCCCCGTCAGCTGGAAGGCCTGAGAAATATGCAAAGCAACGAATTCGTCCAGTTCTTCGACGGCGGCATCGAGCCGAAGCTCGAAAATCTCGGCGGCAAGGGCGCCTCCCTGGTCACGATGACGGCGGCCGGCATGCCCGTCCCGCCGGGCTTCGTGGTCACCACGGCGCAGTTCGACGCCTTTATGGAGGAAGCGGGCATCACCCGGGACATCCACGAGCTCCTTGCCGGACTCGACCCCGAGGACATGGCGCAGGTGGACAAAGTCTCGGCTGCCATCCGTGAGGACATCCGCTCCCGCTCCGTGCCCCCGGCTCTGCGCGAGCTCACCATCACGGCCTACGAGTCCCTGATGTCCCGCTTCGACGTGCCGGTCCCGGTGGCCGTACGCTCGAGCGCCACGGCCGAGGACCTTCCGGATGCCTCCTTCGCCGGCCAGCAGGACACCTACCTCTGGCTCAACGGCGTCAAGGCTGTCACCGAGCACATCCGGCAGTGCTGGGCCTCGCTCTTCACCTCCCGCGCCATCATCTACCGGCTCAAGAACAACATCCCCAACGAGGGCCTCTCCATGGCTGTCGTGGTGCAGAAGATGGTCAACGCACGCGTCTCCGGCGTCGCGATCACCATGGACCCCACCAACGGCGACCGCTCCAAGATCACCATTGACTCCTCCTACGGGGTGGGGGAGATGGTGGTCTCCGGCCAGGTCACCCCGGACAACATCATGCTGGACAAGGTCACCCTGGCCGTCATCTCCGAACACCTCGGCGACAAGCACGCCGAGCTCGTCCCGGACGCCGCGGCCGGCCGCTTGGTGGAACGGGAGGTCGACGCCGAGCGCCGCGGCCGCCGCAGCCTCACCGACGCCGAACTCACCGCCGTCGCTCAGATGGCCAAGCGTGCGGAGAAACACTACAAGTGCCCGCAGGACATCGAATGGGCCCTGGACACGGACCTGCCCGACGGCGAAAACCTGCTCCTGCTGCAGTCCCGCCCGGAAACGGTCCACTCCTCCAAACCGGCCGCGCACACCGCCCCGCAGCCGGTCGTCGCCGGCTACTTCAGCGGATTCAGTGCCGGCACACTCAAGCCGTCCGCCTAGAACTTCACGACCGGAACTCCACGCCCACAGCTGCACGCACCAGGCTCCACCCAACCAAGGCTCACCGTCGAGCCCACCTGAAAGGACCGCCATGTCCCTGAAGTCCTTCCCCAAACCGTCCGAGCTCCCGGTCCCCGCCGGCGCAGAGGGCTGGGAAAAGATCTACCCGTACTACCTGGTCTTCCAGGACAAGCTCAAGGAACAGGAAGACGCCAAGTTCTGGTTCTGCGACAGCCAGCACTGGCCCACCGTGTTCAAGCCCTTCGAGACGATCGGCGGCGAATTCGCGGTCAAGTGCCTGGGCCAGTACAACGCCCGGCACCTGATGATCCCCAACGCCAACGGCATCGAGTTCCGCATCCACCTGGGCTACCTCTACATGTCGCCCATCCCGGTGCCGGAGGACCAGATCGCCGCGCGGGTGCCCCTGTTCGAACAGCGGGTGGGCCACTACTTCCAGAACTGGGACCAGCTGCTCAAGGAGTGGCACGTCAAGGTCAAGGGCACCATCGAGGAGATGGAAACCATCTCCTTCCCCAAGCTCCCGGACATGGTCCCGATGGAGGATATCCTCTCCGGCAAGGGCAAAGACGGGTCCGAGAAGCTGCTGGAAAGCTACGACCGCCTCATCCAGCTCGCGTACCAGAACTGGCAGTACCACTTCGAGTTCCTGAACCTAGGGTACATCGCCTACCTGGACTTCTTCAACTTCTGCAAGCAGGTCTTCCCCAACATCCCGGACCAGTCCATCGCCACCATGGTGCAGGGCGTGGACATGGAGCTCTTCCGCCCGGACGACGAACTCAAGCAGCTAGCGAAGCTCGCCGTCGAACTTCAGCTGCAGGGACACTTCACGGACACGGACGACGTCGAGTCCACCCTGGCGGCCGTCGCCGCCGCACCGGGCGGGGAACGCTGGATCAAGCAGTATGAAGGTGCCAAAGACCCGTGGTTCAACTTCACCGTGGGCAACGGCTTCTACGGCCACGACAAGTACTGGAACGAACACCAGGAAATCCCGCTCGGCTACATCGCTGACTACATCCGCCGCGTGGACGAGGGCCAGGAAATCATGCGGCCGGTGGAGGCCCTGATCATCGAACGCGACCGCATCATCGAGGAATACCGGGACCTGCTGGAAGGCGAAAACCAGGCGCTCTTCGACGCCAAGCGAGGGCTTGCCGCCACCGCCTACCCGTACGTGGAGAACCACAACTTCTACATCGAGCACTGGACCATGGGCGTCTTCTGGCGCAAGATCCGCGAGCTCAGCCGCATGATGCAGGCCGAGGGTTTCTGGACCGAACCGGACGACCTGCTGTACCTGGGCCGCAACGAGGTCCGCGACGCGCTCTTTGACCTGGTCACCGGCTGGGGCGTCGGAGCCAGGCCCATCGGCCCGGACTTCTGGCCGGAGGAAATCGAACGCAGGCGCGGCATCGTGGATGCGCTTAAGACCGCCCGGCCGGCCCCCGCGCTGAACACGCCGCCGGAGTCCATCACCGAACCCTTCACCCGGATGCTCTGGGGCATCACCACCGAGCAGGTCCAGCAGTGGCTGGGTGCCGGCGAAGCGGTGGAAGGCGGCGGACTGCGCGGCATGGCGGCCTCGCCCGGCGTCGTTGAGGGACTGGCCCGCGTCGTCACCTATGCCGACCAGCTCTCCGAGGTGCAACAGGGCGAGATCCTTGTGGCCACCGTTACGGCCCCGTCCTGGGGCCCGATCTTCGGCAAGATCAAGGCCACGGTGACGGACATCGGCGGCATGATGAGCCACGCGGCGATCGTCTGCCGCGAGTACGGTCTTCCGGCCGTCACCGGGACCGGCTCGGCGTCCACCACCATCAAGACCGGCCAGCGGCTGCGGGTCGACGGCACCAAGGGCACAGTCCAGATCCTCGACGCGCTGGAACCGGAACTCCTGGCCGCGGGTCCCGGCGCGCACGCCCACAGCCATGTCTGACGTGACCATGCCTGAAGCAGGGAAAACCGTCCTGATCACCGGTGCCGCCGGCGGGCTGGGCCGGGCGTTCGCGCTCGGCTTTGCCGGCCGCGGCTACCGGGTGGCGGTGGCCGACATCAACGTCGAAGGCGCCGAACAGACGGCGAAACTGGTCCGCGAAGCCGGCGGCGAGGCAGCCGCCTTCTCAGCGGATGTCACCAGCGTGGAGTCCACCGAGGACCTCGCCAAAAGCTGCGCGGACTTCGGCAACGGAAGCATCGACGTCGTACTCAACAACGCCGCGGTGTACGCGGGGGTGACCCGGAGCCCGTTCGAGGACATCGACCCGGCCGAATGGGACCTGGTCATGAACGTGAACCTCAAGGGCCCGTGGCTGGTCACCCGGGCGGCGAGCCCGTTCCTGCCCGAGGGCGGGCGCGTCATTAACCTCTCCAGCGCCACGATCTTCAGCGGCTCGGAGCAGTGGCTGCACTACGTCGCCTCCAAGGGCGGCGTGGTGGCCCTGACCCGGGTGATGGCCAAGGAACTGGGCCGGCGCGGGATCACGGTCAACGCGATCGCCCCCGGCTTCACCCTCACCGAGGCCAGCTACGGGCTGATGGAGAACGCCGAAAACTACGGCGTGGACCGCGGTGCCATCAAACGCGCCAGCCGGCCGGAGGACATTGTGGGCGCCGCGCTGTTCCTGGCCGGGCCGGACAGTTCCTACTACACGGGGCAGACCATGGTGGTCGACGGCGGCCGCCAGTTCATCTGACTCTGCCCCTTTACCAACTTTCCGCTTTCAACCCCAAGGAGAACCAATGCCAACGGTTCATTTCACCGACGCCGAGGGCGATGTCCGCGATGTCCAGGGCAATCCCGGCGACTCCGTCATGGAAACCGCGGTGCGCAACGGCGTCCCCGGCATCGTGGCCGAATGCGGCGGATCACTGTCCTGCGCCACCTGCCACGTTTTTGTCCGCGAGGACTGCCTGTCGAAGCTTCCCCCGATGGAGGACATGGAGGACGAGATGCTCTACGGCACCGCCGTGGACCGCGAAGACAATTCGCGGCTGTCCTGCCAGCTCCGGCTGACGGATGAGCTCGACTTGTTTGTCACCACCCCGGAAACCCAGGTGTAGCGATGGGTACCCACACTGCCGAGCAGCCGGCCCCCGTCGCGGACCTAAGCGTTCCCACGCGCACCGGCCTGCTGATCATCGGCGCGAGCCAGTCCGGTGTCCAGCTGGCAGTCTCCCTCCGCGCGCTCGGTTTCGACGAGCACATCACCCTGCTCGGCGACGAGGACCACCGCCCCTACCAGCGCCCGGCACTGTCCAAGGAGTTCCTGCAGGGGACGGTGGAGAGCGAATCCCTGATCTTCCGCTCCAACGAGTACTGGGCTGAGCACAACGTGGACCTCGTCAAAGGCGAATATATCGTCCGGATCGACAGGGACGCGGACGGCTCGGGAATCGCGCACGCTTCCTCGGGGAGGCACTTCCCGTTCAAACGGCTCGCCCTCACCGTGGGCGCCCGCGCCCGCAAGCTGGACATCGACGGCGGCGACCTCGACGGCGTGCTGTACCTTCGCAACGCCGACGACGCCCTGGCGCTCAAGGCCCGGGTGGGGGACGCGGAGGACGTCGTGGTGATCGGCGGCGGGTTCATCGGCCTCGAAGCCGCGTCCAGCCTGCAGAAGATGGGCAAGAACGTCACCGTGCTGGAATTCGGCCCGCGGCTGGTGGGCCGCGCCGTCGGCGAGGAAACTGCCGAGTACTTCCTCCAAGCCCACCGCGCCCGAGGCCTGGACATCCGGCTCAACACGAGTGCTGCGCGCTTGACCGCGGCCGACGGCGGGAGGTCAGTCGCCGGCGTCGAACTTCAGGACGGCACGTTGCTGCCCGCTCAGATCGTTCTGGTGGGCATCGGGGTCATCCCCAACACCCAACTGGCCGAACAGCTGGGCCTGACCGTGGACAACGGCATCGTCGTGGACCGCTACGCGTTGGCCTCGGACGGCACCACGGTGGCCATCGGCGACTGCGCCAACATGCCCAACCCGGTGCCCGGCGCGGAACCCGGCGAGCGCATCCGGCTCGAAAGCGTCAACAACGCGATCGAACACGCCAAGGTTGCCGCTTACTCGCTCACCGGGAGGCGCGAGGAATATGCCGGCATCCCGTGGTTCTGGTCCAACCAGGCTGACCTCAAACTCCAGATCGCCGGGCTCTGCAACGGCTACGACCGTACCGTGCTGCGGAGCGACGAGGAACGCGGAAAATTCAGCGTCCTCTACTACCGCCAGGGCCAGGTCATCGCCGCGGACTGCGTCAACGCCCCGCTGGACTTCATGGCCGTCAAGAACGCACTCGCCAAAGGCCGGAATATCCCCGCCGATGCCGCCGCGGACCCGGCCACACCCCTCAAGACGATCACCACGGACAGCTAGCCAGCCGGCCGGCCCCCGAAGGAGCATTATGACCACCCCCAAGACCCCGGTTGCCGAGGCCGTCACCGACGCCGGCACCAACCGCGCTGCTGCGGACTTCGCCGCCGCGTACCCGGTCCGGCCGGTGCCAGCACCCGGGCCGGTGGACACCGCCCCGATTGCCACCACCCCGGCGGCTCTCGAGGAACTCGACCAGCTCTGGCGGTCCGTGGTGCACGAGACCCGTACCCGCGGCAACGACATCCACCTGCCGATCTCGCTTGCCTTCGCCGAGCGGCTCTGCCGGGCCTATCCCGACGCCGACGCCGAACTGGTCCGTGTTGCCACCCTGCTGCACGACACCGGATGGGCCCACGTGGACGAGTCCCGCATCATTTCCGAGGGCTTCGCGGGGGATTGGCGCAAGGCCGCTATTCGCTACGAACATGAGAAGCAGGGCTGCGACGTGGCCCGCCGGGTGCTCCCGGACCTGGGCTACGCACCGGAATTCATCGAGCGCGTCTGCGCGATCATCGACGGCCACGACACCCGCCCGATGGCCCACTCCCTGGAAGACGCGTTGATGCGCGACGCAGACCGGCTGTGGCGTTTCGACCAGGCCGGAATAGCCCTGGCCTCCACCTGGTTCAAGATGGACCCGGCCACCTACACCGACCGGCTGGCCGCGGAAATCGTGCCGGAACTCATCACGCAGGCCGCCCACGACATGGCCGCAGCCGACCTGAACCGGTCCACCGCCCTACTCAAGACGGCAGTCATCCGATGACCGCGGCAACGCAGCACGTTCCGGCCCTGGCCGCCCGTGCCGCGCTGAACCTGCCGTACACGCATGTGGACGATATTTTCATCGACGGCGCCTGGACGCCGGCACGCGGCACCGGCCGCAACCCGGTCACCGATCCGGCCACGGGCGAAGTCTGGGGATCCGTCCCGGACGGAACCCCCGAAGACCTGGACGCCGCCGTCGGATCTGCCCGCAGGGCTTTCGACGACGGTGAGTGGCCGCGGCTGACGCCCTCCGAACGGGCGGCGTACCTCCTGCGCGTGGCCGAGGAAGTGGAGAAGCGGGCCGAGGAGCTCTCGCTGACCAACACCCGCGAGAACGGATCTCCGGTCTCCGAATCCGCCGGAGCCGCCGCCAACGCCGCGGGCATCTTCCGCTACTTCGCGACCCTCGCCGGGTACCTGGAGCGCGAGGACGTCCGGGCCTTCCCGAAAGGCGGCGGCGAATCCGTGGTCCGGCGCGAACCGATCGGCGTGTGCGCCCTGATCGCGCCCTGGAACTTTCCGATCAACCTCGTGGTGATCAAGCTGGCGCCGGCGCTGCTGGCCGGCTGCACGGTGGTCATCAAACCGGCGTCGCCCACGCCGCTGTCCCTCCGCGTGATCATCGACGCGGTGGCCGCGGCCGGCGTCCCGGCCGGCGTGGTCAACCTCGTCACCGGCTCCGGCCGGCTGGGGGATTCTCTTGTGAAGCACCCTGCCGTGGACAAGGTGGCGTTCACGGGTTCGACGCCGGTGGGCCGAAAGATCGCGGCGGCCTGCGGCGAGCTGCTGCGCCCCGTCACCCTCGAACTCGGCGGCAAATCCAGCGCGATTGTGCTGCCTGACGCGGATCTGGACGCGATGTCCGAGGTCCTGATCCGTTCCTCCATGCGCAACACCGGGCAGACCTGCTACATTTCGACCCGGATCCTGGCCCCGGCCAGCCGCTATGAGGATGTCGTGGACATGGTCACCCGGACCATCGCCGCGGGCAAGCAGGGCGACCCGTTGGACCCGGACACAGTGTTCGGGCCCTGCGCCACGGAGTCCCAGTACAAGACCGTCCTGGAGTACGTGGAGTCGGGGCTGGCGGAAGGCGCCCGCGCCACTACCGGCGGGCGGGCCGCAGCGCTGGGCGGCGGGCTCGAAGGCGGGTACTTCGTGGAACCCACCGTGTTCGCCGACGTCACGCCGGACATGCGCATTTCCCGCGAGGAGATCTTCGGCCCGGTCATCTGCATCCTGAAGTACGACGACGCCGGCGGCAGTGTTGAGGAGGCCGTCGCGCTGGCGAACAATACGGAGTTCGGCCTCGGCGGCCTGGTGTTCGGGGGCGACCCTGAGGCGGCGCTGGCCGTGGCGGACCGGATGGACACAGGCTCAGTGGGCATCAACTTCTTCGCCTCCAACCATGCGGCACCCTTCGGCGGCCGGCACGACTCCGGACTGGGCACCGAATACGGGATCGAGGGACTCAACGCATACCTGAGCTACAAGTCGATTCACCGCCGTGCCAAAGCCTAGGTGGTGACGACGAGTTTTCCGCTGACCCGGTTTTCCTCCATATCGGTGTGCGCCTGGACGATGCCATCCAGCGTGTACACCTTGCCAACGGGCACGGCCGCGGTGCCGCTGCTGACCGCAGCCAGGAATTCCCGGAGCACACCCGCCGGAAGGTCCGCGGCTCCGCCCGTGTAGGCGGTCAGCCGGACGCCCCGCGGGATGTAGTCGATGGGATAGAAGTCGGGAACGACCCACTGGTTGGAAAGCATCCCGGTAAAGCAGACGACGCCGTGCATCCGGGTGGCCTGCAGCGTGTCTGGAAGCGTCGGGGCGCCCACGAGCTCCAGCGCGGCATCCACGCCGTCGGGGAAGAAGCGGCGCACCGCGGCGGCCAGGCCGCCGTCGTCGATCAGGACATGGTCGACGCCGATCCCGGTGAGTGCCTCCCGTTTGGACTCGTCGCGGGTCGAGGCCAATACGGTGAGTCCGCGGCGCTTGGCGAGTATTGCTGCTGCCATGCCGACCGAAGAGGTCCCGCCGCGGATGAGCAAGCTCTGGCCGGGCTTGATATCGAGCCCGATAGTGAGGGAACCGTGGGCGGTCTGGAGCATCTCCGGGATGGCGCCGATAGTTGACCAGGGCAGCCCCGACTCGAACGCAATGACCTGGCCGGCGGGCACACAGGTGTACTCGGCGTAGCCGCCGTCGAAAACGCGGCCCATCCCGCCCATCAGGGTCACCACCTTCTGCCCGGCGCGGAACTCACCGCCGGGGGAGTCCGCCACTTCTCCGACCGCTTCGATACCGGGCACGCGCGGGAACGTGACGCCCTGGGCGAGGCCCAGGCGGGTATGCAGTTCCGAGCGGTTGAGGCCGAATGCGCGGACCCGGATGAGCACCTGCCCGGGCTTGGGGACAGGGATGGGCCGTTCCCGGATGACCAGCGCTTCGGCAGGCCCCGGACCGTCCAAAACAACAGCCCGCATGGTGCCGGTCATTCTCCAGCCGCCTTGGCGCCGAGTGCCGGCCGCTTTGCGGCGCGCACACGTGTCAGGAGGTCCAGCAGCGTGCCCGCGTCCTGCATGGTCAGGGCCGGAGTAAACCAGCGGGCAAGTTCGGTTTCCACCACTTTGCGGCCCTGATCAAGAACCGTAGTCCCGGCCGGGGAGAGTACCAGGAGCGACGAACGCCGGTCGCCGGGGTTCATGTTCCGCGAGCAGTATCCCGCAGCCTCCACCCGGTCGATGAGCTTGCTGGCGCCGCCCACGGTGATGGCCAGGGCCGTTGCAACCTCGAAGACCCGGCAGGTGCCGAAGGACGCAATGACCGCCATCGCCTCGTACCGGCCTAGGGGCAGGTCACACTCCGAGCGCAGGCGGACGTCAACGGCGTCCCACAGTTCGGTTTCAAGCCGGGTTAACGCACTAAACAGGGGATAGAGGTCGGCGGTGTCGTCTCCGGTTTCCATGCCTACAGCGTAACAAGTAGCTTCCATGGAAGCTACTTCCTTGGATTGCATATGGCCGGAATCAGGTTTCATCCAGCTGGACCGGGGATAATGGGATGAGGTGCGGCGCCAGGAATCAGGTCCGGCGGCCGGAAGAATCCATCAAAATCGAAACCGCGGAGGTCATTTGGCGTTGCTAGCTGAAGAAACGGTAGGGACTGCCGCGAAGCCGGCTGCCGGGAAGGCCAGTAGGCAGGCCGGTGGGCAAGAACCCGGGCAAAATAGGCAGAGCCAGAGGCTGGACGGCCTGGATGTCCTTCGCGGAGCCGCCGTTGGTGCGGTTCTCCTCGGTCACTCCTGGCCCGGGCTTTTCCAGGGCGCCGGCATTGTCGGCGTCATTGTCTTCTTCGTGCTGAGCGGCTACCTGATCACGGGCGTGCTGCTGCGGGATATCGAACGGCACCGGAAAGTCCGCTACGGCCGTTTCTATGCGCACCGGGCCTTCCGGCTGCTGCCCGCACTCATTTCCTTCCTTGGCGTCTATGCCATCGTTGAACTGACGGCCGACGTCCTGGGGGACCGTTCCAAGGGAATCATCGGCTACACACTCCTTGCCGGTTTCGGCTATCTCAAAGACCTGCCCCTGCCGTTCGATGTCAGCATGGCCATTGGACCGCTCTGGACGCTGGCGGTGGAGGAACAGTTCTACCTGGTCTGGCCGGCGCTGCTGGTGGTCGCCCTGCGGAAAAACCGACAGTGGCGGCTGATCAGCTGGTCTGCCGCCGTCATCTTCTCGCTGATGACGGCCAGTGTGCTGGGGATGCTGATCCTGGCCCCGCACCTGCACTCCCTGGTCTACGCCCTTCCCACGACGTGGGGCCTCGGGCTGATCGCCGGTTCGGCACTGCGCCTCTACAGGGTCCGGGTGTTCCGCTGGTTCTCTCGTCCCCGGCTCAGGAAGGCGGGTCTCTTCGGGTCGATCGTCGTCCTGGCAGCGTTGGTGTTCTTCCCCAAGGCCAACGAATCGCCGGCTTTCTTTTTCGTGGGAGGCCCGCTGGCCATGGCTGCCGCGGCTGTACTGGTGGTGCTGGCCGCTTCCCGTTCGCAGGCGATGCCTTCCTGGACGCGACCGCTGCAGCTGCTGGGCACCGTTTCCTACGCCGCGTACCTCTGGAACTATGTGGTCATTCTCTGGCTGAACGGCGGGTCCACGGCCGACTTGCCGCCGCTCGTGTCAGTAGCGGCCATCCTGCTGACCCTGCTGGTGGCGGTCATCAGCTGGCATACCGTCGAAAAGCTCGGACGCATCGGGCGGGATCGATTCGACACGGCTTATCAGGCCAAAGCCGGCTCCCGGCCCTGATGATGCCCCGGTCATACTTTTGGGATGCGGATCGCGGATCCTCTAAGGTTGATGCCCGATGCTAGCTTTTGATGAAACGTCCGATCAGTCGGGGTCCGCGCAACAGCGCGGGCCGGTCTTTGTTGATGAATCAGGACGGCGCCTGCGGCTGGTGAAGCTCCTCGGCCTCGGGTCCCTCGGGCTCGTGGCGGGATACGTCGTTCTCCTGGTGGTGGCGTTCGTCGGCGGCCCCAATGTCGCCGCGCCATACCTGCCGCTGCCTCCCGCCGCAGCAGCTCCCGCGGCCCATGACGTTCCCTCTTCGCCTCCGGCACCGGCTTCCAGCGACCCCGCGCCACCAGCCCCCCAGGTTGTGCCGGCCGAGCCTGCAGCACAGTCCGCTTTTCAGGCACCTGTAACCGGGCCGTCGGCCGCTCCGGTGACGCCACCGACTGGTGGTACGGCCACTGGTTCTGAAGTCCACAAGGCGCCCCCCTCCGACCCCGTGACGGAACCTGCACCGGGCACAGAGCCGACGGCGCCAGGCAAGAGCGGGACGGCGCCGGGCCAGGCCACGCGTCCGTCTGCGCCGCCGCAGCCGTGAGTGTGAGTCGCCCCGTCAAGTCCGCAGGTCCCGTCAGCGTAAGGTCTCACTGGTTCGTCCTTATCGCAGTCCTGTTTGCGTTGGGAGTCGCCCTCGCGGTACAGGGATACATGCATCACCTCGCCGGGATTGGCGATGACTCCGTTACATCGGGCACGTCCGCGGCAAGCGTGCCGGCTACGGTCTCCGGTGGCGGCCCGGTGGTCGACTCCCGTGGCGGAGCGGTCCGCACCGTGAGTCCGCCGGACCATACGCTCGCGCTGACGTTCGACGACGGACCAGACCCCGTCTGGACACCGCAGATCCTCGACGTCCTGCGGAAGCACCGCGTTCGGGCGACCTTCTTTGTGGTTGGCTCGGCGGCGATCGACAACCCCGACCTCATGCGCCGCATCATTGCCGACGGTCACGAGATCGGTGTCCACACGCTCACCCACACAGACCTCGGCACTGCTCCGTCGTGGCGGCGCGACCTCGAAGTCCAAGGTGCCCAGGAAGCCATCGCCGGCATCACCGGCCATGCGACCTCGCTTCTGCGTCCGCCGTACAGCTCCGGGAACGATGCGATCACCGACAGCACCTGGTCAGCAATGCGAACGGCGGCGGACGAGGGCTACATCACGGTGCTGAGCACCGTCGACAGCGAGGATTGGCGGCGGCCGGGCGCCACGGCCATCGAACGGAATCTTGCCCTGTCCGGCCCGAAGGGGCAGGTGCTGCTGATGCACGACGGCGGTGGTGACAGGGAACAGACCGTTGCCGCGCTCGATTCCACGTTGTCGCGTTACGCCGGGCAGGGCTATCGGATCACAAGCATCGGTGACGCCATCGGTATTGACAGCATGCGGGAGGCCTCCGCCCCGGAGCGGATGACAGGAACGGCCTTCGTGCGGGGCATCCAGCTGAGCGACTTTGTCGTCACCGCCATATCGTGGGGGCTGGTCGCGGCAGGCATAGTGACACTTGTCCGCGCTTTCCTCGTGGTCGGGTTCGCGGCCCGCCACAGCCGGGCTGCACGGCGTCTGCAGACGGTCAGCCGGGGCAGGCGACGGATGGACGTGCCGGTCAGGCCGGAGATCACTGAGCCGGTCAGTGTGATCGTCCCCGCTTACAACGAGGCCGTCGGCATCGAAGCCGCGGTCCGGTCCATCGTCGCCTCGACCCATCCCGTTGAGATCATCGTGGTCGACGACGGCTCAACCGATGGGACCGCGGGCATCGTGGAAGCTCTTGGCCTGCCGGGAGTCACCGTCATCCGGAAGGAGAACGGGGGCAAGCCGTCCGCCCTCAATGCCGGGCTTGACGCCGCCAGCCACGAACTTGTGGTGATGGTCGACGGCGACACTGTCTTCGAGCCGGACACGGTTCGTGCCCTTATCCAGCCTTTCGCCGACCCGCGCGTGGGGGCAATTTCGGGGAACACGAAAGTGGCCAACCGCGGCGGCATCCTCGGCGCGTGGCAGCACATCGAGTACGTCGTCGGCTTCAATCTGGACCGCCGGCTGTTCGACGTCGCGGAGTGCATGCCAACTGTCCCCGGGGCCATTGGTGCCTTCCGCCGGGACGCCCTCCTGCGGGTCGGCGGAGTCAGCGACGACACGCTCGCCGAAGACACGGACCTCACCATGTCGCTGTGCCGCGACGGCTGGCGCGTCGTGTACCAGGATGACGCGCGTGCCTGGACCGAGGCCCCGGCTACCCTTGGCGCCTTGTGGCGCCAGCGGTACCGCTGGTGCTACGGCACGCTGCAGGCAATGTGGAAGCACCGCGGCGCGGTGGTGCAGCGGGGAGCGGCCGGCAAGCTCGGCCGGCGCGGGCTCGGCTACCTGCTTGTCCTCCAGGTGCTGCTTCCCCTGTTCGCTCCTGTGGTCGATGTCTTTGCCGTCTACGGACTGATCTTCCTCGATCCGCTCCGGATCGGGGCACTCTGGATCGTCTTCCTTGTCGTTCAGTTGCTCATGGCCACCTACGCGTTCCGGCTCGACAAGGAACGGCTCGGGCCGCTGTGGACGCTTCCACTCCAGCAGTTCGTCTATCGGCAGCTGATGTATCTCGTGGTCATCCAGTCCGTGGTCACGGCGCTGGCGGGTGTGCACCTGGGCTGGCATCGAATGGAGAGGTACGGCAGCCTGCGTGTCCCGCCCGCCGCTGAGGGCCAATCGTAGCCGGAGCCGGACTCGGAGACCGGCCTAGGGAGTAGGGTGTGCCTTAGTCGACGAAGGAGTCAGCATGAGCTACAAATATCGAACCGTCCGGGTTCGCGGCACCGAACTGGTTGGAACAATTGCCCGGAAGCATGGCGGTGCGCCGGAAATTTACGAAACATCCAAGGATGCGAGCACGTCTGTGGTTCCGGTGTTCTTTGAGGCAACAGGCGAGATCCGGTTTTTCGACAGAACAGTGCTGGAGGACGTCGCGGCGCCCGCCCACTAGCACGCACGGCTGGCACCCCGAGCCGCCAGACGGATAAGCCAGGGTGGACGCCGGCCGGTTCGCCGAGCATGATGAAGCCGTGACTGCTGATGACCCGGCCAACCTTCAAGCGCCCCGCCGGGCGAGTCCGGCCGACGCCGCAACCGTTGCCCGGATGCTCCACGATTTCAACACCGAGTTCGACACACCGAGCCCCGGCATCGACGTCTTGACGTCGCGGGTGGCCGAACTGTTGGCGGGGGAGGACGTAGTAGTGCTGCTCGTCGGCACACCGCCAGGCGGACTTGCGGTGCTGAGCTTCCGCTCCAATGTCTGGTACCCGGGTCCGGTAGCCATCCTGGACGAACTGTACGTCCGTCCGGGCCTGCGGGGCCGTCGACTGGGCAGCGCACTGCTCGCCGCCTCGTGCGAGCTGGTACGAGGCCGCGGCGGCGCATTGCTTGAAATCAACGTCGACGGCGAGGACACGGACGCGCGCCGGTTCTATGAGGCTCGCGGGTTCGCCAACACCGAACCCGGCGGCACAGAGCCGATGCTTTACTACTACCGGGAGCTCTGAAAGGCGGCCTGTACGCCAACCGGATTTTCAACGGAGCGTTTCCGTGTGAGGATCAGGTATGCCCCACCGCCTGATGCTGCTGGACACTGCCTCCCTGTACTTCCGCGCGTTCTACGGTGTGCCGGACACGATACGCCGCGCCGACGGCACGCCGGTGAACGCGGTTCGCGGTTTGCTGGACATGATCGCCCGGCTCACCACCGACTTCGAAGCGACGCATCTCATTGCGTGCTGGGACGATGATTGGCGGCCGCAGTGGCGTGTCGACCTCATTCCCAGCTATAAGTCGCATCGGGTGGCAGTGGTGGTGGCGGGCGGTCCCGACATCGAAGTGGTGCCGGACGCGCTGGAGGCGCAGATCCCGATGATCCGGCGGGTGCTGGAGCTGGCCGGTGTCGCCGTCGTGGGAGCTGCTGAACATGAGGCCGACGACGTCGTCGGCACCTACGCCAGCCATGCCGGCTTGCCGGTGGACGTGGTCACGGGCGACCGGGACCTCTTCCAGGTCGTCGATGACGACCGCAACGTGCGCGTGATCTACACCGCGCGCGGCATGAAGAACCTCGAAGTCGTCACCGACGCGGTCATCGTCGGCAAGTACCGCGTGCTGCCCGAGCAGTATGCGGACTACGCAATCCTCCGGGGTGACAGCTCCGACGGGCTGCCGGGCGTGGCCGGAATCGGTGAGAAGACCGCCGCGTCCCTGCTCGGGGAGTACGGCACGCTCGAACTGCTGCTCGAGGCGGCGACGGGTGCGGAAAGCAGGCTGTCCGCGTCCGTAAGGGCCAAGCTCGCAGCGGCGACGGACTATCTCAAGGTCGCACCCGCCGTCGTGAACGTGGTGCGCGACCTCGGGCTGCCGACCCTCGACGAGGCGGGCGCCCGGTTGCACCCCGTTGTAGGCGATCCGCGGGCAGAGCTTGAGCGCCTGGCCACCGAATGGAACCTCGGAGGTTCGGTCAGGCGGCTCCTCGAAGCGCTCGACCAGCGGGACTGAGCTGCGGGGCACCCCGGCATTACGCGTCAGCCCGCCGGAGCGGGCGCGGTGCTGTTCCGCACTACCAGGCGCGGGGTCAGTACTTCGGTGCGCTGGGGCAGGGCCGGGTCTGCCATGCGCTCGAGGAGCAGGCGGGCGGCGCGGATGCCGACCTCCCGGCTTACAGGGTCCACGCTGGTCAGCGAAAGATGCCGGATTCCGGCCAGGTAGGTGTTGTCATAGCCGACGAGTGACAGCTGGGAGGGGACGTTGATGCCGTGGTCGTCGGCGGCAGAGAGAGCCCCGACGGCGAGGACGTCGTTGGTGGCCAGGACTGCCGTGGGGGGCCGCCCGCTGTCAATCAGGCTGTTCATTGCCTCGAAGCCGGAATGTTCGCTGAGGTCTGTCTGCACCAAGCGGATATGGTCCTGCAGGCCGTGGCGGGCCATCGTGTCCCGGTAGGAGCCCGCCCGCAACGCGGCTGATCCGGTCGGGGCCGTGAGGTAGGCGATGTCGCGGTGGCCGAGGCCGATCAGGTGTTCGACGGCGGAACATGCTCCGGCGACGTCGTCGTTGGTGACGAGGTCCGCAGAGGGAAGCTCGAAGGTGCGGGCGCCGACCACGACGGTCGGTGTGTGCGCGGTGGCCCGCAGCAGATCGTCATCCGGCTGGACGTCGCCGGCAATGACGAGCCCGTCCACGCGGAGCTCCATGAACGCTGAAACCGGGCCCTCCCCGGGCCGGGCCAGGTACGTGGGGTCGCTGAGGACCATCCGCAGGTTCTGTTCCCCGAGCACGCTCTGCAGGCCGTCGAGCAGTTCCACGAACCAGGGATTCGCCAGGTCGTCCAGCAGCACCCCGACAATCCGGGTGCGCCCGCTGGCGAGCCAGCGGGCGGCGTTGCTTGGCCGGTAATCGAGCTCGGCGATTGCTTCGGTAACCGCCTGCCGCTTTTCCGGGCTGACTTTGGGGGAGTCCCGCAGCACCAGCGAGACAAGGGCGCGGGAGACGCCTGCCACCCGCGCGACGTCGTAAATTGTGGGGCGTTTGGCCACTTCCTGGTGCTTCAATTCACTCCCCGACGATCGGCCGCGTCGCCACACTGGCCTGGCTAGGGAAACAGACGAACTATTACTGGGCTCCGGCCTTCGCGCCGGACGCTTCCGCCGGCGTGATGACGGGAAGGCTGCCGGTGCGGAAGTGCACCTCCAGTTCTTCCAGCGACTGGCCCATGGTCTCGGGAACGCACTTGGACACGAACACCAGGGATGCGACGTTCACCAGGACAAAGACCGCGAAGGTTCCCGTGGAGCCCAATGCCACAACGAGGATCGGGAACAGGAAGGAGATGCCGGCATTGACAGTCCAGAGGGCAAAGACGGCGATACCCATGGCAAAGCCGCGGATGGCCATCGGGAAGATTTCCGAAAGGAGGAGCCAGACGCAGGTGCCGATGAAACACTGCACGAACGCGACGAACAGCATCATGGCGGCCAAGATGGTGTAGCTGACGAAATCCGACTGCGGCAGCATGAAGACGACGGCGAGGATCGCCTGGGAGGCGACGACGCCGGAGAAGCCGATGACCAGCATGCGGCGCCGGCCGATGAAGCCGAGCAGGTAGATGCCAAGTACGGTCATCAGCACCGAGGTCACGCCCACCGCCACGGTGGCTACCAGTGATGCGCTGACGCCCAGTCCGCTGCGTTCCAGGATGGTGGGCGCGTAGTAGTTGACCGTGTTGATGCCGGTTGCCTGCTGAACCACGGCCAGGCCGATGCCGATCCACAGCAGCTTGCGCATCCACGGATTGTTCTTCAAATCACGCCATGCGTGCGAGCGCTCAGTCTTGGCAGTGGTGGCCGATTCGACAATTTCCTTGTATTCGAAATCGGCTTCCTCGGGGCTGCGGCTAAGGTCTAGGATGCGACGGCTGTCCGCAAACCGTTCCCGGATGGCGAACCAGCGGGGCGACTCAGGCAGGATGAGCATCCCGATCAGCAGGGCGATCGCGGGGATGGATGCCACTCCAAGCATGAGGCGCCAGACCTCAGGATCGTGGATCAGCGTGTCAAGAAGGGCGTTGATGGCGAAGGCAAGCATCTGGCCGGTCACGATCATCAGTTCGTTGATCGTCACCATGCGGCCGCGCAGGTGTGCCGGCGCCATTTCTGCCAGGTAAAGGGGGCAGGTGACGGCTGCGGCTCCAACGCCGAGGCCCAGGATCACTCGGGCCACCACCATGAAGCCGACGTTCGGTGCAATCGCACAGCCCAGGGCACCGACCAGGAAGAGCAGCGCGCAAATGAGGAGCGTGCCGCGGCGGCCGAGCGTATCGGCCAGCCGGCCGCCGCTCAGCGCGCCGACCGCCGCGCCCGGGAACAGCAGGGCGCTGACCACGGTGGCTTCTTCGACCGGGCTCATGCTCAGTGAATCCTGCATGTAGAGCAGTGCGCCGGAGATCACGCCGGTGTCGTAGCCGAACAGAAGGCCGCCGAGAGTGGAGATGACAGTAAGGCGGGTCAGATACCCGCGATGTTTGGAGCCGGGTTTGTTTCCCGGTGCGGTGGGGTGTGCTGCGTGCAACGACATTGTTGACTTCCTCGAATCGTTTGGCCCGTCCAACTGGACCGTCGGTGGGGTCCCGGCGAGTGCGCCAGGTCACGTGCTGCCACCAACGTTAGAGCGCTCTAACGGAAGAGTCAAGAGTTTGTACTGACATGAGGTCAAACTCCTAGACGGTATCGGCCATTTGCTGAATAATCACGTCGCGCGAAGCCATGTCAGCGAGCCGCAGCTCGAGGAAGCTGCGGCACGTCTGGGCCGTGCCCTGGGGAAGCAGGTGAAGTAGGGCCCCGCAGAACGCAGCGAAGGTGGCGGCGAGCGGGGACAATGGAGGCAAAGCCAACGAAACGAGAACACCATGAGCACGCTCAAAGAACGCCTCCACGGCGACGTTGTGATCCACATGAAAGACCGGAACAAGGTAGCGCTGACCACGGTGCGCAACGTCCTCGGCGAGATCGAGACACGCGAGAAGTCGGGAAAGACCCCGATCGAACTGGACGATGCCCAGGTCACCGGGCTGCTCCAGAAGGAAGCCGCCAAACGCCGCGACACCGCGAAGATCTACACGGAAGCCGGCGAGGCTGAGCGTGCTGCCGCGGAAATCGCCGAGGCCGAGATCATTGAGGCGTACCTGCCTCAAGCCCTGACCCGTGACGAGGTCGAAGCGATTGTGGACGAAGCAATCGCAGCGCTGAAGGCCGACGGCCAGGAACCGTCCATGCGGCAGATGGGCGCCGTGATGAAGCCGGTCACCGCCAAGGTTGCAGGGCGGTATGACGGCAAGACTGTCAGCGAGATCGTCCGGAGCCGCCTCGCCTGATGCAGTAGCGTAGCGTGCCGGGGATCCGCCCGCATTTGCACTGGTGCGCGCACGCTAACCGGACGAGAATGGGCTCGTGCTCCTACCTCGCCCCAGCGGGGACGTCAACGCGATGAGCGCCGGCGCCCAAAAGATTCAGCGCATCTACCTGACGTTGACGCTGGGCAATACCGTTGCTGCGTCGTTTATCTGGGGCATCAACACGCTCTTCCTGCTGGATGCCGGGCTCAGCAACCTCGAGGCCTTTGCCGCCAATGCCTTCTTCACGGTGGGCATGGTGCTGTTCGAGGTGCCCACCGGAGTGGTTGCGGACGGTTGGGGGCGCCGCGTCTCATTCCTCCTCGGCACGGTGACCCTCGCCGTCTCCACCTACTTCTACTATCTGCTCTGGCAGCTGTCGGCTCCTTTCTGGTGGTGGGCTCTGGTGTCGGTCTTGCTCGGCCTGGGTTTCACCTTCTTCTCGGGGGCCGTGGAGGCCTGGCTAGTCGACGCCTTGCGCTTCGAGGGCTACGAAGGAGGCATGGAAGCGGTGCTGGGCCGCGGGGTGATGGTTTCCGGGGTCGCGATGCTCGTCGGCTCGGTCGCCGGAGGCGTCATCGCCCAGGTCACCAACCTTGGCGTCCCGTTCCTGATCCGCGTGGGCGTGCTGTTGGCCATGTTCCTGGTGGCGTTCCGCCTGATGCACGACGTCGGGTTCACGCCCGAGCGCTCGGCCCGCCCGCTGCGGGCCGTCCGCACCGTACTCGCGGCCTCCATCGAGAACGGTTTGAAGAACCCGCCCGTGCGCTACGTGATGCTGGCCGGGCCGTTCAGTGCCGGCGTCGGGATCTATGTGTTCTATGCACTGCAGCCGTACCTGCTGGAGCTCTTCGGGGACCCGCGCGCCTACTCCGTGGCGGGGCTCGCGGCGGCAGTTGTGGCGGGGGCCGAAGTGCTTGGCGGCTGGCTGGCGCCCCGGATCCGGCGCCTTGTCCGCAAGCGCACCACCGTGCTGATCATCAGCGTCGGACTCGCCGCCGTGATTTTGGTGGTGCTCGGGTTCACCAGGGTGTTCTGGGCGGCCCTGGCGCTACTGACCCTCTGGGCAGTAGTGGACGCCGCGGGCGTCCCCGTGCGGCAGGCCTACCTGAACGACATGATCGCCTCGAAGCAGCGGGCAACGGTGCTTAGTTTCGATTCACTCATTGGTTCAAGCGGCGGCGTGGTGGTCCAGCCGCTGCTCGGCCGGGCGGCCGACGCCTATGGATACGCGGCCTCGCTGGCAATCGGCGGCGTGATCCAGCTGATTGCAGTGCCGTTCCTGATAGCGAGCCGCCGGCAGGGATCGCCTGCCGATTCAGCCAACGCCCCCAGCGGTAAAGCTGAGTTGTGAACGCCCGCATCGACCACCTGGTCATCGCCGCAGATTCGCTGGAACAAGGCGCGGCGTGGTGCGTAGCCACGTTCGGCGTCCGGCCCGCGGGCGGCGGCAAGCACGCGTTTATGGGCACGCACAACCAAGTGATGGCCATCAGCAGCGGGAGCTTCCCCGATTGCTACCTCGAGGTCATCGCGATCGATCCCGATGCTCCGGCGCCGGGGAGGGCGCGCTGGTTCGGGTTCGACCACCCGGCACTGCGCGACGCCCTCCGCGACTCACCCCGGCTGGTGCACGCAGTAGCTCGAACACAGAAGATCGAGACGCTATGCCGGGAGCTCAACAGCCTCGCCCTCAACCCGGGCGAGCTGCTCGCAGCACAGCGGGAGACGCCCTATGGATTGTTGAAGTGGCGCATCACGGTCCGCCAGGACGGTCGCCTGGAATGCTCCGGTGCACTGCCCAGTTTGATCCACTGGCAAGGGGAACATCCGTGCGCCCACCTGCCACCAACGGATCTGGCCCTGCGGCAGCTGGCGCTGCGCGGCATCCCGCGGCAGGCGGTCGACGTGCTCCAGCTTCCGGCCGTTGACACTGACCCGATTGACCGGAACGGCCCGCTGGACGCCGTGCAGCAGGCGCCGCTCACCGCGACGCTGGAATCGCCCCGTGGCCGGGTGGTCCTCGACTCGTGGCACATCGGGGGCTGAACGCCGTGCAATCCATTCAGTGTTGAGTGTCACTCCGGGCGGGAGTAACGTGACGATCACCCCACTCCGCACCACCCTGACTCGGGAGTCATCATGCCTAAGGTGAGACGTCGAATTGCCGCCCTCACGGCGGCCCTGGCCATGAGCGTGACGGGCGGCGCCGTCATGAACCCTGCGTTCGCTGATCCGCGGGAAATTAAGAAGGAGCCCACCGCCACCGGCTACGGCGGCGCGGTCAGCACCGTTGACCCGGACGCCTCCGCGGCGGCAATCGAGGTGCTCAGCAAGGGCGGCAATGCCGCGGATGCCGCCGTCGCCGCGGCCGCGACGCTGGGCGTGACCGAGCCCTACAGTGCAGGAATCGGCGGGGGCGGCTACTTCGTCTTCTATGACGCGAAGACGGGTGAAGTAGGCACCATCGACGGCCGGGAAACCGCACCGGCGACGATGCCCAACGACGCGTTCATCGACCCCGCGACCGGCAAGCCTTACCCCTTCACCCCCGAGCTCGTCACCAGCGGCGTCTCCGTCGGAGTCCCCGGCACGCCCGCCACCTGGGAGCGCGCCCTCGAACGCTGGGGCACCCTGGACCTTGGCGACGCTCTCGAGCCGGCCATCGATGTCGCCACCCGCGGCTTCGTGGTGGACGAGACCTTCCGCCAGCAGACCCTCGACAACGAGAAGCGCTTTGCGGCGTTTACGTCCACGAGCAGCCTCTTCCTCCCTGGCGGCGACGCGCCCGCCGTCGGCAGTGTCTTCCAGAACCCGGACCTGGCCGCGACGTATGAGCTCCTTGCGGAGGAGGGCACGGATGGCTTCTACGAAGGCCCGGTGGCGGACGAGATCGTCGCTGCAGTGAAGGCACCGCCGAAGACCGCCACCACGACGCTGCCCGTCCCGGTCGGCCACATGACGACAAAGGACCTGGCCGCCTACGAAGCCCTGGACCAGGATCCTACGCACGTGGAGTACCGGGACCTGGACGTGTACGGCATGGCGCCCTCGAGCAGCGGCGGCACCACCGTGGGCGAGGCGTTGAACATCCTGGAGCCCTTCAACCTTGCGGAGCCGGGCAACGCCAACGGCAAGAATACGGCTGCCCTGCACCACTACCTTGAGGCAAGTGCCCTCGCCTTTGCCGACCGGGCCAAGTACGTGGGCGACCCCGCCTTTGTGGACGTCCCCACCGACGAGCTCACGGACCCGGTGTTCGGCAAGGAGCGCGCGTGCCGGATCAACCCGGCGAAGGCGGCTTTGAAGCCCGTCGACCCGGGGGACATCTCTTCGTACGACGGCGCGTGCCCGGCCGCTGCTGCGGCGCCCGCCGCTGAGACGGATACGGAGAACATCTCCACGACCAACCTGACGGTCGCGGACCAGTGGGGCAACGTGGTGGAATACACTCTCACCATCGAGCAGACCGGGGGATCCGGCATCGTGGTGCCGGGGCGCGGGTTCCTGCTCAACAACGAGCTGACGGACTTCTCCACCGTGTACAAAGAGGACGATCCGAACCGCATCCAGCCGGGGAAGCGGCCCCGTTCCTCGATGTCTCCCACCATCATCCTGAAGGACGGAGATCCGTTCCTGGCGCTCGGTTCGCCCGGCGGATCGACCATCATCACCACCGTCCTGCAGACCATGCTGAACCGGGTGGACCTGGGAATGGACATCTCGAAGGCCATCGCGGCGCCGCGCGCTGCCCAGCGGAACACGGCAAAGGTCACTGCCGAGCCCGGATTTATTGAGGCATACGGTGAGCAGCTAAAAGAGTTCGGCCACGAATTCACGCCATCCGGTGACGCCTTCACGTCGGCAGCGGAAATCGGTGCTGCGACTGCAATCGAGTTCAAGCCGAACGGGCGCATGGTGGCCGCTGCTGAACCGGTGAGGCGCGGCGGCGGCTCCGCGATGGTGGTCCAACCTTCCCGGTGAGTACGGCCGTTCCGGAGGCCGACGACGGGAGTGATGCCCGCCGTCGGCCTCCCTTTTCCTGGCTATATCCGTGAACGCGATCCGAGGCCATAATGGCGGTATGAACGCTGGGATGACCCAGGGCCGGCTGCCTATTTAGCCGCGACGCAGGCCTCCCGGCACCGTCCCGGAGCATTGAATACAGCCGGGAGCCGGCGGGAGCCGGCACAGCCGCCCCGCAGGCACCGCCTTCGGGGCGGGCATCTCGATCGCATCAAACTAGGAGAATTCGACATGCTCAAGGACAGTGAAGTCGCTGCGGTCCTCCCTGCCAAGGACATCGCCCGGGCACGTGACTTCTATCGGGACGTCGTGGGACTGGACGATCCGGAGGTCATGGACGCCGAAAATTTGATGTTCCGCTGCGGCAAGGGAACAGCTTTCCTGCTGTACCAATCCGACAACGCGGGCACCGCAAAGAACACCCAGCTGGGCTGGATGACGGACAACCTCGAAGCCGAGGTCGAAGAGCTGCGGGGCCGCGGAGCCACCTTCGAGGAGTACGACTTCCCGGGCCTGAAGACTGAGAACGGCATCGCTACCTTGCCGACAGGCAAGGGGGCCTGGTTCTTGGATACGGAGGGCAACATTCTCAACATCTTCCAGCGCACATAGTCGAACCTGTGGCCCCCGGCATCACACCCGGGGGCCGCCCGGGGTCTTTGAAGAGTCATCTGAAGCCGTTGACCGTGGTTTTGGGCGGGAGGAGACTTTGTCTTGGGGGGGTAGGTGCCACGTCGAAGGGAGCCGCAAAATGCCGTGGCGTGTAGAGGGTACGTATTTCGAGAACTGCAACTGCGATATGGTCTGCCCGTGCGCGACGTCCGGGCTGACCGCACCGGCCGATAACGAACGTTGCCAGGTGGCCCTGGCCTTCCACGTTGACACCGGTGACGTTAATGGTGTCGACGTCGGTGGCCTCACCGTCTGCGTCGTCGCCGACACACCCGCCCTGATGGGTGGCGGTGGCTGGAAGGTCGGGCTCCTGATGGATGCTGCCGCTTCAGCTGAGCAGGCCGAGGCGCTCGGTGCAGTCTTCGGCGGCCAGCTTGGCGGACCAATGGAGAATCTGGCCGCCCTGATCGGTGAAATGGCTGGCATGGAGTCCTTGGAGATGGCCTACGCCAACGATGGGCGCCGGCATCAGGTCAGGATCGGCAGTGCTGTGGACATGGCGGTCGAGGACTTCGTGTCTCCCATGGACCGTACGGAACTTGGGGTGAAAGTCAGCGGGATCGGATTTCCTGCCGACACCTTGGCAGCCGGCACTGCGAGCACCGGCCGCGTCGATGTATTCGGGATGACCTGGGACAACGCCGGGAAGAATTCGTTCTCGGCCCCCTTCGCATGGTCGGCCTAGGTGCCGGCCCCGGAGCTATCTGACCATGTAAGGAGGCCCGTGGCGTGTAGCCAGGCCTTGATGTCTGTTGCTGCGCCGCGCACTTCCTCGCCTTTCACCGCGAGGCCTTCGGCAATCGTTGCACCCGGGCAGGACTCCCTGTAGTCACGGGGCGCCGTGCCGAGTCCGCTCATGGCATGGGTGGTGACGGGGAAAACAGTCTTGCCGGTGAAGTCGTAGCTTTCGGTGAACGTGGCCATGATCATCGGTGCCCTGACGTTCCAGATCCCGCTGGCCAGGATGACCGAGCCGTACTGGTCGATGGCGGGCAGGGGGTTGGCGATGGCGGGACGGGCGTCCCCATTTTGTTCGCGGACGTTCCGGGCCACGGTGGCGTCGTACCCGTCCGGGTAGGGCTCTGCCGCCTCGATGCGGTGCACGTCGCAGGGAACCAGCGCGCTGATCATGCCGGCGAGCACTTCGGTGTTGCCGACGTCGAGGTTGGTACGGCCTCCGTAGTAGTAGTTCTCGCCTGCCCGGGAGAAGTAAGCCAGCAGTATGCGCCGGCTGCTCTGTGGGGGACCGGCTGGCGCCGGAGAAGGCGTGGAGGCCACGGTGTTGTCTCTTCCTGGTGTGCAGCCTGCTGCTCCAGCAGTCAGCAGGGCACCGGTCAGGCCGGCGGCCGCCCCGCGAAGGGCGGACCGCCGGCTGATGCTCAACAGAGGGGTGGTCAAGGGTGTCCTGCGCTAGCTGTACCGGCGGCCGCCGAGCCAACTGACCATGGCGGGGTCCCGGTGGTCGAAGAAGAGGCTGGCGCCGGTATCCAGGGCGGTGATCCGGCTCATCTGCTCATCGGTAAGGGTGAAGCCGAAGACGTCGAAGTTCTGGGCCATGCGCTCCGGCCGGACGGATTTGGGGATGACGACGACGTCGCGTTGGATGAGCCAGCGCAGCACCACTTGCGCGACGGACTTGCCGTGGTCGGCGGCGACGGCGCTGAGGACAGGATCGGTGAAGAGGTTGTTCCTGCCTTCGGCGAACGGCCCCCAGGATTCGATCTGCACGCCGCGTTCGCGCATCAGCTCCTGATCGGCGGCCCGCTGGTGGAACGGGTGGGTTTCGATCTGGTTCACGGCCGGAACGATCTCGTTGTGGTCGATCAGGTCCACCAGCCGGTCGGAATGGAAATTTGAGACACCAATGGCCCGGGCCAGGCCTTCCTTGTTCAGGTCCTGCATGGCGCGCCATTCGCTGTAGTAGTCCCCAAAGGGCTGGTGGATCAGGTAGAGGTCCAAGTAATCCACGCCCAGCCGATGAAGCGAGTTATCAAAGGAGCGCTTGCTGTCCTCATAGACGCTGCCCGTAGGTGCGTGCTGGATCCAGAGTTTAGTAGTGATGAACAGTTCCTCGCGGGCGATGCCGCTGGCTTTGATGGCAGCTCCGACGGATGCTTCGTTACCGTAGGACGCGGCGGTGTCCAGATGCCGGTATCCGGCGGCCAGGGCCGCTTCGACCGCGGTCTGGGTTTCCTCTTCGGGGATTTGGAAGACACCAAAGCCCAGGATCGGCATTTCGACGCCGTTGTTGAGGGTGACACTTTTCACTGAGATTCCTTAGCGTTGTTCGGTGGAGTTAGCGGGTGTGTTTGGAGTGGGCGGCCTGGTATTCGAGCTCCGTGACGGGTTCCAACCACGTCGCGGTTTGACCGGATTCGTGCTCCACCAGGGCCAGGTGGCACATCAGGCTGTCCTGCGTCGCGCCGTGCCAGTGTTCCTCCCCGGCCGGGGTGTGCACGGTGTCTCCGGCACGCAGGAGGATGACCTCACCGTCTCGGTTCGCCACCAGTCCCGTGCCGTCTGTGCAGTGCAGGGTCTGGCCGACGGGGTGCGAATGCCAGTGTGTGCGGGCTCCGGGAGAAAACCGCACCATGGCCGATCTCAGGCGGGAGGGTTGTTCGCCGGCGTGCAGCGCGTTGAGGTACACGTCGCCGATGAATTTATCGGCGGGCCCCTTGGACGTGGGACCGGGAACTGCGAGATGCACGGTGTGCTCCTTGGATAGGCGTGAAGCTGCTGATTCAAGAAAACCAGTCCCGTTGCCAGGGTGGGAGTCTCTGCTGTGCGGTGTACTGGCAGTTCCTGTTAGGGCGGCCCTTCCCGCCGTAGCGTAGAGGCATGGACACTACGAAAGACGTCCGCGAGTTCCTCAGGAGCCGGCGGTCGCACATCACCCCTGCCCAGGCAGGGCTGCCCGCCTACGGAGGAACCCGGAGGGTGGCCGGACTCAAGCGCGAGGAAGTGGCCATGCTCGCCGGAGTGAGCACCGAGTACTACGCCCGCCTCGAACGCGGAAACCTGCGTGGAGTGTCCGAGTCCGTTCTCGACTCCCTCTCCCGCGCCCTGCAGCTCGACGAGGCGGAGCGCGCCCACCTGTTCGACCTCGCCAAAGCCGCCGCTCCGGCCGCGTCCTCCGGTGTCCGGCGGGCGCGGACTGAACTGCGCCCCAGCATCGGACGGCTCCTGGCCGGGATGACCGGAACACCTGCCTATGTCCGAAATTCCCGCATGGACGTCGTGGCCGCCAACAACCTCTGCTACGCCCTCTACACGGACATCCTCAGCCCCACCACACTGCCGCTGAACCTGGCGCGGTTCATGTTCCTGGACCCGCGTTCCCGCGATTTCTTCGTCGACTGGGAAACCCTCGCCGACGACTTCGCCGCGGCCATGCGCGCCGAATCCGGCCGGAGCCCGCGTGACCGGGCTCTTAACCACCTCATCGGGGACCTCGCCGCCGGCAGCACCGAGTTCTCCACACGATGGGCCCGGCACAACGTCCGCTTCCACCGCACGGCCCGCAAGACCATGCACAACCCGCTGGTCGGCGACATCGAACTCACCGGCGACGCCCTCGAGCTCCCCGGCGAAGGGCTGACACTGATCGCTTACACCGCGGAGGCCGGCAGCCATGCTCAGGATCAACTGGACTTTCTCGCCAGCTGGAGCACCACCAACAGCAACACCAGTGAACCCTCGCCAGCCAAACCGCCGGCCGGATGATCAGAAACGGTAGCCTGACAGCAGTGACTGCACGCTGCCTACACCGAAGGATTCCCCCATGCGCCTCGCCATCCTGGACGATTACCAGTCTGTGGCCCGGGATTACGCGCCGTGGGAGCAGCTTGCCGCCGACGGCGTCAGCGTCACCTTCTTCGACCGGCACCTGAAGGACGACGCCGACGTTGTCGCCAGCCTGCGCGGGTTCGACATCATCATCGCCATGCGGGAACGGACCGCCTTCGGTCGTGATCGGCTGGCGCAACTATCCGGACTCAAACTGCTGGTGACCACCGGGATGGCCAATCAGTCCATTGACGTTCCGGCGGCGGAGGAGCTGGGCATTGCCGTGTGCGGGACCGGCGGCTCTCCCACCGCGGCCCCGGAACTGACGTGGGGCCTGTTGCTCGCGCTTGCCCGCAGCATACCGTTTGAGGACCGGCGCCTGCGGGACGGTCACTGGCAGTCCACCGTCGGTTTTGAGCTCGCAGGCAAGACCCTGGGGGTTCTGGGCCTGGGCAAGATCGGTCGCCGCGTCGCCGCCTATGGACAGGCATTCGGCATGGACGTCATCGCTTGGAGCCCCAACCTCACGGCCGACGCGGCCGCCGAGGCGGGAGCCAGGAGGGTCAGCAAAGACGCACTTTTCCGGGAGGCGGATGTGGTGTCGGTGCATGTGCGGCTTTCGGAACGCTCGCGCGGCGTCGTCGGGGAAGAGGAACTCCGTCTCCTGGGGGCCCGGGGCGTGCTGGTCAACACCTCCCGCGGGCCCCTGGTCGACGAAGACGCCCTCATCCGGGGACTGCACGAAGGCTGGCTCGCCGGAGCGGCCCTTGATGTCTACGACCTCGAACCGCTGCCCGCGGACCACCGGCTCCTATCCGCACCACGGACTGTCCTGACGCCGCATTTGGGCTACGTCACGGAGCAAAGCTACCGGGAGTTCTACGGCGGCGCGTTCGAAGACGTCAAGGCGTGGCTCCGGGGGAGCCCCGCCCGGCTGCTTACTGCCCTGCACCGCTGATGACCGAACGAACCGACGTCCGCGCCGCCCTGCTCGGCGGAAAGACGTTCCGAAGCCTAAGCGAGCAGAAGCTTTCCCCAAAGGAAGAGAAGTTTGAGCGGGCACGGCAAACCCTGGGATTCTTCCTCGCCCCTGCTGCCGCGATCACCTTCGCGATCCTTCCCATGACGATGGACCGGACACAGCAGCTTCTGGCTGCGGTTCTGCTCGGTGTGATCGTCCTCTGGATCTGTGAACCCGTCCCCATCCCGGTGGGAGGTCTGCTGGGAGTGGCCGCCGTGGTGATACTCGGCGTTGCTCCGGCTGCTGAAGTCCTGGCCCCGTTCGGTTCGACGACGATCTTCACCTTCATCGGTGCGTTCATCCTCGCCCAGGCGATGCTCAAACACGGCATCGCGCAGCGGCTTGCCTTCGCTGTGCTCTCCCTTCCCGGCGTGGCCACGTCCACCTACCGCGTGATCATCGCCTTCGGGGTCATCACCTGCCTGCTGTCGGCGTTCGTGTCCAACACGGCGACTGTCGCAATGCTGATGCCCACGGCCCTCGGCATCCTCGCGGTCATCGGCCAACTGATGCAGGACCGCGGCATCGTCAGCGCGGACTTTGATCCGCTGCGCCTGCGGGTCGGTGCGGCATTGATGCTGATGCTGGCCTACGGCGCCAGCGTCGGGGGCCTGCTCACACCGGTCGGTTCGCCGCCCAACCTCATCGGCCGGGGACTCATCGAGGAGGCCACCGGGGAACGCATTTCCTTCGCCCAGTGGACTGCCGCCGCGGCCCCGCTCTGCCTGGCCATGTTCGTGGTCCTGGCCCTGGTCATGTTCCTGCTCAACAGGCCAGAGGTCCGCCGCATCGAGGGCGTCGAGGAGTACATCCGCGAACAGCGGACCGCCCACGGCAGGAATTCCAGGGCTGAAGTAAACACCCTGATCGCCTTCGGTTTCACGGTCTCGCTCTGGCTGCTTCCGGCCGCAGCCGGGCTTGTCACAGGGACGGACTCCGATATCTACGTTCTGCTGGACGACCGGCTGGACGAAGGCATAGTGGCCGTTCTGGGGGCGTCCCTGCTCTTCATCCTGCCCACGAACTGGAAAGAACGCCGGGCCACGCTTAACTGGTCGGACGCCGCCCGGATCGACTGGGGCACCATCATCCTCTTCGGCACCGGCATCATTTTCGGCTCGCTCCTCGCCGCCACCGGGCTGGCGGAGACCATCGGCACCGCAGCCTCCCGGAACCTGAACGTCACCAACGTGGTCGCGGTTACGGCCTTCTCCGCCGTTTTGGCCGTCCTCATTTCGGAGACGACCAGCAACACAGCATCCGCGGCGGTGGTGGTGCCCATCGTCATTCCGTTGTGCACCGCCATGGGGCTCGATCCGTTCGTGCCTGCACTGGCCGCCACCTTCGCCGCCTCCTTCGGATTTATGCTGCCTGTCTCAACACCGCAAAACGCGATCGTCTACGGTTCCGGCGCGGTGCCCATCATCAGGATGATCCGCACGGGGCTGGTCTTCGACGTCGCTGGAGCGCTCCTCATCATCGGCATCGTCCCGGTGATGGTGGCCATCACCGGGATCGGCCGGTAACCCGCCGCACCGGTCGGAACGGCGTTACAGCAGCGTCGCGCCGATGTCCTGTCCGATCCGGCGGAGCAGCGCTGCCGAAAGCCCGGGGTCCTTCGAAGAGTCCTGGTCGGTGTAGTCGGCCAGCGTGTAGACCCGGGCCAGGGCCAATTCCGGCCACCGCTCCGGCGGGAGGAGCGAGCGTCCTGCGACGGCGATGATCGGCCGGGTTCCCGAGCGGCGGGCGACGGCGGCGGGCAGCTTCCCGGCCAGGGTCTGTTCGTCGATGCTTCCCTCGCCGGTGATGACGACGTCGCAGTGCTCCTTGCGGGAGTTGAAGTCCAGCAGATCCAGGAAGTAGTCCGCCCCGGACACCTGCTTTGCTCCCAGAAGCAGGCAGGCGTAGCCGATTCCTCCGGCACTTCCGGCCCCTTCATGCGTGGCCTGGGACGCGGCGTCCTCGAATCCGGCGTCGGCCATCTTGCGGACGAAGTGCGCCAGGCCCTTGTCGAGCAAAGCGACGTCGTCAGGTCCGGCACCCTTCTGGGGGCCGAAGACTGCCGGCGCGCCCTGGGCGCCGAGCAACGGATTGTGGACATCGCTGGCGACGATGAGCTCGGTGTCCGCCAGTTCGGGGAGTGCGGTCCGGTGGACGGAATGGATGCGGTCCAGCGCCCGGCCGCTGCCGTAAAGCAGCCGGCCCTCCGCGTCACGGAAGCTGAATCCGAGGGCAGTGAGCATTCCCATGCCGCCGTCGGTGCTGGCGCTGCCGCCCAGGGCCAGCACGATTCTGGCCGGGTTCAGGCTGAGGGCAAACAGGATTGCTTCGCCGAAGCCCCTGCTGGAAGCATCCAGCGGCTCCAGCCTGCCGTCGGGCAGGAGCCCGAGGCCGCAGGTGTTGGCGACCTCGACGACGGCGGTGACGCCGTCGAACGCGATGCTGGCCGGAACGTGCTGGCCGGTGGGCCCCGCCACCGTGTACTGGCGCCGGGTGAAGCCGGAGGCGACGGCGGCGTCAACACTGCCGTCACCTCCGTCAGCCAGCGGGAGCAGGTCGCAGTGGACCGTCCCGGCCCCCGCCCCGGCCGAGGCACGTAGCCCGGCCGCCAGGGCGTCGGCCACCTCGCCGGCAGTGAGGCTGCCTTTGAACTTGTCGGGAGCGATAAGCGTTCGCACGGTCTTCGGGGCGGTTGCGTTGGTCATGTCAGATGGATTCCGAGTAGGCGGGACGGCGGTCGGCAGCATTCACGTCGGCGGCGTTCACGTCGCCAGTGTGCCTGGGCGCATGGTGGCCGTATTCGGTGAGGTCGTCGTCGAGGTCCGTGACTTCATCGAGGTGGATGGGGTCCTCGGCGGGCATAGGCTCAACGGTTTCGCCGGCGAAGACCCGGCGGGCGCGGTCCGCATCCAGGGTACGGTCCCACCAGGCGATGAAGAGGGTGGCGACGGCGTTGCCGGTGAAGTTCACGAGGGCCCGGCATTCGGACATGAACTTGTCGATGCCGAAGATGAGCATGATGCCGGCCGCCGGGATGGTGCCGATGGTGGTGAGGGTGGCGGTCAGGGCGATGAAGCCGCCACCGGCGACGCCCGCCGCGCCCTTGGAGGTCAGCAGCATGACTGCAAGGAGCCCGAGCTGCTGGCCGATGGTCAGGTCGGTGTTGGTGGCCTGGGCGATGTAGAGGGCGGCGAGGGAGAGGTAGATCGCGGCGCCGTCGAGGTTGAAGCTGTAGCCGGTGGGGACAACCAGCCCGACCGTTTCCTTCTTGACGCCGGCGTGCTCGAGCTTGCGCATCAGTCCCGGGAGGGCCGGTTCGGCGGTGGAGGTGCCCAGGATGAGCATGTATTCCTCTTTGAGGTGGCGGATCATCGTGAAGATGTTCAGCTTCAGGAAGGCCATGACGGATCCCAGAATCACGACCACGAAAAGGATGGACGTGACGTAGAAGAGGGCGATCAGGCCGCCCATGCTGGTCAGGGAGGAGACGCCGTACTTACCCACGGCGTAGGCCATCGCACCGAAGGCTCCGATCGGGGCGGCTTTCATGATGAAGCCCAGGATCTTGAACATGACCCCGGTCAGGCGCTGCACGCCGTCCAGGACCGGGGCGCCGACCTTGCCCATGGCGTTCAGGGCGATGCCGAAGACGACGGCGATGAAGATGATCTGGAGGATGTCGCCTTCAACGAAGGGCCCGATGATGCTGTTGGGAATGATGTGGGTGAGGAACTGCCACCATTCCTGGTGGGCGCCGGCGTCGATGAGTTTGGCTGCGGAGTCCGAGGTCTTGATGCTGCTGGCGTCCGCGTTGACGCCGTCGCCGAGCCGGAAGATGTTGATGGCGACCAGGCCGAAGATCATCGCGAAGATGGTGCCGACCTGGAAGTACGTGAGGGCCTTCAGCCCTGTCATGCCGACTTTTTTGAGGTCCGCGACGCTGGCGATGCCGCCGACGATGGTCAGGAACACGATCGGGCCGATGAGCATCTTCATCGAGTTCACGAAGGTGGTGCCGATGGGTTCCATGGCGATGCCGACGGTGGGTGCGAGCCAGCCGACGAGGATGCCGATGAGGATGGCTGTCAGTACCCAGAAGTACAGCTGCCGGTACCAGCGGGTCTTTTGTGGCTTTTCCTTCGCTGACTGCTTCTTGGCTGGGGCCGCAGCGCCGGCGGTGGTGATGTGTTCCATGATTCCTACCTCGTTGTGGAATGTAGCTGGAGGGTGCTTGATGTTGGGGGGCACGACGGAATGGACGGCGGCGGTGTGTTGAACCGCCGTCCATTCCGGGCCGTGTTTGACCGCCGGGACTGGGCCGGCTGGTCGCGCGTTCTGGCTAGACGGCAGCCAGGGTGTGGGTGAGGGCTTCGATGATTGCCTCGGTGACGTCGTCGGTGTTGGCGTCGCCGCCGACGTCGCGGGTCAGGTGTCCGGCGGCCGTGGTCTGCTCAATGGCGGCTTCGACCAAACGGGCTTCCTCGTGCAGGCCGAAGTGGTCCAGCATCAGGGCAGCGCTGGCGATTGCGCCGATCGGGTTGCTGATGCCCTTGCCGGCGATGTCCGGTGCGGAACCGTGGACCGGTTCGAACATGGACGGGAAGCGGCGCTCCGGGTTCAGGTTCGCGCTGGCCGCCAGTCCCAGGCTGCCCGCGAGTGCCGAGCCGAGATCCGAGAGGATGTCAGCGTTCAGGTTCGATGCGACCACGACGGAGAGGTCCTCGGGGTGCAGGATGAACTTGGCGCTCATGGCATCGACCAGTACGCTTTCGGTGGCCACGTCCGGGTAGTCCAGGGCCACGCGCTGGAAGGTTTCGTCCCAGAGGACCATGCCGTACTGCTGTGCATTGGACTTGGTTACAGAGGAGACCTTCTTGACCGTGCGGGTCCGGGCGAGGTCAAAGGCGAAGCGCATGATGCGCTCGCAGCCCTTTTCGGTGAACAGGGCAGTCTGCAGGGCCACCTCGTTGCCGGGGCCGCGGCCGCTGAGGTTGCGTCCGCCGAGGCCGGCGTATTCGCCTTCGCTGTTCTCGCGGACGACGATCCAGTCGAGTTCGGTGTTGTCGGCCTTGCGGAGCGGGGACTGGATGCCCGGCAGGAACTTCACCGGGCGGACGTTGGCCCACTGGTCAAAGTTCTGGGTGATGTTCAGGCGCAGGCCCCAGAGGCTGATGTGGTCCGGAACGTTCTCCCAACCCACGGCGCCGAAGTAGATGGCATCGAAGTCCTTGAGGGCTTCCAGGCCTTTAGGGTCCATCATCTGGCCGGTCTTTTCGTAGTAGCCGCAGCCCCAGGGGAACTCGGTCCATTCGAAAGCGAACTTGCCGTTGGAGCTGGCTGCCAGGGCGTCCAGGACGCGGCGGCCGGCGGAGACAACTTCCTTGCCGACTCCGTCTGCGGGG
This sequence comes from Arthrobacter sp. GW460-12-1-14-TSB2, assembly GCF_059423525.1. Classification (NCBI taxonomy): domain Bacteria; kingdom Bacillati; phylum Actinomycetota; class Actinomycetes; order Micrococcales; family Micrococcaceae; genus Arthrobacter; species Arthrobacter sp. GW460-12-1-14-TSB2. The sequence goes on from NZ_JBWKYC010000001.1 coordinate 85,920, forward strand.
ATTGAAGCGATGCTGAATTTCTGGGTGGCGCTCATGTGCCTACCTCCTCGTTGAGTCTGTTAGCAGCGTCACACTGCCTTCCTCTTCAAGTAGAAGGCCTGGGCACATTGGGCGTCCAAGACCAAGATTCGATACGGCAAATAGGCTCAGCCTATTGATCGGCGTGCAACTCCGCGACCTTCAGGAAAGCGCGGGCGGCGGGCGTCAGGTCTTCCTTCCGGCTCAGGATGGCAACATCGAGGTGGGAGACAGGCTCGATGAGCAGGGTCCGCAGTCCGGCCTTGTGGGCCGTCGGCGCCCAGGACGAGGGCATCACCGCATGGCCCACTCCGGCAAGTACCAGCGGCAGGATCGAGGTCCGATGGGCCACCTCGACGACGATCTCCACGTTAACGCCTTGCGCCAGCGCGTCGTCCACCAGCCAGCGCATCAGCGATCCGCGCTGGCTGGCGATCAGGCGGTGCCCGCCCAGGTCCTCCCGCTGGATCGCCGTTCCCGGGTTGAACGTGTCGGCCTGCGGGTTCACGATCAGGATCAGGGGCTGGCGTTCGAGCTCCAGGACCTGCACCCCCGGGACCCGGATGGGCGTTGAGGAACCGGCCAGTCCGATTTCGGTGCTGCCGGTTCGGACCGATTCGATGACTTCCTCGGGTGTGAACGCGGCGCTGACGTTGAGCCGGACGGAGGGGTGCAGCCGGGTAAAGCCGGCGATCATCGAGGTCAGGGGCTCGATGCCGGGGGAGGGCATGGTGATGATGTCCAGCCTGCCGCTGCGCACGCCCCGCAACGCTTGCACCGCGGACTGGGCGGCATCGAGGTCCCGCATTACCAGGCGTGCCGGTCCGACAAGTTCCTTGCCGGCCTCGCTGAGCACCGCCCTGCGGCCGATCCGGTGGAAGAGCGGCACGCCGAGGTCCTTCTCCAGTCCCGCGATGGTCTGGGACAGCGAGGGCTGGGCGATCAGGAGGTGCTCTGCGGCCCGGTTGAAACCATCATGGTCAACAACGGCCAGGAAATACTTCAGCTTTCGTGTGTCCACTCCGGCCCTTTCGCGAATTTGGTCCTGACAGCCTACGCCCGTGACAATCGACCATGCCCTATCCGCAGCTCAGGCTCAATGCCGGTGCCCTCGAAAACAATATCCGTGTCATGGCGTCCTGGTGCCGGGAACACCAGGTCGATCTTGCACCGCACGTCAAGACAACCATGTCCGCGCCGATCATCAGCCGCCAGGTGGCGGCCGGAGCAGTCGGCGTTACGGTTGCCACCGTGGACCAGGTGGCTGCCGCCCTGGGCTGGGGGCACCAACATGTCCTCATCGCCAATGAGGTGGTAGACCGGGACGGCCTCACACGCATCCGGACCTGGCTGGACGAGGATTCCGCGCGTGAGATCCGCTGCTTCGTGGACTCCGAGGCGGGCATCAACGCCGCGGCACAGGTGTTCACCGCCGATGGCGGCGTTCCGTTGGAGGTGATGCTCGACGTCGGGACTCCCGGCGGGCGCACGGGGGTCCGCACCCTTCAGGAGGCTGTCCGCCTCGCCGGGCTGGTCCGCGCCGCGGCCGGCCTGAGGCTCGTTGGAGTGGCCGGCTACGAGGGCGTGGTGCCCAACAGTCGTGCGGAGGACACCGTCACGGCGGTTGACCGGCACTGCAGGCTCGTACGGCAGGTGTTCCTGGAAGTCGCCCCGTTCTTCGAAACGTCCGCCCCCGTCTACTCCATGGGTGGATCGGCATTTCCGGACCGTGTGGTGGAATTCCTCCCGGACGCCGGCCAGGTGCCCGGAACAGGGCGGATCCTCCGGTCGGGCTGCTACGTCACCCACGATCACGGCACCTACGCCGGTGTCAGCCCGGTGCCGGGACTGATGCCCGCGCTGACCGTCCGCGCCGTGGTGCTCTCCACCCCCGAGGAGGGGATCGCCGTCGTCGGGTCCGGCAAACGGGACCTGCCGTACGACGCCGGGCTGCCGGTGGTCCTGGCTGTCCAAACCGCTGACGGTGCCCCGAAGGACGGGGCAACCGCTGTGGTGCGCAACCTCTACGACCACCACGCAGTCCTCACTGGCGTGACGGGCCTGGACGTCACGGACCTGGTGGACTTCGGCATCTCCCATCCCTGCTCCGCCTTCGACCGCTGGCCCGAATACGTCGTCACCGACGGAGACGGACGGGACATCGATGTGTGGCAGACCGATTTCCACCGGTCGGGAATCACCCGGCGATGATGCTGCCCAGGTTCCGGTACTTTGCCTGCCGCCGCGTCAGCAGCTCGCCGATCCCGGTGGCCGACAAGGTGGCGAGCTCGTATTCGATGGCCTGTCCCATGCGCTGGCAGAATGCTCGTGCTTCCGAGGCCGCGTCCCCGTGTGCTGCGTTGCCGCGTTCGTCCACGATGTGTTCCACCAGGGCGTTGGTGTAGAGGGCTGCAACGTTGACGCCCTGCGCTGCGGACATGGCCGGGGCGAAATCGGTGCTCCGATGGACGATGGCGCTGGCGCCTTCGGGCGGCAGCGGGGACAGCCACGCGTGCTGGGCGGCGATGGTGCGGTCTGCGGGCAGAAGTGCCAACGCCCCGCCTCCCGCCCCTTGGCCGAGCAGGACTGAAACGGTGGGGGAGTTCAGCCCGATCATGTCATGCAGTGACCGGGCAATCTCCCCGGCCAGCCCGCCTTCCTCGGCCTCCTTCGACAGCGCCGCGCCGCCTGTGTCAATGACTGTCAACAGCGGCAGCCCCAGTTCCTCGGCCAGGCGCATGCCGCGGCGGGCTTCCCGGAGCGACGCCGGTCCCATCGCCGTCTGCCGGGAGGGCCTGGGCCGGGTGTGGCCGATGACCACGCAGGATTCCTGGCCGAATCGCGCCAGGGCAAGCTGCAGCCCGGGGTCCTTTTCCCCCTGCCCGGTGCCGTTGAGGGGCAGCACATCGCGGGCGCCGTAGGCGAGCAACTGGCGGAGGTCCGGGCGGCGCGGGTTCCGGGAGATTTCGATCGATTCCCAGGCACCGGCGTCGGACGCTTTGACGGCGAGCGTGCGGGGCGGCGCAGGCCGCGGGTGCGCGCCCGGGACCACCATGCTCAGGGCGCGGTCCACGACGTCGGACAGTTGCCAGGGCGGGACCACCGCATCGACCAGGCCCTTGTCGAACAGGTTCTCGGCCACCTGGACGTTCTCCGGAAACGGCGCACCGTAGAGGGCCTCATAGACCCGCGGCCCGAGGAAGCCGAGCAGGGCCCCGGGCTCGGCCACGGTAATGTGGCCGAGCGATCCCCAGGACGCCATGACCCCTCCCGTGGTTGGGTGCCGCAGGTACACGAGGTAGGGCAGCCCGGCCTGGCGGTGGGCGCGGACGGCCGCGCTGATTTTCACCATGGACAGGAAGGCGATGGTGCCTTCCTGCATGCGCGTGCCGCCGGACGCAGGTCCCGCCAGAAGCGGCAGTCCCTCACGCGTGGCCCGTTCGACGGCGGTGACGATGCGTTCAGCGGCGGCGAGGCCGATGGAACCGGCGAGGAATCGGAACTCGCTGACGATCACGGCTACGCGCCGGCCCCGGATGCGGCCTTCGCCGGTGAGGACAGACTCGTCCACGCCTGTCTTGGCGCGGGCAGCTGCCAGTTCCTCCCGGTACTCGGGGCCGGGATCGGGGTCAACAACCGGCGCGTCCCAGCTCCGGTAGGAACCCGCGTCCAGCACGGCCGCGATGAGTCCGGCGGCGTCCAGGTGCCTGGCTTTCTGTTCTGTCAGCATGGTCACCGCCCCTCCTGCTTCGCGCCGGCGGCCAGTCCCAGCCACTGCCGGATCTGATCGCCGTCCTGGTCGAGCAGCGGCGGGGCCGTGTGGGTAGTGAGGGTCGTTTCAGCGGTGTCGGCAGCGCTGAAGAACCGCAGCGGCGGACCGGGCAGGCTTACGGTGCCCAGGAGCTTGTGCTCGACGTCGATCACCAGACCCTGCGAATGGACCTGCTCCCAGGCGTAGACCTCGTCCAGGGTGCGGACCTTGCCGGCCGGGATGCCGGCGTCGTTGAGTTTGCTGAGCAGCTCCTCGGCCCCGTAATCGGAGAACGCGTTCTCCACTTCCTCGATGACCTTCTCGCGGTTGCGCACCCGGTCCGCGTTGCTGGCGAACTCGGGCCGCGAGCCGTCGATTCCGAAGGTGGAAGCGAACGTGTTCCACAGCTTTTCGCTGCCCACGCTGATCTGGACGCGGCCCTGCCGGCAGTGGAACAGTCCGTAGGGGGCGATGGAGGGGTGGTGGTTGCCCTGGGCCTTCGGAATTTCACCGGCGACTGTAGCCCTGGTGCCTTGGAAGGCGTGCACCCCGATAAGGGCCGCGAGCAGTGAGGTGCGCACGATCTGTCCCTGCCCGGTCCGTTCGCGCTGCAGCAAGGCGGCCAGGGTGCCGAACGCGCCGTACATGCCGGACAGGAGATCAGCGATCGGAACGCCCACCCGCTGGGGGTCGTCCGGTCCGGAGCCGGTGAGGGACATCAGCCCGGTCTCGCCCTGCAGGATCTGGTCGTAGCCGCTGCGCCGGGATTCCGGCCCGTCATGCCCGAAGCCGGTGATGGACAGGATCACCAGTGCCGGGTTCAGGGCGTGCATTTCCGCGGCGGAGAAGCCCAGCCGGTCCAGCACGCCGGGGCGGAAGTTCTCGATGACGACGTCGGCGCGTTCCAGCAGTTCGCGCAGCACTGTCCGCCCGTCGTCGTTCTTCAGGTCCAGGGCGATGGACTCCTTGTTGCGGTTGCAGGACAGGAAGTACGTCGCCTGCGGGTCGTCGTCGGGACCTACAAAGGGGGGACCCCAGCCGCGGGTGTCATCTCCGGTGCCGGGGTTTTCCACCTTGATGACCCGGGCGCCGAGGTCAGCCAGCATCATGCCTGCGTGCGGGCCCGCCAAGGCTCGGCTCAGGTCCACCACGAGGTAGCCCGCCAGGGGCCCGTCGGTCCGGGGCGTGGATTCAGTGCTCTGCATGGGGTTCCTTCTGTTGCTCATGGATATCTGGGTTGAGGCCTGCTGGATGTCCGGGCGATTACAGCCAGCCCGGGACCACCATCACCAGCCAGGCGATGGCGGGTCCCGCCACGACGACGATCCCGCTGTAGGCCAGGATCTGCTTGTAGAACTTGTCCTTGTCCACGTCTTCGGGCGCGTTGGCCAGCACCAGTGCGCCGTTCGTGGAGAACGGGGAGACGTCAACGATCGTGGATGCCACGGCGAGGGCGGCAATGACCCCGACGGCGCCGATCTCCCCGGAAGCCAGGAACGGCACTGCGAGGGGAATGAGGGCCGCCAGGATGGCGGTGGACGAGGCGAAGGCCGAGACCACGGCGCCGATGTAGCAGATCAGCAGGGCCGCAAGCAGCGGCATGCCCAGCTGGGCCACGCCGTCGGACACGAATTTGATGGTGCCGGCTTCCTCCAGGACCCCCACGAAGGTGAGCATGCCGCAGAGGAGCAGGACAGTGGACCAGCTGATCTTGTTGACGGCGCCTTTCTGGGCGGCCGGGGAGACCAAGGCCAGGACCATGGCGATGGTGATGGAGACGAAGCCGACGTCCACCTTGAACCCCAGCGAAACCACGGCCAGGGCGATCAGGCCAAGAATGGTGACCAGCTGTGGAACGGAGGCGCGGGGAGTGCCGGCCAGCTCTGCCCCGGCCCCGGGCGAACCGTCTTTGCTGCCTTCCGGCGAGCTGCCTGATGTGCCCTTCGAGGCGACGCGGGCGGAGGAAATGTCGGTGCCCGAGCCCTGCAGGGTCACGCCGGCGGTCCGGGCTCCCACGCTCATGGCCATGCGCTTTTCGGCAGCCTGCTCCACGAACCGGCTTCCTGCGGAGGACCCGATCCTGTTTCCGCCGAGAACGAGGAACAGCACCAGTGCAATAGCCAGGTTGAAGACGAAGCTCGCCAGGAAGATTGCCATGGGGCTGGCTTCCAGTTCCGTCTTGGCAATGATGCCGTTGACGGTGACACCGTAGACGGCGATGGGGGAGAAGCCGCCGGCCTGTGCCCCGTGGATCACCATCATGCCCATCATGAGCGGGTTGATCTTGTGCCTGGCCGCGAAGCTGAGCGCGATCGGGGCGATGATGGCGACGGCGGCGGGCGAGAGCGCGCCCACAGCCGTGATGACGGCGGTGATGGCGAACATGATCCACGGGATCAGGGCCACCTTGCTGCCAACCAGCCGCACGGCGCCCCGGACCATGAGATCGATGGTGCCGTTGTTCTGCGCGATGGCGAACAGGTACGTGACCCCGACGATGGTCAGGAAAAGCCCTCCGGGAAAGTTGGCGAGGATGTCGTTCGTGGACATCCCCAGGACAACCGAGCCCAGCAGGAATGCCCCGACAAACGCCAGGGCGCCCATGTTGAGCGGGAGCACCGTGGCTAGCAGGAACATCACCGCCAGGATGATGATGGACAGGATAGGAGCGGACATCGTTGTTCCTCCGGATCGTTCGTTGGGGATTTAATTGGCTTAGTGGCCTAGCCTCCTAGACACTAGGTGTCTCTGTCAATAGTTCTCCGGTAGTCTTGGGGTTGAGGACCATGCCGAAAGGACGCAGATGGCAAAGCAGGCGGCAGCGCAACAGATTTCCCGCGTTTCGCGGCCCAGGCTCTATGAGCAGCTCGTGGAGCAACTCATGGACTTCATTGAGGCGGCCCAGCTGGGCCCGGGTGACACCCTTCCAGCAGAGCGCGAACTGGCCGAGCGGCTGGGGGTATCCCGCGCAACGCTGGCGCAGGCCCTGGTGGCGCTTGAGGTGCTCGGAGTAATCGATGTCCAGCACGGCACCGGGGCGGTGCTGGTCTACCGCCCCAACGTCCCGTCCGTCATCAAGGGGCTGCGCGAACACCGTAACCGGCTGCCCGAGATCGTGGAGGCGCGAAGCACGCTCGAGGTCAAGCTGGCCGAACTGGCAGCGGCCAGGCGCAGCGACGCCGACATGAAGGCCATCGACAAGGCGCTCGACGTCATGGCCGAGGAGGTTGCCTCGGGTGGACGGGGTGCGCACGGCGACGAGCTCTTCCACCAGGCCGTGACGGCCGCCGCGCACTCCGCAGTGCTGGGGCAGTTGATGACCTTCATCGCCGGAATGGTGCTCGAAACGCGGCTCGAGTCGCTCGGGCAACCTGGCCGCCCGGAGCAGTCCCTCGCGTCGCACCGCAAGATTGCCGACGCCATCAGAGCCCAGGACTCCGCCGCGGCTTCCAGCGCTATGCTCGAGCACATCGACCTCGTCTCCGATGTGGCGCTGCTGAAGAACTCCTAAATCGCCCCCGCAGCAAGGCGTGGCAGGATGGCTTCGGCCAGGGTGCGACACTTGCAGGTTCAACTAACCGCCTGTACGGTTAACTTCAACCTTCAAGTAATTTGTACCCTTATCGAATGCTGAGGCACCAGATGACCATTGTGTCCGAGACCCTCATGCCGGCGGATACGGCACCATCCGCGGCTGCCGTGCGCAGCAGGGTCACAGTCCCGTTGCGCTTTCCCGATGGCTACACGGCCACGGCCGAGGTACTGACGTTCCACGGGCTGGCCGACGGCAAGGAACACCTGCTGCTGGCCCTGGGCGCGTGGGAGCAGGCGCTGCTGGATCCGGAAAAGCTGGACCCGGCGTTGCCGGATGCGGGGCCGCTGGTCCGGCTGCACAGCGAATGCCTGACCGGTGACGTGTTCGGCAGCCAGCGCTGTGACTGCGGTCCGCAGCTGCGGGAGGCGGTGGAAAAGATCAGCGCCACCGGCGGGTTCCTCCTGTACCTCCGTCAGGAAGGGCGCGGCATCGGCCTGTACTCCAAGCTTGACGCCTACGCCCTGCAGGATACCGGCCTGGACACTTACGAAGCCAACGTGGCGCTGGGGCACGGCGAGGACGAGCGCGACTACACCGCTGCCGCCCAGATGCTGGGTGCCCTCGGCGCCACCACCGTCCGTTTGCTCACGAACAACCCGGACAAGGCCGCACAGCTCACCGCCCTGGGCATCGGCGTTACTGAGCAGGTTCCCACCGAGGTCCACCTTTCACCGGCCAATCACGCGTATCTGGCCGCCAAACGGGACCACACCGCGCACACCCTCGACCTCGCGCAGCCAGCCGTTCCCAGCCACGACGAAATGCTGGCCCGTGTTGATGCGCTGATTCCCCGCCTGCGGGAGCGCGCTGAGGAAACCGAGCGAATCCGCCGCATACCTGAATCCACGATGGAGGATTTGAGGGAGGCTGGCGTCTTCCGCGTGCTCTCGCCGAAGGCTGTCGGGGGATTCGGCATGGGAGTGGAGACGTACGTCGAGGTTGTGCGCCGGCTCGGGCGTGGATGCCCCTCCACGGCATGGACGGTGGGGCACCTGATTGAGCACGTCTGGATGCTCGCCCGCTGGCCCCGCAAGGTTCAGGACGAGGTCTTCGCCGACGGAGCGGAGCCTCTGGCTGCCGCGACCGGCGCTCCGGTGGGGCGGGCCACCAAAGTTCCCGGGGGCTACTCCATCTCGGGCCGTTGGACCTTTGCCTCGGGAGTCATGCACTCGGAGTGGGTCCTCCTGGCTGTGCAGCACGGGGACGTCCGCCTGCAGTGCCTCGTGCCGATTTCCGACGTCGAACTGCTTGACGTGTGGCACACGGCAGGGTTGAGGGGAACCGGCAGCAACGACGTCCGGGCAGAGGAGCTTTTCGTGCCGGCCTACCGGACGCTTGACTGGGCCCTTCTGGGTGCGGCGGACAATCCGGGCAGCCGGATCCATCCGGACCCGATCATCCACACCCCCATGGCGACGCTTCTGAACCTGGTGGCGCCCGCCGCCGCCCTGGGAGCTGCCGAGCACGCCGTCGAAATGTTCCGTGAGCGGGTTCTGGTACGCAGGGTCAAGAACACGCTGGAGGACCGTCAGGCGGATTCCCCCCTCGCGCAGGCCCGGTTCTCGCACGCCTACGGGCTCGTTGCCACGGCCCGCCTGCAGTGGGAGGAAGCGATCCGGGTGGTCACTGCCTCGTATCAGCGACGGCCCATGACAATGACGGACCACGAGCGGGCAGCCTACCGCCTCGCGCTCGGCCTCAGCGGGACGGCGTCTGCCGAAGCGGTTCGCGTCATCATGGCGGGATCGGGTGGAAGCGCGCACCGACTTTCAAATCCGCTCCAGCGGATCCAGCGCGACGTCGACGTTCTGCTCAACCATCCGACGTTGACCCTGGACCCGATCCTTGAGCAGGCGGGCCGCGGCCTGCTGGGCCTCGGGATTACTGTTCCGTCGTTCTAGCTATTGAAGGTCGCCCCGCTACTGCCCCACGACGGGGAGCAGCTGACGGTTCCTGATCCGTGACTCGCCGAACTGGAGCGCCAGCGGTTCGACTTCCCACGACCTGCCGCTCCGCGCCCTCGGGCTGCCGACGGCAACGTGCGGTGTCCAGTGCGGAGACCGGAAGCCGAGGGCGCGGGAGCTGAGGATGAAGTCATCGACGTTGTCCACCAGCAGCCCGTCCAGCAGGTCATGGAGGGCCTGGACGAGTGAAATCTGGTAGTCGTGGACCCGCTCCGGGACGTCGACTTCAAGACATGACACGCTGCCGCCGCCCAGCACGATCAGCCGTTCGGTGCTGCACGAAAAACCTTCCAGCACAGGCAGGCCGTGCAGCCAGGCAACCGTGCTGCGGGCGGCGGCCGACGCGCTGGTGATACCCCTGGTCCACTCCGAGACATCCTGGCAGAAGTCATCGAGCACTCCGAGGTGCAGCAGGGTCATGTGCAGTCCCCGCGGCCGGCGCAGGGCGCGGACATAGCGGCCGAGTCCCTCGTAGTCCGAGGGGCCGGAACCGACGCTGACCACCGGCGCCTCCACCGTGATGCGTGCAACCGGGTACATTCCGGCCCCCTCCTGACCGCGCTAACAGCTGGCTGTGAATGCCATTATCCGCCTGCCCGCCCGCCGACGGGCTCAGCCCGCCAGTGGGCGCAGGCCGTCGACCAGGGGAGTGGTGGGCCGCCCGGCCAGCCGTGCGAGATCTCCGGTGGTCAGGGCAAGTGCTCCCTCCCGGATATTGCCGTCCAGGGCTGCGAGGAATCCGGCCGTGGCAGGGTCAAGGCCGGCGGCCTCCAGGGCGCTGACGTGCTCTGCTGAACTCACGGGCAGGTAGCTGACGTTGCGCTCCAGGACCGTCGAGAACGCAGACGCCAGTTCCCCAAACGTCCAGGCGTAGTCGCCGGACAATTCATACACGCGGCCTTCGTGACCGGGCGTGGTCAGGACTGCGGCGATGGCTGCGGCGTAGTCCGCCCGGGTGGCGCTGGCAACGCGTCCCTCGCCTGCGCTGGCCAGCAGCGTGCCGGTCTCGCGGGCCGTGAGCAAGGCCGCGGCGTAGTTCTCCGTGTACCAGCCGTTGCGCAGGAAGGTGAACGGAAGGCCGCTGGCGCGGATGGCCTCCTCGGCCTTCGCGTGGTCAGGGGCCAGAACGAGCTCGGTGGTGTCAGCGGCCAGGACGCTGGTGTACAGAATGTGGGCAACCTTGGCCCGGACAGCCGCGCCGATGACTGTTTCGTGCTGGGTTGACCGGTTCTGGATATCGCTGCCGGAAATGAGAAGGAGGGTGTCGCCTTCGTCGAGGGCGGCGTCAACGGTGGCCGGATCGTCGTAATCCACTGTCGCTGTCCTGACGCCGTAAGCCGCCAGTTCCGCCAGCTGCTGAGCGGAACGCCCCGCGGCCACGATCTGCTCTGCCGGTACGCCGCGTCCCAGCAATTCCCTGACGACAAGGCGCCCCAGCTGGCCGGTGGCTCCTGCAATGACAATGGACATGAGATTCTCCTTGATTACCTTGGTTACCGGACGCCCCATTCGGGCGCCCTCCGTTATGGGCAACCGCCCCCGAACGGGAACAATTCCGGCGCCGGATGATGCACTTTGAAGTGCAATAGGCACCTTCAGGTAAGTAATGGAAAGGGCAGGTCGAAGCTTTCACCTGACCTCGACTGAGTGGTCTCAACTTCCACTGTTGTCGCGATTGACCGCACGACCCCCTCACCGGGCAGTCTTCGGTCAGGCCTCTAACGCCACGATTTCCAACACGTGCGCATAGTTCTGCTGGAGAGTTGGTATCCCCACGGTTAGGCGCCTTTCGGCGACGTAAACCACCGAAACGGCGGTGCCCCGGGTGACGCGGACGCACGGGTCCCCCTCCACAACCACTTCCCAATGCGCGCCTGGAACAGTGTGCGTGAGAAGGTCACCATAGAACATGCCAATGGCGGGGACCAGCTTTGCCAGAGCAGCTCGGTCAGTGTGGCCGTCCATGAGGTGGTCGACGGCGGCGAGGCCCTCTTTGGTGCGTGGGAGCTCTTTCCCGAGAGAACGGAAGAGAGCCAGTAGATCGTCGTAACCACCAACGTTGGTGGGAGGAATAGCTGGCTCGGCCGGTGCCGGTTTGTATTCGGCGTATCGGCGAGGAAGGCCTGCCGGAAGTTGTTGCAGAGGTTCGTCGGAGTCGCCGGGGTCCGTCATCTCGAAAGACTACGCTCGTGGTCATTGGATCGGGAACCTTTTCGGGTCCTGCGGACACTACAAGGCATGAGGCTAATGGGGGAAACCGACGAAGACCTGTGGCGTGACTGCATCACAGGCAACGCTGATGCCTTCGGGGCTCTGTTCGACAGGCATGCCGATGCGGTCTTCCGGTACTGCCTGTCCCGGTGCGGATCCTGGCATGATGCAGAGGAACTCGTCTCGATCACTTTTTTGGAGGCGTGGCGGCAGCGGGACAGGCTCAGGCCGGAGAAGGACACGGTCCTTCCGTGGCTGCTCGGGGTGGCCACGAACGCGAACCGCAACCGCGCCAGGGGATCCCGGCGGCACGCTGATTTCCTGGCCAGGCTGCCGCACTCCGATCCCCGGCACGGCCAACATGAAGCGGACCATGCGGAAGCGGTCGCCTCGCGGCTCGATGCTGAACGCGCCGTCCGCGAATTGCTTGACACGACCGCTGGACTGAACGACGGGGAACGGGACGTCGTTGTCCTGTGCCTGATGAACGGAATCGGCCAGGAAGAAGCCGCCAAGACCCTCGGTGTAAGGACCGGGACCGTGAAATCGAGACTGCACCGCGCACGGGCCAAGCTGGCCGCCATGAACCGGGACCTAGTGCCCAACGAACAACTCGACACGACAATCGTTGAAGCGAGGCTCCCATGAACCTGTCTGAAGTGACCTACCCGAAAGACACGAAGAACCGCGTCCAGAATCTCCTCGTCCAGGAGGCGCGGCGGAAACCGAACCTGCTCCGCCGTCCCCGTCGAACGCGAGTATGGCTCGTAACAGCGGCTGCCGCCGCGGTCGCGGCACTGATTGCGGGAGACGTCGTCGGACTCGCCGGCTGGCGTGGTGGAGCAACCGCGCAGGCCGCAGAAGTCCTCAACAATGCGGCGGAGACGGCGATCATGACGGCTGATCCAGTCGTGAACCCGGGCCAGTATTTGAGGGTCAAAAGCACCAATGTCTGGAGCAGCGCCTCAACCGAGGCAGATGGTTCCACCTACGAGTGGCTGGACACGGAAAAACTCGATTTGTATATTCCGGCTGATCGCTCTGATGAGTGGGTCTGGCTACGCTCAGGACGAGTACCCACGACATTCTTTGACGCCAAGTCCAAGGAGTACGTCGAAAAGAACGGCTACCAGCCATTTCCTGAGCTGCTGCGCGCACCCAACGGATCCTTCTATGGCAGCCCCGGCGGGTGGGTTCATACGGACATGTCCGCCCTTCCCCGCGATCCCTACCGGTTGCTGAACAGCATCTACAAACAAACTCTGGGGAAAGGCCAGTCCGTCGACGGCGAAGCCCTGGTGTTCATAGCTGACCTCCTCAGAACAGGTGTTGTGCCGGCCGACCTGCGGGCCGCCCTCTATAAGGCCGCGGCCATGATCCCTGGCGTGACCATCACAGAAAACCAGGCAAATCTGGACGGCCGCACCGGCATAGCCATCGGACGAACCGAGGAGGGCCCGTCCAAGACGCGTCAGGAGATCATTATCGACGCCGCAACAGGGCACCTGATCGGTGAACGGGCAATCCTTACTGAGCCTCAAGGATCAATACCGGCAGGAACGGCCATCGGCTGGACTGCCATTGAAACATCCGTTACCAACGCGGCACCCTGAACCGCCTCATCCAACTTCGTCCGTCGCATCGTTCTGTTGTGGCCCGCCCTTCCGCAAACTGACATCGTTGTGCGCGCCGGGAGCGAGGTCGTGCGCCTCCATCGAGACGCCGTGGTCGTAGGCGCTGGAGATATGCCGGCGGCCTTGGCCCACGTGAAAGCTGGCCATTGCATAGCCTCCGGCCGCAAGGACCCGGAAGCATTCTGCAAAAAAGCCGGGCAGGTCGGCGGTACGCAAATGGATGATGGCATATCACGCGAAGAATCCGCCCAGCTGCATGTCGGCGTGCGGAAGATTGCGCAGTTCTGCGACCTCAAACCGGACCCCGGGATGGCTCCTCCGGGCAACCTCAAGCATTCCGGGGACACATCGACACCAGCTATCGCGTCGGCAAATTGCCAATTCCACCACTTGCAATGGCCAAACGTAGGAATTCAGTTTGGTTTCGTAAGTATTAATCATTCATATTGATTTACATAGGCTGCTGGGCGATCTACGGAAATGGATCTCTCGCAGGGGGTACAAGGCGGAAATAGGGGTTACTCAGTTTCTCCCTTTAAATTCCCGATGATGAGGGCGTAGTAAAACGAGTGGCAGAGTATTTCCTTTTCGCAATCTAGGTACACTCCACTGCTGTGAAACTGTGAGCAGTGCGGCTTGAATGTGATTGTTAGAGATTTCCTGCCCGCTCCTATTGTCTGCCCTCCGCGGCAATTGGAGCAGTCAGGCTGACCATGCTGATGGCCAGCCATTCAATATTCAGGGAATTGCTGGGAATTCCGTGGCATGGGGCTATTGCTTCATGCCGTCATCCTCCAGCGCAGAAAGCGAGATTTCCGTGAAAAACAAAACCGCCGCCCATCTGGGCGCAGGTTTGGCATGTTTGGTGTTATTACTTTCGGGAACCACAGCAGCCCAGGCCAATCTGTTTGAAAGCCCGTTCGACGCATCCGACGGCAATCTGGTCCTTGATGACGAGGCCAAGGACTGGGTTAACGTTGGGGTCAATTGCGTATCCACGCCCAAAGTGGGCTGCGGCATTGACAAACCAACCGGGCAGAATGATGACTCGTTCGGCAACGGAACGAAGGAAGACACTGCCATCCCGAGTGTCATTGACGGGTCCATCCCCAACAACAAGAGCGACCTGACCCGTTTCTACACAAAACTCGTTACTGAGAGCAACGGCGAAGATTACGCCTACCTGGCCTGGGAGCGGGTCCAGGAGCCGACCGGCACCACGAACATGGACTTCGAATTCAATAAGTCCGCCACGTTGTCCGCCAATGGTGTCACCCCGGTCCGGACTGCGGGAGACGTTCTGATCAAGTATGACCTCTCTCAGGGCGGTACGGTTCCGACGCTCGGCTACCACCTCTGGGTGACGACAGGTGTGGGACGCGACGTGTGCGAAGCATCCAACTCCGTCCCCTGCTGGGGCAAAGTACAGCCGCTCACCGGCAATTTTGAGGGCTCGATCAATACGGTCAGCGTTATCGACCCGATTGCGCCGGACAACCCCCGCACGCTCAGTGTCCGGACCTTTGGTGAAGCAGCGATCAACCTGACGGATTCAGGCATCATTCCGGCGGGCACCTGCAGAGGATTCAGCACCGCCTACCTGAAGAGCCGTTCATCCGATTCATTCACCGCCGCTGTGAAGGACTTCATTGCCCCTCAGCCGCTGGACTTCAACAAGTGCGGCAGGATCGACGTTGTGAAACAGGATGACGACTCCCCGGCGTCAGCCCTTGCTGGAGCCGTTTTCACTCTGTACAACGATGTCGCTCCCGTTGGAACCGCGTTGGGCGCTGAGGACACCGCCACGACCCTGACCTGCACCACCGGAGCGGACGGCAAGTGCTCTTTTGTGGATGTACCAACCGGCAACTACTGGGTGGTGGAAACTACAACTCCGGCAGGACATGACACTGCAGCACCGCAGCAGGCCGTAGTGGGAGCCGGAGGAACGGTGACTCTGACCTTCACCGACCCCCGCGACTTCAAGGTGATAGTGCTGGTCTGCAAGGAAGCCGACAACTCCCTGTACCCCAGCACCGTGACTGTGGACGGAGCCGACAAGACTTCCCTTGCCACAGCCCCTTCCGGTCTGACAGCCGCCCAGCTGTGCGGCCTGGGCGGTGCCGCCTACGGCGACCTGAGCTACGGCGACCACCCGGCAAACGTCAACATCCCGCAGTAGGCCCTGAGGCTAAGCGTAAGGACCCGGAGCGGGTGGCCTGCTCCGGGTCCTTTGCGACATCGAAAGGTCCGGGTTCAGCGCCGCAACGGCCACGGACGCCAGCCGCCGGCCACTTCACGCAACCGGTCTTCCGCGTCCTGGAGGCGCACGGCGTCGACCGGAGCGGGTTCACCGCTCCCGCTTTCAAACCCGGAGCCGTCCACCGCGGTCAGCGCGTACTCGCTCCATTTCCGGCCGCCCACCGGATAGCGTTCGCGGTAGCCTCCCGCCGCCACGGTGAGCACCAACATCTCCATCCGGTCAGCCGCGGTCCCGGCCGTTTCATCGCAGGCATCGCAGCCGCACACCGGAAACGGGAAGTCATACATCACGCCGGCGTGGATCAGAACGCCCGGATATCCGGTGAACAGAAACGTCAGCGGTGCTGCATCGGCCCTGCGCGGGGTTACCCTGACAGCCTGCAGCATCTCCCGGGCCTTCATGAACACGTCCCCGGCGTGGACGGGATCCCTGTCGACGTCGACGTCGTAGACGGCAGACAGGTGATCGATCAGGGCCGCCGCGACGGCGTGTAGACCCGCGAAGCGCTCGGGATGGCTGTCGACGCTGTACGACTCCGGGGCAGGACCCTCGTCGCCCCATTGCCGGCCGTAGGGGATCAGTGCACCGTCCGGTGAGTAATATGCCCTCGTCGGCAGAAGCGGCCGGACATAGGGCGGCTGGCCTGCGGACGGCGGGACCGGCGGGGGTGGGACGGAAGGTGATTCCACCTCTTCCCCGGCCCAGTCCGACAACGCCGACACGAGGCCGCGGACGGACTCGGCGTCGGCGCTTCGCAACGCCACGAGCATGCGAGCGACGTCGAACTGCCTCTGCCGGTTGCCCACGAGGGGAGACCCGTTTTGGTACGCAGTCCACCGCCCATCCGGCCTGAGCCGCGCGATGGTGTTTCCGACGAACACGGCTGCCGCGGCGCTCATGGCGCTGTCGCTATCAATCTCGGCAGCCCATTGGTGCAGGAACCACATGAGCCTCGCAGGGTCCGCGGCGAGCTCGTCCGCCCTCACACCATGGTCGGCGCAGAACCCGATGAACGCGGAGTAACCTGCGACGTGCCTGACCTCAGTCGCGCGGCCGGGCCCCTCCGCGTATGGGGCCCCGGCGCGTGAGACGGGTTCGGGCAAGTCGGTGGCCGAACCCTCGAACAAATCTTCTGCATGCCGCATAACGGGATCCTAGCCCCGGACCAGGCAACAAGGGTGCCTGCGGAGGCGTGCCTGCGGAAGCCGGTCTACCATTGGCTCCTCGACGTCGTTCCGGCTCCGCGACAGCTCAAGCCACAGCCACAGCCGACAATCTGAATGGGGGGGCAACCATGCAGTACGGGGTGAGTAGGCGAGTTTCGGCTTGCGTCGGGGCCGTAGCGATCATTGCGGCCGCTTCGTTGTCTGCTTGTGGGGTTTCCCCCGGGAACGGAGAACCGCCCTGCCTTCCGCCCGCCTATTCGGTGGCCCCGCCCAGTGCCAGGGCGGGCGACCCGGTGACGGTCCAGGCGCCGGATGCTGACTGCAATCCCCGGTACGGCAAGGACGCCCGCATCCAGGTCACCCTCACGGATGCGGCCGGCATAAAGGTCATCAACACCACGGCCCCCATGACAGACGGAGGCGCCTTCACTTATACGTTTGTTGTCCCGGCGACTGCAGCTGCCGGACCTGCTGCGGTGGAGGCGGTGCCCTACGGCGTTGATTGGTGTGATGATACCGGCAGGAACAACCGCGCCGGCGGAACCGGGACTACCCTCGAACGAACGTCGTGTGCCGCACGAACAGAGCCCCTAACCATCATCCGCTAACCACAACGGGAAGGCGCATCAATGACAGCCCGCAACACACGTTCCGCCGGTGCCCCGTGCCGGGTGGACACATTCCAGCCCGATCCCCACGCCGCCATGGACTTTTACGGTCCGCTCTTCGGCTGGAGTTTCGACGATCCAGCGCCGATGCCGTCCGGGCTCGACGGCGACTACTTTACGGCGCGTCTCCGCGGGCGGCCGGTGGCCGGGATTGGCCAGGCTCCGCCGTTGTCCCGACCTTCGTGGAACACTCACGTCCGTGTCGAAGCCATCGGGCCAAGCCTCGTCCGCGCTGAGCAAGCCGGCGGCAGAGTCTTGGCCGGACCGTTTGGCGTCGGCTCGGAAGGCGCCCTTGCCGTGGTGGCCGATGCCACCGGGGTGCCATTTTTCCTTTCGGAGACTGGCCGGGGCGACGATGCCGCGCTGGCCGATGTACCGGACTCATGGGCGATGAGTTCGCTGCACACGACGGATCTCGACGCAGCGGCGTCGTTCTACGGCACCATGTTTGGCTGGGAACTTGATTCCGTGCCGGACGCCGGCTTCGCGCTCTGGCGCCTCTCGGGTGAAGTCGTCGCCGTCGTGACGGCGACGGACGGCGTCGCAGTCCCTCCGCACTGGAGCGTCAATTTCGCTGTCCGCGACGCGGACGCCTTGGCCGAGCACGCCGTTACCCTGGGCGGCACCATCGTTCTGGCGCCGATGAGCACGCCGGGTTTTCGCAACGCCGTGATCGGCGACCCGCAAGGCGCGTTCATTGCGGTCAGCGCACCGGCAGGCTGACACTTCCTGTTTGTCGATTGGAACAATCTCGACCGGGAGAGTGGGCACAATGGAGGCGTGACTTCTTCGCTCCTCCCGCCAGCCGCCGGACCCAACCCGCCCTTCGCTTTGGACGCTATTGGCGCGGGCCTGGCCTTTGCCGCGTCGCTGGGGGAGCTGGCTGACGCCCTGCGTTCCGGAGGGCCGGGCGGGACTGCCGTCGTCCAGGCACCTCCCGGAACGGGCAAGACAACCCTCGTTCCGCCGTTGCTCGCCAACATCGCTTCCGCCGGGTCCGGTACCGCAACGTATACCGCCGGACGGAAAGGCCGCAGCCCGCGCGTCGTCGTGACCCAGCCGCGCCGTGTCGCGGCGCGGTCCGCGGCACGACGATTGGCGGCACTGGACGGCAGCCGGCTAGGGGACCGCATCGGCTACACGGTCCGCGGCGAACGCATCTGCGGCGCGGGCACCATGATCGAGTTCGTCACGCCCGGCATCCTGCTGCAGCGGCTGCTCTCAGACCCGGGACTGGAGACTGTGGACGCCGTGATCCTTGACGAGGTGCACGAGCGCGGTCTGGAGACCGACCTGCTCCTCGGCATGCTCGCCGAGGTCCGCGAGCTGCGCGGCGACCTCATGCTGGTGGCCATGTCCGCCACACTGGATGCACCGCGCTTCGCCGCCCTTCTCGGGGCGGGCAACGGGGGGAACGACGACGGCGGCCCGGCACGCGTCGTCGACTGTCCTTCCGCGCTGTTCCCCCTGGAAACCCGGTGGGCACCGGCCGCCGTCGCGCGGCTGGACACCCGAGGCGTGACCCGCGCGTTCCTGGACCATGTGGCGGACACCGCTGCGGCAGCACATGACGAAGCCCTCGCGGAGGACGCGGACGTGGACGCCCTGGTTTTTGTGCCCGGCGCGTGGGAAGTGTCGCACGTCGCGGCCCGCCTCCGCAGCCGGGCGGATGCAGAGGTGCTGGAACTGCACGGCCAGGCAAGCCCGGCGGAACAGGACCGTGCAGTGTCGGGGCGGGAACCCGGCGGCCGTGCAAGGATCATCGTCTCCACCGCACTGGCCGAATCCTCCCTGACCGTCCCGGGAGTCCGGCTCGTCGTTGACTCCGGCCTGTCCCGCGAGCCTCGGCGCGACACGAACCGCGGCATGTCCGGCCTGGTGACTGTGTCCTGCTCCCGCGCCTCCGCCGTGCAGCGCGCCGGACGCGCGGCACGCCAGGGCCCCGGCCGGGTGGTCCGGTGCTATGACGAGAAGACCTTCGGGGCAGCCCCGGCCCACCAGATCCCGGAAATCGCGGTGGCTGACCTGACCGGAGCGGCTCTGGTCCTGGCCTGCTGGGGATCACCCGGCGGACGGGGCCTGGCCCTGCCTGACGCCCCGCCTGCGGCGGCAATGGCGGAGGCGGTTGAGGTCCTCCGCGAGCTGGGTGCCGTGGGTCCGGACGGCCTCGCCACGGAGCTGGGCAAGACCCTGGCACGGGTTCCCGCCGACCCGCGCCTGGCCCGCGCCCTGCTCGACGGCGCCGCAACCGTCGGCCACCGCGCCGCGGCGGAGACCGTCGCCGTCGTGGCCGGTGACCAGCGCGCTCCGGGCGCTGACCTGACCCGGCTGCTGGCCATGCTGCGTTCGGGCAACGATCCGGCGGCCCGGCGCTGGAAGGAGGACGTCCGGCGGATGGAATCGATCGTCCGCAACGAACGTGCCGCCGTCGGTAAATCCCAAGCCATTCCTCCGGTGCCCGCCGCGGAGGCCGTCGGGTTCGTCGTCGGCCTCGCGTTCCCGGACCGCGTTGCGCACCGCGTCCCGGGTGCGGGGGAACGGTACCTGCTCTCGTCCGGCACCCGGGCCGGCCTTCCGGCAGGCAGCCCGCTGTCAGGCCATGAATGGCTGGCGGTCGCTGAGGTTTCACGTGCGGAAGGCCGCGATGCCGCGGGTACCGGCGCCGTCATCCGTTCCGCCGCGCCGCTGTCGGCTGACACGGCGGAGGCCGCGGCCCGGCACCTGATGAGTGCAACCGTGGAAGCTGGATTCGACCAGGGGCGGATCAAGGCCCGGCGCGAACGCCGGTTGGGTGCGATCCTGCTTTCCTCGACGCCGGTGCGGCCGTCAGCCGCAGAAGGACGCGCAGCAGTGGCCCGGGCGCTGGCGAAGGAAGGGCTGGGAACCATCGGATGGTCGACGGCGGCGGACACCTTGCGCCGCCGTCTCGCGCTGCTGCACCGGGAACTGGGCGGACCCTGGCCGGACGTTTCCGAGGAAGCGCTGTTGGCCCGCCTTGACGACTGGCTGGCGCCCGAACTTGAGGCGCTTGCCGGCGGGAAGGCCACGGCCGGCATCGACCTCACCGATCCACTGCGGCGGCTCCTGCCTTGGCCCGATGCCGCCCGGCTGGGAGAACTGGCGCCGGAGACGCTGGAGGTGCCGAGCGGCTCGCGCGTCAGGATCGATTATCCGGACGCCGAGCACGACGACGGCAGGCCGGTGGTGGCGGTCAAGCTCCAGGAATGCTTCGGCTGGGCGGAAACACCGCGGCTGGCTGGCGGACGGGTCCCGGTGCTGTTCCACCTACTGTCACCGGCGCGGCGGCCCCTCGCGGTAACGGATGACCTCGCGTCGTTCTGGTCCGGGCCGTACGCGCAGGTGCGGGCCGAGATGCGCGGCCGCTACCCCAAGCATCCGTGGCCGGAGGATCCGTGGACGGCGCCGGCCACCGCCCGGACCAAGAGCAGGATGTAGCGCTGCCGCCGGCGGTGCGGGCTCATTCGCCGGTGATGCGTATCCCGGCCACAGCCCCGGTCCAGGGGCCGCCGGGGTCCTGACGCGTCAGATGGACTCCGACGTATCCGGGCTGCAGTTCCACGACCTGTGACACCACGCCTGAGCAGTCCAGAACGAGCGCCGGCAGACCCGTCCCCGTCAGGGGATCCTGGGAAAGTGAAATCTGGACGTCGTCGATGCCCACGCAAGCCGCCGTGACCGTGTGCCCACCGGCGGCCTTCACGGTGGCGATTTTGCTGAAGCCGACCCCCGAGCCGTCGGCCGGGCCGGACTCGTCAAGAAGCACAGACCCGGCCGCCGCTGAGAGGCGCTTCTTCAGTTCGGCGTAATTTCGCGTTTCGATGTCCAGAATCTCCGGACCCTTCGCCGGGACGGACGGCGCAGGACGGCCGCTGAAAACCGGGGCAGCGGTTGGCGGGGGATCGGCGGCGTCCTCGTAGGCACACCCGGCCAACAACACGGTGAGCACAGCCAGCACGGATGTACAGCGGCCCGGCCCCGTTCCCCCACGACGTGACATGGGCCGAGTCTACGGACAGTTCGCTCATCGGCAAGGCAGGCCGGTCCGGTTTCTTACGGATTCCTTAAGGGCAGGAGGCGAAGCTTGTCCTGGCGGCAACCGTCCGCCGTGCCCAGAAGGGAAGTGGCCCATTGACCGAAGTCCACCGAGTCCGAAACGAACCACGTCCGGTAAACACAACCGGCACAGGCCAGGCGGCAGCCCGTCGTGGTCTGCTGGAGCTTCCCCAGGTTCGGCATTGGA
The DNA here is from genome assembly GCF_059423525.1 of Arthrobacter sp. GW460-12-1-14-TSB2. Taxonomy (NCBI): domain Bacteria; kingdom Bacillati; phylum Actinomycetota; class Actinomycetes; order Micrococcales; family Micrococcaceae; genus Arthrobacter; species Arthrobacter sp. GW460-12-1-14-TSB2. The sequence goes on from NZ_JBWKYC010000001.1 coordinate 107,451, forward strand.
TCATTTCAGCAGTCCTCCTGGCCGCCGCGGTTTCTCGCGCTGGGTCTGACCGTGCAATCGCTTCCTGGGGAGAGCGCCGTTGAACTGGGCGTTGACCAGGACCTCAGCCGGCACCATGCCGCCGTCCTGACGGTTGCAGCGATGGTCCTGAACGTGGCCTTTGGTCCTGTTTTCGGTCTGGTTGCCATTGTTCTGATCGCCCTGGCGGTGCTCCTGGTCCGCAGGTCGTTGGTGGATGCGGCCACCTTCGGTGTGTTGGCGGCGTCGGGTTGGGTGGCGAGCGAATTCTTCAAGCTCCTTGTCCGGCGGGACCGGCCCAACCCCGGCATGTTGTTCGACCCACTGGCGCCCGAAACCGGCTCCGACAGCCTCCCGAGCGGTCATGTCTCGTTCGCCATCACCCTTGCTTTCGCCCTGTATTCCCTGGCCCGCGGGACACGCTGGGCGCGTACGGTGGCCGCCCTGGGTGTGGCCCTGGCCCTGGTCGTTGCGTGGTCGCGGGTGTATATCGGGGTCCATTACCCGTCTGATGTGGCTGCATCGTTCCTCGCGGCCGGCGCCGTCCTCATACTACTCACGGGGCTCTGGAACCGATTCGCTGGCCGGATGTTTCAGCTTTTGCGCATCAACACAGCAACCCCGCAGCAACTGTCCTGAGGAGGGCCCTGTGAATATTCTTCAGGCACTTACTGGCTCCCCGGCCTTCGACGCTTCAGCCGGCGTTCTTTTCCTTTTTGACCCGGCAAGCATGCTGCAAGGCATGGGACCGGCGGCCATTGGCGTGATCGCCGCGATGGTCTTCGTCGAATCCGGAGTCCTGTTCCCTTTCCTGCCCGGGGACTCGCTGCTGTTCACCGCCGGGCTGCTGCACCAACAGCTGCAACTCACCCTGCCGGTGCTGATCGGCGTCGTTACGGCGGCGGCAGTTGGCGGTGACCAAGTGGGCTACCTGCTGGGCCGCAGATTCGGCAGGCGGTGGTTCACAGATGATGCCAGGGTGCTGAAAACTGCACACCTGACCCGGACTGAGGAATTCTTCGACCGCCACGGTGGGCCGGCCATCGTGCTGGCCAGGTTCGTTCCGATCGTCCGCACGTACGCACCCCTGACCGCCGGCATCGCCCGCTACGGGTACAAGGCCTTCACTGCGTGGAACATCATAGGTGCGCTGGCCTGGGCCGCCTCCGTGACCCTGTTGGGCTCCTGGCTCGGCCACTTCGAAATCATTGCCCGGAACATCGATGTGATCGCCATTGCCATGGTGCTTCTGTCCGTGGTGCCGTGGGGAGTGGAACTTCTCAAACGGCGGCACAAATCCCGGGCCACGGAACCAGACGCAGCCGGGGACGAAATGCCTGCGAGGGAACCGGCCACGGAAGAATAGCCATTATGAGTTCAACAGAGGATGTCCCTTCCCTGCTTCTGGTCGAAGACGACGCCGTCCTGGGACCGCTCGTGGCCGAGCTCCTTGGCATCGACTACCGGATCCGCCTTGTTGCCAATGGCAGGGACGGCCTTCACACCGGTCTGACTGAAGTGTGGGATGTGATGATCATCGACCGCGGGCTGCCCGGCATGGATGGCGTCGAACTCATAAAGGCCCTGCGTTCGAAGGGCATCACCGTTCCGATCCTCATTTTGACGGCCCTCGGTTCCACGCAGGACAAAGTCGACGGGCTGGACGCCGGTGCCAACGACTACATGACCAAGCCGTTCGACGCCGCGGAACTGAACGCACGGCTCCGCGCATTGACCCGCAGCTTTACCCTGCCCCGGACATCACTCGGCATCGGGGATTGGGAGCTGGACACCGCTTCCAGGTCCATCCGCTCGGTGTACGGGCCACTGGTTTCGCTCACTGCGAAGGAGACCGAACTCCTGGCCGCGCTGGCCAGCGAGCCGGAACGGGTCTTTACCCGCGACGAACTGATCACATCCCTGTTCCAGCCCACTGACCAGCCCGGCGTCATCGACACCTACGTCCATCACCTTCGCAGGAAGATCTCCAAAGCGGTGGTCCGCACCGTCCACGGTGTGGGCTACCAGATCGGCGACGCCCATGAATGAGGCGAACATGAATGAGACGACGCCCCCCGGCGACAGCCCCGACCATGCCACTCTCCGAACGGCCTCGCTCAAAGTGGCCCTCCGGATAAGCGCAGCATGTGCAGTGATGGTTCTGTGCCTGCTCTCCGGAGCCGCCCTGTACCTGATGAACCAGCTGGCCCACCCGGAACTGCCTGGTTCGGGAGCGCCCGCGGCGGACTATGCCTATCTCGACGCGAAGGACCTGCTCAAAGCCCTGATCATGGCGGGCGCCGCCGGGATTGTTCTTGCCGGGGGCATCGGCTGGGCAAGCGCACGCAGCGCCATCCGGCCATTGGCGGAGGCGCTGGCATTGCAGCGGAGGTTTATCCAGGATGCCAGCCACGAACTGCGCACGCCTTTGGCAATCCTGGATGCCCGGATCCAGCTCGCCCAGCGCGACGCTGTCCCGGACTCGACGGAGGGCCGGGCACTGGACCGGATCCGTGGGGACACTGCCGCATTGACCAGCATTGTCAATGAACTCCTGCTGGCCGCGACCGGGGCTCCACCGGAACCATCGACCGAACCGGTTGACCTTACCGCCATCACTGCCTCCGTGGCCGAGAGCCTTCAGCAGCTGGCAGGACAGCGGGACATCAGCGTCGTGGTCCGCAGCGAGGGCCGGCCCCTGGCCCGGATTGACGAGGGCAGCCTGCGCCGGGCCGTGCTTGCGCTCGGCGACAACGCCTTGGCCCATACGCCCGCCGGCGGCCGGATCACGCTCACGGCGTCAGCTGAGAAGCAACTCGCGGTAATAAAGGTGGCGGACACCGGCACCGGCGTAAGCGGGGTGGACCAGTCTCGGATCTTTGATCGATTTGTCAGGGCGCAGAGCCCGCAGGGAGCGCAGCGGAGCTTCGGCATCGGACTGGCTCTGGTCCGCGATATCGCTACCAGTGCCGGCGGCACCGTACAGATCGCACGGACCGGGCCGGACGGAACCACCATGCGTTTGGCGCTCCCATTGGCCGGAAAGCCGAATTCGCCCATTCCGGGATCCTTCTGAAAACCCTTGACCGGCGATACTTACCGATATATCGTTAAGTATCGCCGATGGTCGGCGACCGTAATATACAAAGGAGGATGCCCTCATGAGAGGCATTCACGACAAATTTTCAGACAACGGCCCGGAACGTGGACGTTTCGAGCGCGGACGCAGCCGGCGCGGACCCCACGGGCACGGCGGTGGCGGCTTCGGGAAGGGATTCGGCGCGGGTTTCGGCGCCGGCTTTGGGCCGGGATTCGGGCCGGGTTTTGGACCGGGCGGCCCGCGCCGGGCGAACAGGGGCGATGTCCGCTCTGCGATTCTGTCGCTCCTGGCCGAGGCCCCGTCCAACGGGTACGGCCTCATCAAGACAATCACGGAGAAGACGTCCGGCGCGTGGCGTCCGAGTCCGGGTTCGGTGTACCCGACGCTGCAGCAGCTCGTCGACGAAGAGCTCATCACGCCCGTCGGTGAGGGTCGGCGCACCGAATTCACACTCACCGATGCCGGCACGGCGTACGTGGCCGAACATGCCGAGGAGCTGGGGAACGCGTGGAACACCGATCCCGAGGGCACCGGACCCGCCTTTCACCAGAGCGTCGGCAAGCTCATGGGCGTCATCCACCAGTTCCGGGTCGCGGCCACCGACGAACAGCGTCTGGCCGCCGTCGAAAAGATTGATGAAGCCCGCCGGGCGCTGTACCTGATCCTTGCGGAGTGAACCCGGCAAGGACCCGGAGTGCCATGTGAGGTAACCGATACACACCGGAAACCTTGCGTCGTTGCCGCGAAACATTGCACCGTTAGGCTCATTCCTACTTGGACACAGCGGTCCACGCAGCGAACGGAAGGACACACCATGATGACTCTTTTGAGCACGTTGACACTCTCCCTTCATTCCGGCTGGAAGGACAAGGACCCGCATGCCGGCGGTGCGGGTTCCATGGGCGCTTTCCCGAGCGGGCAGCTCTCATCCACCCCCTGGGAAGGGTGGTGGCACGACGAACCCTAGCCCCGGAGGCCAGGGCCAGCATCTCCCTCTTGAAGTTCGGTCGCTTCAGGGTGTCGAATCGTCTTACAGAGGCCGCATGGCGGCTCACGACTAAGACGCCTGGAGTTGCTCATGTCGGTAAAAAGCTCAAATGGCCGGTCCAAGAGCCCGGCCCGCGGCATCTCTGATGCCCGGCGGGCGGACGCCTCCGCCGGGGCTCCCGCCGATTCGCCGGAGAAGGTCCGCAACGTTGTCCTCGTAGGCCACTCCGGTGCGGGCAAGACGATGCTGGTGGAAGCGCTGCTGGCAGCGACCGGCGTCATCTCCCGGATGGGATCGATCACGGACGGGAACACCGTCAGCGACGCCGAACCCTCCGAGGTGCACCAACAGCGCTCCGTGGTGCTGTCCGTTGCCCCGCTGGTGGTGGACGGCATCAAGGTCAACCTGCTCGATACGCCGGGCTACGGTGATTTCACCGGCGAACTCCGCGCCGGGCTGCGCGGAGCGGACGCGGCTTTGTTCGTGGTCTCGGCCATCGACGGCATCGACGCTGCCACCACGGCGCTCTGGGCCGAGTGCGACCAGGTCGGGATGCCCCGGGCGGTGGTGATCAGCCGGCTGGACCACCCCCGGGCGAACTTCGAGGCCACGGTTGCCGCCTGCCAGCGCTCCTTCGGCGACTCGGTGGTGCCGGCCTACCTCCCCGTGCGCAGCAGCGACGCAACCACGGGGCTCCTGGGCCTCCTCACGCAGACAGTGTCAGACTATTCCGCAGGATCCGCGGCTCCGCAGGTACGCGAAGCCACCGCGGAGGAGCTCACCGCGGCCGAAGGTGCCCGCGGCACGCTCATTGAGGGAATCATTTCGGAGAGCGAGGACGAGACCCTCATGGACCGCTATCTCGGCGGTGAGGAGATCGACGTCGGCGCGCTCGTCAGCGACCTGGAGACAGCCGTCGCCGGGGGAACTTTCTTTCCGGTGCTGGCAACGTCTGCCGAAACGGGCCTCGGCCTGACCGAACTGCTGGAAATGCTGACCCGTGCGTTCCCTTCCCCGCTGGAGCGCAGCGTGCCGCAGGTAAGCGGCCTGGCCGGCGAACCGGCCGCGCCGCTGGAGTGCGATCCGGCGGGCCCCCTGGCCGGCGAGGTCGTTCGGACCACCATCGATCCGTTCCTTGGCCGCGTCTGCCTGGTGCGGGTCTTCTCCGGCACGCTGCGGGAGGATTCCGCGGTACACGTCAGCGGCCGGGGGCTGGCCGAGCGGGGCCATGAGGACCACGACAGCGACGAGCGGCTCACCCACCTTTACTCCCCGGTGGGCTCCAGCCTCCGGCCCGTGCCCTATTGCGTGGCGGGGGACATCTGCGCGATCGCCAAGCTGGCGAATGCAGAGACCGGCGACACCGTGTCCGCCAAGGAGGCGCCGCTGCTCGTTGTTTCGTGGGACATGCCGGAGCCGCTGATGCCCGTCGCGGTGGAAGCAGCAACCCGCAGCGACGAGGATGCCCTCGCCAAGAGCCTGGGGAAGGTGGCCGCCGGAGACCCCACGCTGCGGGTGGAGCGGAACCCAGAAACCCACCAGCTGATCCTCTGGTGCATGGGTGAAGCCCACGGCGAAGTGGTGCTGGACAGGCTGCGCGAGCAGGGGGTCAAGCTGCAGACCGTCGACGTGATTACGCCGCTGCGGGAAACGTTTGCGGCGCCGGCCACGGGCCATGGACGCCACGTCAAACAGTCCGGCGGCCACGGTCAGTACGCCATCTGCGACATCGACGTGGAGCCCCTCGACCGGGGCGCGGGCTTCGAGTTCGTCGACAAGACCGTGGGCGGGGTCATTCCGGGGCAATACATCGGTTCCGTGGAGAAGGGCGTCCGGGCCCAGATGCAGAAGGGCGTGTCAGCCGGGTTCCCGGTGGTGGACATCCGGGTGACGCTCACCGGCGGCAAGGCGCACAGCGTCGACTCCTCGGACGCGGCGTTCCAGGCAGCAGGTGCGCTGGCGTTGCGGGAGGCGGCGGCCGCGGGGCGGATCCAGCTCCTCGAACCCGTCCTGGCCGTCACCATCAGCGTCGCTGACGACTATGTGGGGGCGGTGATGAGCGACCTCTCGTCCCGCCGCGGCCGGCTGACCGGAACAGCCGCGGCCGACGGCAGCGGTACCGAGATCAGCGCGGAGATCCCGGAGCAGGAACTGCTGCGCTACGCGGTGGAACTGCGGGCACTGACAGCCGGTACCGGCCGTTTCCGGCGCACGTATCTTCGCCACGAGCCCGTACCCCCGAACATGGTCCACACGGCCCCAAGGCAGTGAATTTCCAGCTTCAGGAGTGTGATCTCAGATAGGCCGCGACCGGGGCCGCCACGGAGGCGCCGATCTCCCCGGCCTCACGCTTCTTGCCCGCAACCGCAAACGAATGGTCGCCGCCCTCGTACCAGTGGAGCGTGGCCGTGGGCCCGATCCGGGCCACCACCCCTTCCAGGAGTTCCGGGGTGGCAAAGGTGTCCCGCGTTCCCTGCATGAACAGCATCGGAAGGGTGAGCCCGTAGAGGTGCTCATCGCGCAGTTTCTCCGGTTTGCCCGGGGGATGCAGCGGATAGCCGAGGTAGACCAGGCCGGCCGCCGGCATTCCCTCGGCGACAGCCATGGACGCCATCCGTCCGCCGAACGACTTGCCGGCCGCCCACACCGGACCGGCGTCGGAGTGGGCAGCGGCCCTCGCGGCGGCATCCTCCATGACGGCCCGCCAGGTGGCTATTGCCAGGGGCGGGCGGTCCGGGAACTTCCGCCCGGCCTCGCGGTAGGGGAAGTTGAAACGCAAGGTGGCGACGCCGTCGTCGTTCAACGCGTTGGTGAACCCGGCCATGAACGGGTGCTCCATCCCGGCGCCGGCCCCGTGCGCGAGGACCAGCGTGGCGAACGGGTTCTCCGGCCGGGCGTAGAGACCGGAGACCTGGAGATCGCCGACGCTGATGGTTAAGGGGGACTCGGATACGGGCATGACTCCATCATGCCGGAAATACCTGCGCGGCCGGCACACGGATTCGCGAAGGTCCCGGCTGACCCGTGGCCGGAGCGTGGTCCAATGAACGGGCTCAGCCCAGGGCCGGGGTGACCCGCAGCCAGATGAACTCCTGCGGCCGGAGAGTGATTCCGTCGTTTAAGGCGACCGGGCTGCCCGTGACGATGTCCACTGCCCCGGCCGCGAAGCCGGAGAGTGTCTGCGCCGTGATGCTCTGGTGTGAGTCGCTGAAGTTGGCGAGTGCCAGGACGAGGGATCCTTCGCCTGGCCGCTGGTAGCCCAGGACACCCCGGTTGCTGGTAGTGAAAGGAACCAGCCGCGTTCCGGCAAATTCGGGAGTAGCGGCCCGCACGGAGATCAGGGTGCGGAGCCCTTCGAACACTGCGCCTTCGGGCGTCGTCCGGTCGTGGCGCTTCGCGTACCTCTCGCCAGGGTAGTGGGGACGGTGCACCCACCTGCTGTCCGTGCCGTGGCCCTCTTCGAGGGCGTAGCCGTAGTCATTGAGCTGCCCCACTTCATCGCCAAGGTACAGCAGGGGGATCCCGCCGGTGCTGAAGGCCACCGAGTGGGCGAGCAGGATCCGGTCAACCGCCTGGCCGGTGCCGTGCTCCAGTCCGCAGAGCGACGCCGTCGTGCCGGAGATGCGGCAGTCACCGGTCCGAGGGTTGTCCTGGAAGGGAACGCCGCGGGCGAAGCTGCCCGGGAAGCGGTTCACGTAGAAGGAATTCAGGAAGCGGCGGTGGTCGAAGCCGTTGACGCCCAGCTCCGCGGCGTCCTCGTCCGCGAACGTCCAGCCGATGTCGTCGTGGCTCCGGACGTAGTTGACCCAGGACGTCCCGGCCGGGATGTTGTGCCGGCGCTCCAGCGCCTGCGCCAGCAGCGACACGTCGCGGGTGGCCATCGCCTCCCAGATCAGGGCCATCTGCAGGGGGTTGTAGGAAAGCTGGCACTCGGCGGGGTCGATGTACAGCGCCACTTCGTCGGGGTGGACGATCGCCTCGGATTTGAACAGCAGCGATGGCGCGGCGAGACGGCAGACGGCGTTGAAGGCCTGCAGCAGGGTGTGGGCCTCCGGCAGGTTTTCGCACGGGGTGCCGAGCCGCTTCCAGATGAAGGCCACAGCGTCCATCCGCAGGATGTCCACCCCCTGGTTGGCGAGGAAGAGCATCTCGCCGGCCATGGCCCGGAAAACGTCAGGGTTGGAGTAGTTCAGGTCCCACTGGAACGTGTGGAACGTGGCCCACACCCAGCGGCCGTCCGGCATTTCGATGAAGGAGCCGGGGTGGTCATCCGGGAAGATCTCGCGCACGTTTTGTTCGAAGGCGTCCGGCATGGTGCGGTCCGGGTAGATCCAGTAATAGTCGCTGAACGCCGGGTCACCCGCGGCCGCGCGCCGGGCCCACTCGTGTTCATCAGAGGTGTGGTTGAAAATGAAGTCAACCACCAGGCTGATGCCGTTGGCCCGCAGCTCGGCGGCGAGGTCCCGCAGCTGTTCCATGGTCCCGAGCTTCGGGTTGACGTCACGGTAACTGGAGACGGCATAACCGCCGTCGGAATGCGGTTCCGGCGCCAGGAACAGGGGCATCAGGTGCAGGTAGGTGAGGCCGAGCTCCTTGAAGTAGGGGATCCGGGCGCGGACTCCGTCGAGGTCCTCGGCATAGCGGTCAACGTAGCAGACCCCGCCGAGCATGTTGTTCGACAGGAACCATCCGCTGTTGCGCTCCCGTTCGGCATCCAGTGCCTTGAGCTCAGCCGGGCGGTCGTTCCAGGAACGGGCAGTCTGAAGCACGAGTGCCGTCAGCTGCTCCCGGAAGTCCTGCCGCGTGCCGTACAGGGTGTGGAAGAGCCGGTACAGGTCCGGGAAATGGCGGTCGAAACGGTGGCGGAAGTCGGAGCTGTCCTGACCCTCCGGCATGAGGTCCGTCTGTGCGCCCAGGGCGCTCAGTGCGTGCTGCCACAATGCCTGGTCCACACCAGCGGCTTCAACCATGGAACGGGTCTCCTTCGACGATTTTCGCGGGCACCCGCGGGGGCAACCGGCCAGTTCACATCCTGACAGACCCGCAGGCGCGTGCCCAGTGAGCGGGCCCAAGTTTCTTCGATTCGGACCCCAGCTACTGACGGAGTGGAGCGGGCGGGGTAGGTTGTCACCATGGCGAGCGAATCCACCACCCTCACCGTTGACGGGCCGAACGGTCCCCGCGACATGCGGATCTCGAGTCCCGGCCGTGTCCTTTGGCCCGACCTGGGCCTGACCAAGCTGGACCTTGCACGCTACCTGGCGGACGTGGGAGACGCCTTCATCGCGGCGAACGGCGGCCGGCCCGTGGCGCTGCAGCGGTTTTCGGACAATGTGGACGGCGAGCAGTTCTTCTCCAAGAACCCGCCGAAGGGCACACCTGACTTCATCCGGTCGGTGAAGGTGGTCTTCCCGAGTGCGCGCTCGCATCCCATGCTGGTCCTGGACGAACCGGCCGCCGCCGTCTGGGCCGCCCAGATGAACACCGTGGTGTTCCACCCCTGGCCGTCACTCGCCGAAAACACGGACAACCCGGACCAGTTGCGCATCGACCTGGACCCCCAGCCCGGAACGGACTTCGACGACGCGATCCCCGCAGCCTTGGAGCTGAAGGACGTGCTCGCGGAAGCCGGACTCACCACGTTCATCAAAACCTCGGGGAACCGCGGACTGCACGTCTACGCCCCGGTGGAGCCGACACGTGAGTTCCTGGACGTCCGCCATGCCGTCATCGCTGCTGCCCGTGAACTGGAGCGGCGAATGCCGGACAAGGTCACTACGGCCTGGTGGAAGGAAGAACGCGGCAACCGCGTGTTCGTGGACTTCAACCAGGCGAACCGCGACCGCACCATCGCCGGCGCCTACAGTCCCCGTGCGCTGGGCCACGCCCCGGTGTCGTGCCCGATCAGCTGGGACGAACTGGGCAGCGCCGACCCCAAGAACTTCACGATTCTCACCGTCCCGGACCGGCTAAAGACCGTCGGAGACCCATGGGCGGACATGAAGGATAAACCAGGGAAGATCGACGTGCTGCTCGAGTGGTGGGAACGCGACGTCGGCGCAGGCCTCGGGGAACTGCCATTCCCGCCGGACTATCCCAAGATGCCGGGCGAACCTCCGCGGGTGCAGCCCAGCAGGGCACGCAAGAAGGACTGAGCCAGCCGCGGTGGACGCCTGCCCGTGAGGGCTGCCCCATGAGGGGGTGCCAGGCGAAACAGCGACTACTCGAACCGGGACGGGTCACCCATGCCCCGCCGCACCACTTCCGCCGATCCGCCGGAGAAGTCGATGACGGTCGTCGGCTCCGCACCGCAGTCGCCGGAATCAACCACCGCGTCCACCACGTGATCCAGCCGCTCCTTGATCTCCCAACCCTGGGTGAGCGGTTCCTCCTCGTCGGGCAGCAGCAGCGTGCTGGAGAGCAGCGGCTCGCCCAGCTCGGCCAGCAGCGCCTGGACCACGGCGTTGTCCGGGATGCGGACGCCCACGGTCTTTTTCTTCGGATGCAGCAGGCGCTTGGGCACTTCCTTGGTGGCCGGAAGGATGAACGTGTAGCTGCCAGGCGTGACAGCCTTGATGCTGCGGAACACGTCGTTGTCGATCTGGACGAACTGGCCCAGCTGGGCAAAATCCTTGCAGACCAGGGTGAAGTGGTGCTTGCTGTCGAGCTGCCGGATGGAACGGATCCGGTCCAGGGCGTCGCGGTTTCCCAGCTGTGCACCAAGGGCGTAACAGGAGTCGGTGGGGTAGGCGATCAGTCCGCCGTTCCTCACCAGCTCCACTATTTGTCCGATCGCGCGGGGCTGGGGATCGTCGGGGTGCACGTCAAAGTATCTGGCCATGCCCTGAGCTTATGGCCCGGCGTTGATTTCTGCACGGAGGGCCGCGCCGCTGCATGGTCAGCGGGCGTGGGGCATACGGCTTCGTCGTCGATCAACCGCCCGCCGCCTCGTCATGATGGATCCGTTCCGCACGGGAGCCCAACGGCTCGCCGCTGCCGCCCCATTGCAGGGCGATGATCTCGGCCCCGATCGATACCGCAGTTTCTTCGGGAGTGCGTGCCCCCAGGTCCAGGCCGACGGGGCTGTGCAGTTTCAATAGTTGCTCGTTGCTCAAGCCCGCAGCGCGAAGCCTCTCCATCCGATCGTTGTGGGTGCGCCGGGAGCCCATCGCCCCGATATAAGCGACCGGAGGACCGCGAAGGGCCGCTTCAAGGACCGGGACATCGAACTTAGGGTCGTGGGTCAGGACACAAATCACGGTCCGCTCGTCGAGGAGCCCCCGGGCGAGCTGCTCGGAGAGATAATGGTGCGGCCACGCACGGACCACCTCCGCGGCGTCGGGAAATCTCGCTTGGGTGGCAAAGACGGCGCGGGCGTCACAAACGGTGACCTGATAGCCCAGGAAGGTGCCCAGCCGTGCCAAGGCCGCGGCGAAGTCGATGGCCCCGAAGACGAGCATCCGCGGCCGCGGCGCGTAGCTGGCGAAGAACACGGACATGCCGCTATCGAGGCGCTCGCCGTCAGGACCGTACGTCAGCACCGAATTACGGCCGGCCGCCAGCAGGCCCTGGGTGTCGTCGCCGACGGCCTGATCGGCCCGCTCCGAGCCGAGCCCGCCTTCGAACCCGTCCGGCCGGACCACGAGGTGGCGACCAAGCCAGCCGGGATCCGGGTGCTCTATCACGGTGGCAACTCCCACCGGGCGGGATGCCTCGATGTCCTCACGGACCCGGTCCAGCTCCGCGAAGGACTCCTGCGAAATTGGCTCGACAAACACCTCAATCGTGCCGCCACAGGTCAGTCCGACGGCGAAGGCGTCGTCGTCGCTGACGCCGTAGCTCACCAGCACCGGGCGGTGGTCTGCCTGTACCTGTGTGGCGAGCTCATAAACGGCACCCTCAACACATCCGCCCGAGACCGAGCCGAAGACTTCGCCGGCGGCCGTGACCAGCATGGATGCCCCAGGGGGCCTGGGTGCTGAACGGAAGGTCCGCACCACGGTGGCCAACCCTGCGGTGCCACCCTGCTGCCAGCCCGGCATCATGGCGGCGAGTACGTCACGCATCTTTCCCTGACCTCCGATGCCGGCTCAGGGCCGGCCCGAGCGCAGCCCGGCACGGCGGCCCAGGCGATAGGCACAAAACGCGACGGCGGCCAGCAGCCCTACGAGCTTGCCGGGGTTGCTGAGCTGATCGGTGAGCATTCCCTTGGCCAGCGAAAGGGCGTCCAGGCTGTTGTCCGTTAACGAAGCTGGCGCCGGTTCTGACGGCGGTGCAGACGCCGGTGCAGACGGCGGCAATGGTGCGGATGCCGCGGGGACAGGTGACACAGGAAGAGGCGCCGGCGCCTCCTGCCCGGCACCGCGCGGTGGTTCGCTGGAAGGCTCCGCGAGCAGTGCCTGCAGGTTGGCGGCGAACAGCGCCATCATCTGCTCGGTGACGCCGCCGATGACGCTCTTCCCCATGGCGGCGGCCTTTCCGGACAGGGCCAGGTCGGCGCTGACCGTACCCTGGGTGGAACCTTGCGCCTCGGCCAGATGCAGGGTGACGGTGGCTTCGGCGGTACCTTGGCCGCGGGTTTCCTGCGCCCGGCCCTGGAAGACAGCGCGGTGTTCGTCAGCGTTCCGTTCGAGGACGGACATCTGGCCCTTGTACTGCATCGAAACCGGTCCGAGTTTCACCTTCATCCCGATCTGGTAGGCGTCGTCGGACAGCTTGTTCAGGATCTGGGCCCCCGGAACGCATCCGGCCACGCGCTCAAAGTCCATGAGAGTGTCCCAGACGTCGTTGATGGGAGCGACTACGGAGAATGCGCTGTTTATTTGCATTAGCTGGTGCCCTGCCTCTCTTGTGTTGTCCTGCGTCCGTCCCGGACCGCGGTTGCCACTTCCGCGAGGGCCGCATAGCTGTGCCCGCTGACAAAGGCGTCGCAGTAGGGGAGAGCGGCTGCCATCCCGCCCACCAGCGGCTGGTAGTTCGCGTCCGCCTTCCGCGGGTTGACCCAGACAATCCGGTAGGCGAGCCGCTTCAGGCGTTCCATTTGCGCGGCCACGAGCTCCGGATCATCCTGGGCCCAGCCATCGGAGAGCACAACCACCACCGCACCCCTGGCCAGGCCGCGGCGGCCGTGCGCGTCGATGAACCTGCGCAGGCTCTCCGCGATCTGTGTCCCTCCCGCCCAGTCCGGCGCGCTCGCTGCGGCCCGGGCCAGTGCCTGGTCAGGGTTCCGGACTGCCAGCTGCCGCGTCAGCCGGGTCAGGCGCGTCGAGAACACGAACGCCTCCGCCCGGGCGCCTGTCACCGCCCCCTGCAGTAATGACAGGAAAACCCTCGTGTAGGGTTCCATGGACGCCGAAACATCGCACAGCAGGACCAGCTGCCGCTGACGGGGACTGCGGTGGGCGTAGAAGAGCCTTGTGGCATCGGATCCCGCGCGCCGGGCGGCACGGACGGTGCCCCGGATGTCAAGGCGTGCAGAGCTGTGCGACGACTTGCGGGTCCGGCGGCTCAGGCGCACCGGCGTGGAGAAGGCGATCTCGCGGACGAGCTGGCGTACCCGGGCCACTTCCTCGGCGGAGAGCTCGGCAAAGGACGTTTCGTGCAGCCTTTCCTCCGTCGATGCCATGGCCAGGATGGCGGCGCGCTCAGCACCGGCTTCCCCCTCGGGGCGTTCCCTGCCGGGAAACAGCGCGGGCGGCGAAGCTTTGGGCAGAGCATACGGAGCATTCGTCAGCCCTGACGGCGGGGACGGCCGGAGGCGCGCCCCGGAGCCGATGGCCGGCGGTGCTTTGGCGGGGCCCCTGCTGTCCGCCGGGTCAAGCCGGGCGTCAAACACAGCGGCAAAGACGGCGTCGAAAACGGATATCTGCTCCCGCGAGGACACCAGGACCACGCGGCACGTCCAGTAAAGCGATTCGCGGGCGGAGGGCGGGATCAGGCGGAGTGCTTCGGCCAGCCGAACGGCGCGGTCCGGGGAAGCCGACAGGCCGGCACGGCGCAGCGCCGTGACAAGCCCGGCGGCCAAGGAGGCGGCATCCACTCCAGGCGGGATGATGGCGGCGCTGAGATCAGCCATGGCCGTCCCCGACCAGCCAGGCCGCGCCACGGGCTCCCACGAGCTCCAGGTCGTCCCGGTTCTTGACAATCGAGCCCCAGGTCTTCTCCACGGTGGGCGCATCGAGGTGCGTGATCCCGAGCACGGACAAAGCGGAGACCCAGTCGATGGCTTCAGCGATCCCGGGCGGCTTGGCCATGTCCAGTGACCGCATCTTCGTGATGGCCGACGCTGCCTCCTGCGCCAGGGGACCGGCGCTTCCGGGGACCCGGCGCCGCACGATCTCGGCAATCCGTGCGGGTGCGGGATAGTCGATCCAGTGGTACAGGCAGCGGCGCGTGAGCGCGTCGTGCAGGTCCCTCGTCCGGTTGGACGTCAGGACCACAACGGGCGGATGCGTGGCCCGAATGGTGCCCAGCTCCGGGATGGTCACCGCGGCCTCTGCCAGCAGTTCGAACGTGAATGCCTCGAATTCGGCGTCAGCCCTGTCGATCTCGTCCAGCAGCAGCACGGCCGGGCGCGGTCCGGGATGCTCGATCGCCTGGAGCAGCGGCCGGCGCAGCAGGTACTGCGGCCCGAAAAGGTCCGATTCGTTCAGGGCTGCATCGCGGACCTCAGCCAACCGGATGCCCAGCAGCTGGCGCTGGTGGTTCCATTCATAGAGCGCTTCCCCGGCATCGATCCCCTCGTAGCACTGCAGCCGGAACAGGGGAGTGTCGAGCACGCGGGCCAGTGCCTTCGCAGCCTCCGTCTTGCCCACCCCCGCCTCGCCTTCCAGCAGGATCGGCTGCGGCAGGCGCACAGCCAGGAACAGTGCTGTGGCCAGTCCGACGTCGGCGAGGTAGTCGCCGTCGTCCAGCGCAGCAATCAGCGAGGGAACGTCCGGAACCAGCTGCTGCACGTCCCTCTCCGCACCGCTGCGCGCTGCGTTGCTCATGGTGCCCCCCGAAGCGTGTCGAGCACGCGTTCGTAATCGTCATCGGTGTTGATGTCCAGGGGAATGGTTCCGGGCACAGCTACCTCGGTGACCTCCGACGCGCGCTCCTCGAGGAGCTTCCACACCGCCTTGTCGCCGTGCAGGCCGGCGAGCGCAGGCAGCACGGACCGTGCGAAGGCAAAGGGATGGCCGATTCCGTCGTCGTACCGGCAGACCGCGATGTCGGCCTGCCCGCGTCCCGCCAGCAGCCGGTCCACGTTCCGGGCCATGACCCCCGGCTGGTCCCCGAGCAACAAAACCACCACATCCGTGTCGGGATGAAGCGACTGAAGGGCGGCGGCTATCGACGATCCACAACCGGTGCCGAAGTCCGGGTTGACCGCGACATCGCAGCCAGCGGTGTTCACCCCTTTCAGCACCACGGCGCTCGAGCCGCCCACCGCCAGCACCAGTTGGGCGAAGCCGCAGGCCCGCGCGGTGGCCAGCACGGCGTCGAGCAGCACCCCGTCACCGTAGGGAAGGAGCTGCTTGGGGCGCCCCATGCGGCGGGACCCGCCCGCGGCCAGGACCAGCCCGGCAACACGGGGCCGGGCGTCAGCGGGAGGCGTCATAGCGTTCCGGATCCTTGCGGAATGCTTCGTAGCATCCCAGGGAACAGAAGTAGATTGTGGCGCCGCCGTGCTCGAGGTGGAGCGTGGACTCGACAGCGGCCACCGTCATGCCGCACACAGGGTCAATAGCTGTCTCCGCTGCGCTTTGGACAGGCACCGGGTGCCGCCCTTTGGCGCGTTCGGCAATGAGCTGCGCGAGGATGGACACGGCGATCTCACCAGGCGTGCGGGCTCCAAGGTTTAGCCCTGCCGGGCTGTACACGCGGGAGCGCTGGGATTCATCCACATCCAGCGATGCCAGGACGGCGGCGCCGCGCATTTCGCTGGCAACCAGAGCAACATAGGGCACCCCGGCACGCAATGCGCGTTCGAGGGCCCCTTCTTCCTCCCTGCCGTGGGAGGCGACGATCAGGGCGGCGTCGTCGGCCCGTGGGTCCGCCGCCTGCCCGTCGGTCAGTTCCATCTGCAGGCCGATTCCGGCACCGAGGGACGCCAGGGCCTGGGCCACCGGCGTGGTGCCGACCACCAGGACCCGCGGCGCCGGGATGTGCGGTTCCAGGAAGATCTCGATCGCACCTCCGCTGAGGCAGGGGTTGGAAACCTCGACGGCGCCTTCCTCGCTCCGGTGCGAAGGCTCGCCTGGCACAACACGCAGCAACAGCGGCTCTTGGGCCGAGATGGCCTTCAGGCTGTATTCCCGCACCGAGGCCTCGACGCAGTTTCCGCCCACGAAGCCATCCATTTCACCATTGGACAGGATCAGGGCCGTGTCTCCGGCGTGCGCACTCGTGGGCCGCTGCGCCCGCACCACCGTGGCTCGGACGAACGGCTCCCGGCGGCTGACGAGTTCCGTTGCCCTTGCCGCTAGGGTTTCCGCCATGGCCTGCATGTCAGATCGGTGGCCTTGGGCGGCCCTGCATGGCCTCCCAGACCCGGGCCGGGGTGCACGGCATGTCCATGTGAACCACGCCGTATGGTGCCAGGGCGTCGACCACCGCATTCACAATGGCAGGGGGCGAGCCGACCGTGGCGGACTCACCGATGCCTTTGGCGCCGATGGGGTGGTGCGGCGACGGCGTCACCGTAAAGCCCGTCTCCCAGTCCGGCACCTCCATGGCCGTGGGGATCAGGTAGTCCATGAAGGAGCCGCCGAGGTTGTTGCCGTCGGCGTCGAACTCGATGATCTCCATCAGGGCCATCCCGACCCCGTCGGTCAGGCCGCCGTGGACCTGGCCCTCGATGATCATGGGGTTGATCCGGGTCCCGCAGTCATCCACCGCGATGAAGCGCCGTACTTTGACGTGGCCGGTTCCCGGATCGACGTCGACGACGCAGATGTACGCGCCGAACGGGAATGTCAGGTTGGGCGGGTCATACGTGACTTCCGCGTCCAGATTGCCGTCGACGCCTTCCGGCAGCGTCATGGTGCCGTGGGCGGCCATCGCGATGTCCTCGATGGTCTTCCCCGCGGTGGGGTCGCCTTTCACGAACCAGCGGCCCTTTTCCCATTCCAGGTCCTCCGGACGGGTCTCGAGCATCGCTGCGGCGATCAGCTTCGCCTTTTCCCGCACCTTGCGCGCCACCAGCGCGACGGCGCCGCCGCTGACCGGCGTCGAGCGGCTGCCGTAGGTGCCCAGGCCAAAGGGCGTCTGGTCCGTGTCGCCGTGGACGACGTCGATGTTCTCCGGCGGGATGCCAAGTTCCTCCGCGACGATCTGGGCGAACGTGGTTTCGTGGCCCTGGCCCTGGCTTTGCACGGAGATTCGGACCACGGCCTTGCCGGTGGGGTGCACCCGCAGCTCGGCGCCGTCGGCCATGCCGAGGCCGACTATGTCGAAGTGCTTGCGCGGCCCGGCGCCGACGACCTCGGTGAAGAAGGAGATGCCGATGCCCATCAGCTCGCCCTTGGCCCGTTTCTCCACCTGTTCGCGCCGCAGGTCCTCGTAGCCGGCCAGCTCCATGGACTTCCGCATGGCCGCCTCGTAGTTGCCCGAGTCGTAGACCCAGCCGGTCTTGTTGGCGTAGGGGAACTGCTCCGGCTTGATGAAGTTCTTCAGCCGCAGTTCCGCGGGGTCCATGTCCAGCTTCCGGGCAAGGATGTCCACCATCCGCTCCACCAGGTACACGGCCTCGGTGACGCGGAAGGAGCAGGCGTAGGCCACGCCCCCGGGTGCCTTGTTGGTGTACACGCCGGTCACCTTGCAGTAGGCGGCCTGCAGGTCGTAGCTGCCGGTGAAGATGGAGAAGAAGCCTGCAGGGGTCTTGGTGGGCTGGGCGGTGGCGTTGAAGGCGCCGTGGTCGGCCAGCACGTTGGTGCGCAGGGCCAGGATCTTCCCGTCCTTGGTCGCGGCGATCTCGCCCTCCATGATGTAGTCGCGGGCGAAGGAGGTGGACATCAGGTTCTCGGAGCGGTCCTCCACCCACTTCACCGGGCGGCCCGTGACGATGGAGCCGACGACGGCGAGGATGTAGCCGGGGTAGATGCCCACCTTGTTGCCGAAGCCGCCACCGATGTCCGGGGACACGATCCGGATCTTGTGCTCGGGGATGCCGGCGACGATCGCGAACAGCGTGCGGTGGGCGTGCGGGGCCTGCGTCGTCTCGTAGAGGGTCAGCTTGCCGTTGACGGCATCAAAGTCGGCGACGGCGCCGCAGGTCTCCATCGGCGCCGGGTGCACCCGCGGGTAGACCATCTCCTGGCTGACGACGACGTCGGCGCTCGCGAACAGGGCCTCGGTCTCCGCCGCGTTGCCGATTTCCCAGTCGAAGATCTTGTTGTCCGTCCGGCCCGGGATTTCGTCCCGGATGACGGGGGCGTCGGCGTCGAGGGCCTTGCGCGCGTCGACCAGCGGCGGCAGCACGTCGTATTCGACGTCGATCAGTTCCAGCGCGTCGCGGGCGGCGTACCGGTCCTCGGCCACAACGAACGCGACCTCCTGGCCCTGGAACCGGACCTTGTCCGTGACCAGCACCGCCTGCACGTCGGCGGAGAGGGTCGGCGCCCAGGCGAGCTTGAGGCCCTCCAGGTCCTTGCCGGTGATTACGGCAAGCACCTTCGGGTGGGCCAACGCATTGGTGGTGTCGATCGAGACCAGCCGTGCATGGGCAACCGGAGCGCGCAGGATCGCGCCGTGCAGCATGCCGGGCAGCACCATGTCGTCGATATAGTTGCCCTTCCCGCGGACGAACCGGGGGTCTTCCTTGCGCTGGATGCGGCCGTAGCCGACCGGGCGGTCCGCGTCGCCGGCTGCGGGGTTGCTGTCCCGCTCGTGGATGACAGTCATGCCTTCACCTCTGCGTCTTGGGTTTCCGTGGCGACGTCCTCCACCACGGTGTCGGTGCCGTCGAGGACCTCGTCGGCTCCTTCGCCGGTGGCGGCGGCAGCGGCGGCCGGGTGGGCGGCAGCCCACTGCACCGAGCGGACGATGGTGGCATAACCGGTGCAGCGGCAGATCTGCCCGGAAATGGCCTTGCGGATCTCGGTGTCGTCAGGATGCGGGTTCTTGTCCAGCAAGGCGCGGGCCGTGAGCATCATGCCCGGGGTGCAAAAGCCACACTGCAGCCCGTGCTCCTCCATGAACCCCTGCTGAACCGGATCGAGGGTGCCCGCCGTGGCGAGCCCTTCGACGGTGCGGATATCGTGCCCGGCCGCCATTGCCGCGAGCACGGTGCAGGACTTCACCGGCTGGCCGTCCATCAGCACCACGCATGTTCCGCAGTTGGTGGTGTCGCACCCCCAGTGCGTGCCCGTGAGACCCAGGACTTCGCGGATGTAATGAACCAGCAGCACGCGCGGTTCGATCTCGGAGACGACTTCGTTGCCGTTCACGGTCATGCTGATCTGCATGCGCTTCAGCCTTCCTGTGTCTGGGCGGCGCGGGCGCAGGCCTGTCGCAATACCCGCCGGGTGAGCTCGTCGGCCAGATGCCGCTTGTAGTCGATCTGTCCGCGCTGGTCCGCGACGGGATCACACGCAATGGCTGCCAGCCGGCCGGCCTCGACGAACAGCTCCTCGCTGGGTTGCCGGCCAAGGAGCACAGCCTCGGCTTCCGCGACGGTTCCGTCGAGGCCCAGGGCCGTGAGACCGATGGCGGCGGCTTCGACGCTGCCATCCTCCGCCAGCGAGATGGCCGCCCCGGCTGCGGCGACTGCCCAGTCGCCAACCCTGCGTTCCACCTTTTCGTAGGCACTTCCCGATCTCGGACGAACGGGGAACCGGACTTCGCACAGCAGCTCGTCAGGGGCCACCGCCGTTTCATAGGGGCCGCGGTGGAAATCGTTCATGTCGACGAGGCGCTCGCCGCCGGGTCCGCGGACTACCGCCACGGCACGCAGGACGTCGCAGACCGTGGACAGGTCTTCAGCCGGGTCCGCCTGGCACAGGGAACCGCCAATGGTTCCGCGGTTGCGCACCACAGGGTCCGCGATGACTGCTTCGGCGTCCGAAATGATCGGGAAGAGCCGGGCCACTTCGGTTGATTCCAGCAGGGCAGTATGGCGCGTCAGCGCGCCCACCCGCAGGCGATCCCCGTCGAGAAGGATGAAGTCGAGTTCGAAGAGGTCGTTGATGTCAATCAGCCATTCGGGCCGGGCCAGGCGGAGTTTCATCATGGGCAGCAGGCTGTGCCCGCCGGCGATCACCCGGGACTCGGGGCCGTGACGTGCAAGGAGTTCAAGGGCATCGTCCACGGTGCTGGCCCGCACATAGTCAAAAGAAGCCGGAATCTGCATTGTCCCTACCTCACTCCATGGCGCCGGAAAACTCACGGACGCCGATTTGAGGTCAGTCTTGCCCCGGCCTGAGTGGAGTGTCAATATCGTCATAAGCGAAGGGTTATGAAGCGGTGTCGATGACTTTGAGCCAGCTGCGGGCCTTCGCGCTCGTGGCCAGACTGGGGTCGCTTCACGCTGCCGCGGCGGCTCTGGCCGTCAGCGAGCCGGCGGTCTCCTCGGCACTGGCTGCGCTCCGGAAGGACCTCGGCGACCCCCTCTTCGTCCGGGCTTCCGGAGGCATTGCCCTGACGCCGGGCGGCCGGGCATTGGCGGACTACGCCCAGGAAATCGTGGGCCTGGCGGACCAGGCCCGGTGGGAAGTCTCCCATGCAACCACGGACGCGGGGTTGCTGAGAATCGTCGCGACAGCTCCGTTTGCCGAACATGCAGCCGGACGGCTGCTTGACCTCTTCACGAAACGCGTCCCGGGCGCCTCCGTCGATGTCGTGGTTGAATCCGCAGCCGACATAGCGTCGCTGCTCCTTGACCGCGCGTACGACATAGCCCTCGGCGCCAGGCCTGCGCAGCCGGCACTCGCAGGTGCCGACGTCGGACTGGAAATGGTCCCGTTCCTGCGGTACCAGCGCGTCTTTGTGGTGGCGGCGAAGCATCCCCTCGCTGCGCTGCATGGTCCGGTACCACTGGCACGGCTGCTGGACCGCCCGTGGTTTGCCGGCCCCTCCGGCATTCAGGCGGAGACGGATGAGGGGCGGTGGCTGGCCTCGATGGGCGTAGCGCCGGACGTGATCCGGCTAAGCAGCGAAACCGACGCGCTCGCCGCCGCCCGGGCGGGGGAAGGCCTGACACTCGCCGTGGGGCATATCGTGCGGGCGGAACTCCAGACCGGAGTCCTCGTGCGCGTGCCCGTGGTCGGAACTCCGGTGTCCGGGCTGTGGTGGGCAAGCACGCTGGACCACGGCCGGACAACGTCCAAGGCAAAGGCACTGCAGCGCTTCGTCACCTCATCGGATGCCACAGCCGCTATGGTTGCGCCGGGCGGCTCGCGGGGGCTTGAACGACGGGGATCCAAAGTCCACGTTGCGCTCTGGAGCTGAGGCCGAAGGCCATCGCCGCCCCTATGCAGTCACGCAGGACTCGGGCAACATATGAAGTGTTCCAAGCCCGGGCGGCCACCGGATCCACGGTTGGTCCGGGTATCGACCGGCACGAGAGGACACCTGAACATGACCACGACACTTAATCCCTACCTGGGCTTCCGGGACAACGCACGGGACGCCATGAACTTCTACCAGTCCGTATTCGGAGGCGAACTGGCGCTGAGTACCTTTGGCGAGTTCCATGCCAGTGAGGATGCGTCCGAGCAGGAAAAGATCATGCACGGCATGCTGACCACCGAATCCGGCTTGGTGCTCATGGGCGCCGATACGCCCAACGGCATGAGCTACAACCCCGGCGACAACTTCTCCGTTTCCCTCAGCGGCGAGGACGACGCCGAACTGCGCGGGTACTGGGAGAAGTTGTCCGACGGCGGGACCGTGACGGTGCCCCTCGAACAGGCGCCGTGGGGCGATACCTTCGGCATGTGCACGGACAAGTTCGGCGTCGCCTGGCTCGTGAACATCGCAGGACCCAAGGAGTAACGGACCCAAGCAGTATGGGGACCCAACAGTAGGGAGACCCTGGCAGCGGGAGGCGTTCGGCGCCTACTTCCTGGCGACGAAGTAGGCGTTGAACGGATCCTCCCCGAGTTCCTTCACCTCAACGGTGCCGAAGCCCGCAGCCCGCACCATGGACTCCGCCAGCTGCACGCCCCACACCGTTCCGAGTCCCTCCCCGTCCTGCGCCAGGGAGACGGACATGCAGTGGAACGTGGAGATCGCGTAGAGGAACGTTCCCCACGGGAGCTCAACATTGTCGGCCAGGTTGCTGGAGGCCTTGATGTCCACCATGAGGAACGTGCCGTCCGGGCGCAGCGCCTCGTGGATGTTTTGAAGCACCTTCGCCGGCCGGGCCTGGTCGTGGATGGCATCGAAGACGGTGATGAGGTCGAAGCCTTCCACGACGTCCAGGGCGGCCGCGTCCAGGATCTCGAACCGGGCATTTCCCAGTCCCAGCCGTCGGGCTTCCGCACGTCCCGCCAGCACGGCATCCTCCGAGAAGTCGTAACCGGTGAACCGGCTCGCGGGGAAGGCCCCGGCCATGAGGTTCACGGCGTGGCCTGCTCCGCAGCCGATATCGGCCACTTCGATGCCCGCCCGCAGCCTGTCCACGCAGCCCGCCAGCGGGAGGATGGCGGACACCAGGGAGGCGTCGTGGACCGAGCCGCTGTCACCGGCTTGGATGTCCATGAAATCCGGATAGTCCTCGTAGCCCAGGCCGCCGCCCGTGCGGAACTTCTGCGCTATCCTGCCGGCCACCTCACCCATCAGCGTGACGTACTGCAGCATGCGGGCCAGGTTGTCGACTCCAGGCCCGGAGACGGACGGGGCCAGTGCAGGGTCCAACCGGTAGGTGCCGGCGGCGTGCTGGTACTGGGTTGGCTGGTTCTGGGGTGGCCGGTAGTGAACGAAGCGGGCCGTCACCATGCCGCCGAGCCATTCCCGGACGTAGCGTTCGTTGAGGCCCGCCGCATCCGCAATCTGCTCGCTCGTGGCCGCGGGCAGTCCGGCCATCACATCGAACAGTCCGGTCTGGTGACCGACGCTGGCCAGGACCGCTGCGGAGCTGTCGTTGAGGATGCCGAGCAACCGGGCTGCGCCCGCCTCAACAGCATCGTCCGTCGGTAACCCGTCGTCGTGCGTGGTCTCCGCGGCGCCTGCGTGGAGGTCGGTATCGGTGGTGGTCATGGTTCTTTCCTTTCGTTCGGCGGACGTCCCTGTCCGGCTACTTCGAAAGTACTTTCGCGGCGGTCCTCCCCGCGTCGGGCGGATGATGCATCTTTTGCCGGGGGCGTGGGGCGGATGATGCAGGGGATCCCGGCGCGGGGAACAGGGACCGCAACCAACGCAGGACGACGACGGCGCGCCGCCGCCGTCGTGCTCTGTCCAGTTGTTGCGCCCGTCCGTCAGGTAATTCCGTGTTCCCTGGCCCAGCCCGCCGCGGCGGTCCGGGTGGATACCCCGATCTTGCCGAAGATGTTCGCCAGGTGCCGCCCCACCGTCTTTTCGCTGATGACCAGGGCCTCCGCCACCTGACGGTTGCTGGCACCCGTGGTGATGAGGGCCAGGACCTCGCATTCGCGGGCGGTCAGCCCGCTCCTGCCGGCGCCGGGTGCCGCGCCGCGCTCCAGCCGTTCGACGTCGGGGACAGCGCCGAGCTGTCGGTAGATGGCGAGTGCGGTGGCGACGTCGGCATCGGCAGCACCGGCCTGTCCGAGGCTGCGGCGGGAGCTGGCGAGCAGCTCATGGATCCGTGCCGTGCGGTAGCGCGCCCGCTGCGTCCGGTACGTCCGGGCTGCGGCTTCCAGCAGGGGCAGTGCCTCGTCGCCCCGGCCGGCAGCCAGCAGAACGGCGCCGCGGGCCTGGCATGCCCACGCCTGGAGCCCTGCAGAGGCGAACCGGGCGGCCGTCCGTTCCAGTTCCGACGCCAGCGCGTCAGCGAGCGCCGCTTCACGCTGGTCCAGTGCCAGCTCGGTGGCGGGCAGCAGCAGCCGGGCCCGGTCCAGCAGCCGGCTCTCGCCCAGGGCGGCGCGCAACTGGTTGAGCGCCAGGGCGCTGTCACCGGCAGCATAGTGGAGCAGCGCCTCTCCTGGCTGGGGGTCGACTCCGACGTCGCGTGCCCGCCGGTAAGCGGCCATCGCCCCGGCAGCGTTGCCGCGAAGGCGGCGCACCTCGCCCAGCTCGTAGTAGCCGGCGCCGGCCATCCAGCCATGCGCATTCACCAGGTTGTCGCTCGAAGCGCCTATTTCGCGTTCCACCGCATCCCAGCCGCCTTCGGCACTGACCAGCTGCAGCTCATGGATGCGCGTCACACCGGTGTACACAAAAGTGGCTGACTGGCCCGCGGTCCAATGCTCCAGTGCACCGGTCCAGGCCCGCATCCTGGCCAGGTCCCCGAGCTGGTGACACAGGTGGATGACGGTGCAATAGATGTCCCCGGCCCACACGGGGGCAACATCGCCGGCAAGGACCGGCAACAGGGCCTCGTCCAATTCGCTGAACCCTTCCTCAGTCCGGCCGGCACGGACACCGGCAAGGCCTGCCAGCACGCGGGCAAAGCATCCCAGGGTGGGATCGGACTGGCGGCCGGCCACGGCCTCGAGTTCCGCTGCCGCCGC
Organism: Arthrobacter sp. GW460-12-1-14-TSB2; assembly: GCF_059423525.1. NCBI lineage: Bacteria > Bacillati > Actinomycetota > Actinomycetes > Micrococcales > Micrococcaceae > Arthrobacter > Arthrobacter sp. GW460-12-1-14-TSB2. The sequence continues at coordinate 132,169 of NZ_JBWKYC010000001.1, forward strand.
CCGGGCCGGACCGGGGTCTTCCTCCAGGTCCAGTGACATGACGCTTTGGAGATAGAGCAGGTAGCCCTGCTCGGGGCCTTCCGGCAGGCCCTGGAGCAGGCGCCGCGCCCGGTTAAGCCAGCCGGAGGCAACCATCAGGTCCCCGCGGGTGCCCCACTGCAGTGACAGAATGATCGCCTTCATTGCCGCGGCCGGCCGGTCTCCGGCACCGGCGAGGCCCCGGTACAACTCCTCGGCCACGGACAGCGATTCGGGAACGCGGCCCAGCCACCACATCGCGTCGGCCAGGGCGTCCAGGTCCGGTAGCGCCAAGCCGGTGGTGGTTCTGGCGGCGAGCAGCCCGTTCCGTGCCGCGGGCCAGTCCCTGCGGGCGTACGCCGCGCGGGCGCTGGTGATCAAATCCGGTTCAGCCATCCGACGTCTCCAAAGGGTGGTTCCAGCGTACTGCCGTGCCCGGACTCCCGGAAAGACGGAGCGAATGTGATGTCTGGCTAATCTCTGGAAGCATAAAAACTGAAAGGTTATAGCAAGAAAGTTTAGTAATTAACTTCAATGAAAGTTGCAAACACCAATTTCGACCTGAGAAAAGTCCAATTTTTTAGAGAATCAATGGGTTACCTGGGTCGTTCAATCTGATAATGTCCCCACTATCGCTGGTCCCTCCCGGGAAACTAATGGCCGGGGAGGGGCCAGTCCTAGCTATGGAGGAATAATGCAGAACTGGGCACCGCTTATTGGGGGCTGCGCGGCGGGTCTGTTTGCGCTCACCGCCTGTAGTAGTCCGCCGTCAGTCAATCCGCCGACGGCATCGCAGGCCAGTCCTGGCCTAATCACCGATAGTCCGTCACCAACGGGCTCGGTTCAGGGGCCTCCGTCGACGAGCGCAACGCCGGCGGCTACGGACTTCATCGCCACTGAGGCCTTGACTGATGTGGGCTGCGAAGCGGACGGCAACGGCGTCTGGTCCTTTTCGGGCACGCTATCCAACACGGGTTCCGAACCCGTCAAATACACCGTGGCGGTGGCGGTGGGCACAACAAGTAGTGTCGCGGGCCACGCGATGATCGAAAAACTTGTGGCGGCTGGATCCAAGGAAAATATCCGGGCGGACGCGTTCGCCACGAACGCTCCGGCTGACGCAAAATGCGAGGCGGTGGTCTCAAAATGACGCCGACTCCCACATTGAAGCTGGACCGTATGATTGCAGCCATACTCCTTTCGGCAATGGTGCTGATGGGCGTGGCACCTATGGCCGACGCGACGACGCCTCTTCCTGCAACGCCGTCATCGGAACCGCCGTCAGAACAGGGAACAGTAGCGACGGCCGAACCTACGGTTTCGGCGGCAACGAACAATGCCGGGCGCGGCGACGCGAGTCCATCGGATCCGGTTGAACGGACACCGGCGCCAACTGCATCGACTGATCCGTCCACACCGGCTTCCGAGGCGCCGCCAACTGAAGCTCCGGACCCAACGCCGGCCGCAGCTATCCAGACGGGTTCGGCGGCAGCAGGTCCGTTCACACCGTTCGGGGCCATCGGCCAGAAGTGGATCCAACTGGGTGGTGCAGATGGTCCGTTGGGCGAACCCACGTCAAACGAGCAATGTGACGCCGCTGCTCTTTGCGTCGAGACCTTCGTTGGCGGAAATATCTACTACACGCCCACAACAGGCGCGCACGCTGTTCTTTTTGAGTCCGGCAAAACAGGACAACAATGGAAACTGTCCGGTGGACTAACCGCATTCGGATACCCCGTTTCTGGCGAGGCCTGTGACACCCTGGGGTGCTTTCAGAGATTCTCGCGAGGGGCGGACATTACGTGGACGGCTGAATCAGGCTTCGGAAGCACGCACGGTGCTATTGGCAACGCCGTGCATCGGATTTACGGAGGTTACGGGGTCATTGGATACCCGACATCCGACGAGTTGTGCAATCTTCCGACACAGGGCTGTGTACAGGAGTTCGGACGATTGCGAATCTTGTGGTCGGCTGCTTCAGGGGCCTACGGTGTGTGGGAACCGGGAGCAATCGGCGGGCTTTACGCAGGCAACGGCTCTGAGGCCGGCCGCCTTGGCTATCCTCTCTCGAAGGAAATTTGCGGTCTCACACGAGATGGCTGCTATCAGGTCTACCAAGGCGGCGTCATTGTGTGGTCCGCTGCGAGCGGTGCACACATCACTCTGGGCGCCATCCGAGGGGCTTGGCTGACCCGTGGACTTGAACGCGGTGACTTGGGCTATCCGGTGTCGGAAGAAGCTTGCGACCTCCCAGGGCCAGGGTGCTGGCAGGAGTATCAGGGCGGGAGCATCTACTGGTCAGCGACGACCGGCGCACATGCGACCAACGGCGCGATCAAGAGCCGGTTCGATGGTCTGGGAGGCGTCTCCGGTGGTCTCGGCTACCCCCTGGCCGGCGAAGTTTGTAATCAGCCCAACGGCGGGTGTTATCAATGGTTCAAGGGCGGCCTGATCTTCTGGTCGCCCTCCAGCGGCGCGCAGCCGGTCAGCGGAGGTATCAAGTCTAAATATGAAGCCATGGGGTGGCACCGGAGCTACCTCGGCTACCCGACGGCCCCGGAGACCTGTGCAGGATCCTCATGCGTCCAAGCGTTCCAGGGCGGTTACCTCACTTGGATATCGGGTATCACCAGGGATTACCGGCACACGGAATGCACGACGCTGAACGACGGCCGGATCAAATACCCCACCGGGAACGCGAATCGTGTCACTCTCACCTTCGCCGGCGATTACGGACAGTCATACGCCACAGTCGCCTATTGTCAGCGCGTGGCGGGTACGTATGTGACGGACTGGCGAACGGACGGGAGAGTGGGTGCGGCTGGCTTTAAGCCCCCGGGAGTCCCGTCAGGGCCAACGCGCTACAACTACTCGCCCACAGGCTCCTATACCGTAACGGAAGCTTTCGGACTGGGTAATCCCGGGACTGCACTGCCTTACCGCACCCTCAATCCCAATTCGCGGTGGGGCGGCAACCCGTGGACGGCAACATACAACAAGTACTTCGAGTCCACGTCGTGGGTGGGGTACGACGAGAACATGTGGTATTTCGCGACCGGAGCATCGCACGACTACCGCCAGGGGGCCGTCATCAACTACAACCGCCCGCCGGATTCGGAAATTGTCCAAGACGCAGGGTTTGCCATCTTCCTGCACGAACACAAGGTCCCGACAGCCGGATGCATTGCACTTGATGACTGGGCAGTTGAGGACTTCCTTAGGAAATCGACTCCAGGCGACCGAATCATCATGGGAGTGGCCCGCGATATCTTCCTTTAGGAAGGGTGGTTCTTCATCGTCGTCAGATCGCAGGGGACCGCTGAATTTTCCGTGTTGAGGGACGTTCAGCGGTCCCTTCCGTCGCCCGCAAGGCTCGCACCGGGGCAGCCATGACTTTCGGCCCTACGTGGCCACCGGGAAGAAGCGGAAGCTAGGAGATACATCCCGGCTACGGGAACGCTGCCCGACGGGAACAGGGAGCACCATGAGAGACCGACACCCGCAACTCCGGTTCCTCGGAGCCACGGACAGCGTGACCGGTTCAAGATACCTGGTGGAAGCAGGCGGGAGACGCATCCTCGTGGACTGCGGGCTCTTCCAAGGCTACAAGTTGCTCCGGGACCGGAACCGGGTTCCGTTCCCGGTCCAGCCGCGCTCCATTGATGCCGTGCTGCTGACCCATGCGCACCTTGACCACACCGGCTATGTCCCCGCCCTCGTCCGGGACGGCTTCGCCGGGCCGGTGTATGCCACCGAAGGCACCACTGAACTGTGTACCCTTCTCCTGCCCGACAGTGGCTACCTGCAGGAAGAGGAAGCCAAATACGCCTACCAGCGGGGATCGTCCAGGCACAGCCCGCCGGTACCGCTCTATACGGCCGCGGACGCGGTCAGGTCGCTCGACAGTTTCCGGGAACAGGGATTCGATGCCCCGCTGGAACTGGGAGGGGGAATCTCGGCGACGTTCCTGCCGGCCGGCCATATTCTGGGGGCTGCCCAGATCCGGCTCGACGTCGGCCAGCACTCCGTTCACTTCACCGGAGACCTCGGCCGCACCGACGACCCCCTGATGTTTCCTCCCCGCGGACTGGGTGCCGCTGACATTCTGGTGACGGAGTCCACGTACGGAAACCGCAAGCACTCCAGCCTGGATCCGGAACTGCAACTGGGAGAGATCATCACCCGCGTGGCGAAGAAAAACGGCGTCATCATGATTGCCGCCTTCGCCGTGGGACGGGCGGAGACACTGATGCTGCACCTGGCCCGGCTCCGCAGCAAGAACGCGATTCCGGACATCCCCGTGTACCTCAACAGTCCCATGGCCATCGACGCTTCCGGGATGTACCAGCGCCACCCCGATGAACACCGGCTCAAGCATCGGGAATACGAGGACATGTACAAAGTGGCCAAGATGACCCGCACCGTGGACGATTCGAAGCTGCTCAACCTCCGCGGCGGCCCCATGGTGATCATCTCCGCCAGCGGCATGCTCACCGGTGGCAGGATCCTGCACCACATCGCCGAATACGGATCAGATCCGAAGAACGCCATCATCCTCAGCGGGTACCAGGCGGGCGGAACCCGCGGCGCCGCGCTCGCCGCCGGCGAACGGCAGCTCCGGATCTATGGGGAGGACATCCGCATCCGGGCCGAAGTGATCCAGATGGAGAGCCTGTCAGCGCATGCGGATGCCGACGGGCTGATCGAGTGGATGAAGGCCGCCGAGCGGGAACCGCGGATGACATACATCACCCACGGCGAGCCGGAAGCGTCCGATGCCCTCCGGGTCCGGATCAAGCGGGAACTCGGCTGGCGGGTGCGCGTCCCGGAGTACCTCGAAGGCATCTCCCTCGAGGACCCGACGTGACCACCGAAAACCGTGCCGGCCTGAGCATGCTGGACGAGATCCGTTCCCTGGCCCGGCCGCTGAGCGGGCTCAGGGACCTTGACGGGCTGGTCCACAAAGCCGGCTCCGGCCGGTTTGTGGCGATCGGCGAAGCATCCCATGGCACCCATGAGTACTACACCGTCCGGGCCCGCCTGACCATGCGGCTGATCGAGGAGCAGGGGTACAGCTGGATCGGAGTCGAGGGTGACTGGCCGGACTGCTGGCGGATCAACCGCTGGGTTCGGGGACAAAGCGGGCTGGACGCCGGAGTCCACGCGATGCTCGCCGGGTTCGAGCGCTGGCCCACGTGGATGTGGGCCAACGAAGAAGTGGCGGGATTCCTGGACTGGCTGCGCGGCTGGAACCTGGAGCGCCCCCTGGCGGAACGCGTTGGCTTCTACGGCCTGGACGTCTACTCGCTGTGGGATTCACTGCGGGAAATCATCGGCTGGCTCCAGGAAAATGAGCCCGACGCCGTTCCTGCTGCCATGCGCGCATGGCAGTGCTTCCTTCCGCATCACGAGGACCCGCACCAGTACGCCTGGCGCACCCGGCTGGTTCCGGAGTCCTGCGAGGCGGACGTCGTTGCACTGCTCAGCGAGGTACGCAACCGGGCACTGTCACTACGGGACCATGAACCACGCGTCGAAAGTGACGAAGCCTTCGACGCCGTGCAGAACGCCATGGTCGCCGCCAACGCCGAACACTACTACCGCATCATGGTGCGGGGGAACCGCGAGTCCTGGAATGTCCGGGACCATCACATGGCGGACACGGTGGACCGGCTCAGCGCGCATCTGGGCCCGGCGTCTAAGGGCATCATCTGGGAGCACAACACGCACGTGGGGGATGCACGGGCCACGGACATGGCGCGGGACGGGCTGGTGAACGTGGGCCAGCTGCTCCGCGAGCGCCACGGCACCGAGGGCGTGACCCTGGTGGGGCTGGCGTCCTACGCGGGAACGGTGATGGCTGCCGACGGGTGGGGTTCCCCGGAACGGGTGCTCAAGGTACCGGAGGCGCGGACCGGCAGCCATGAGGACCTGCTGCACAAGGCGCTGGGCGCACCGGCTTTGCTGGAATTCGGCAGGGACAGGTCCGGGCCGTGGCTGTCGGCCTGGCTGGGACACCGGGCCATCGGGGTTGTCTACCGGCCGGCCAGTGAACACGGGAATTACGTCCCCACCCGGATGGGAGGTCGCTACGACGCGCTGATCTGGCTGGAGCGGACCTCGGCACTTCGTCCGCTCCATCACGAAGCTGCGCCAAGCGAGCCGGAGTTCGAAACGGAACCCACCGGCTTCTGAAATTCCGCCTTTGTTGTCGCCGGCGTGCCCGGTGTTTCCGGCGGCGCCCCGACGGGCTGAGCGCTGCGTCAGGAAGGGCCTGCGTCCGGAAGAGCCCCCCGTCGGGCTGAGCGCTGCGTCAGGAAGGGCCTGCGTCAGGAGGGGCGCTGCGTCAGGAAGGGCCTGCGTCCGGAAGAGCCCCGCGTCAGGAGGGTCCCCTCATCATCAGGACGGCCGCCGGAACGTACCAGAGCAGCGGCGCCAGCCGGAGCAGGGTGGTCAGCCAGCCCATGGGGGACAGCGGCCCGCTCTGCGGTATCACAGACAGCGCGGACAGGAACGATGCGGCCGCCGCAAAGGCGGCGATCCAGCCCAGGGCCGCGGGAGATGCCTTCATCCGCAGCGACAACACAGCAATGGCGGTGAACATCACCCCGGCGGGCAGGTTCGCCAGGGCAAGCGTGACGAGGCACAGATCCGCGACGGCGGCGGCCACCCCCTGTGCCACCGCGGCCTGCGACGGCAGGGTCAGCGTGATCTGGCCAGCCTGGCCCAGGATGTTCAAGCCAGCGCCCAGCACCCCTGCCGTGAACGCGATCCCTGCCAGCGTCCCGCGTAGCCGGCATCGGAGGCAGCTGGCCACGGTCCGGTGAGGAGTACTTCCATGGATCCGCCCGCTATGCCGAGCGCTGCCGACACCAATCCGGCCATGCCGCCCGACAACCGCAAGCGCTCGCCGGCGTTAGCAGCAGCTGCCGGATCCCGCCGCACGCGGGTCATCCCCTCGCCGCCAGCAGCCGGTCCATCACCAGGCCGGTCAGCAGCGCCATGCCGGCCGCCATCAGGACGGCGGCCGCGACACCAATGGCGATTACCGTCGTCGGATGCTGTCCCGGCTGCCACAGCGGAGGTGCGACGGCGAAGAACAGTCCCAGCCCGACGCACCATGCCAGTGCATTCCCGCCCACCCACCATCCGCTGTGGGCGAGGTGGCGGCGCAGTTCAGGCCACTGCGCCAGGCCGATCGAACAGAGCAGCAGCAAGGCTCCGGGCACTGCGACGGCGAGTTGCAGGACCGGCGGCCAGGCCTGCCATTGTTCTGCGAAAGTGCTGGGCGCAAGCCCGATGATCCAAGCCAGCGCCGCACCGGTGGCGGTGCGGACGGTCCACGAGCGCACACGGAGCCCGGGCAGCTGCCGCTTCAGCACGTGTGCCTGGGCGAGTCCCAGGACTGTGCCTTCCGCGACACCTGCCACGGCCAGCCACGCCAAGGCTCCGGCCGTATCCGGAATTATCACGAAGACCGCGACGACGGCGGGAGCCACGAAGCCCACACTCTCACCGAGTGTGACCCACAGGAACCAGCGGCGAAGGAACGGCTTTGGCCGTGCGGGGGCGGCGGGGTCCGCCCGGGTGTCCTCCATGGGGCTGACGCTACGCGCGGGGCGCAGCAGCCGGTGAGGGGCTTAAGGCCCTAACCCCTGCCTCGGCCCCCGGAGCACACTGAAGGTGTCAGCGGCCATCGGCGTGCTGATCCGAAAACGCGATGGAGAAGAGCAGGATTCGAATGAGCAAACCAATCGTCGTCGGCATCAACGGCTCCGCGGGAAGTGAGGCCGCAATGTCGTGGTCGCTGCACCGGGCGGCCAAGCTTAAGCTCCCGGTTATTGCAGTCCATGCAGTGGACGACCGGTGGATGTCGCCGGACTTCCAGTATCACGAACTGATCAGGGAATCAGGCATGGAGTTGCTAAGGCAGGTCCAGGAGGATGCCGCCAAGAAGGAACCAGGCGTTGCCGTCGATGTGCAGTTGCGGCACGGAAGCGCAGGCTCAGCCCTGAAGGAAATATCCAAAGAGGCCGCCATGCTGGTCATCGGCTCACACCACCGCCACTGGGCCGACGGAGGACCCATGACGGACCGCGCCCTTCAGGTCGTTACCGCGTCCGACAGCCCCGTGGCAGTCATACCGCAGGCCCAGGGGCCGCAGGGACGCGGCGTCGTAGTGGGCGTGGACGGCTCGGAGGAGTCCCTGCAGGCTGTGGCGTTTGCCGCGGCGGAAGCCGACCGCGAAGGGGATGAGCTGACCGCCCTGCTGGCGTTCCGGCGCCCCGCCCGCTGGGTCCAGAGCGGGATGCCTGCGAGCGGCCTGGCTGAAGTCATTGAGGAAGAGGACAAAATCGTGCTCGCCGAATCGGTCGCCGGGCTGCGGGACAAGTACCCGGACTTGGTGGTGAACCAGGTGCTCGACAAGGACACTGATCCGGCCAAGGCCCTCGTGGAGGCCGCCGCGAACGCGCGGCTCCTGGTGATCGGCAGCCGCGGACGCGGCGGGTTCAGCAGGCTCCTGCTCGGTTCCACCGCCCACGCGGTCCTGCTGCGGGTCCCGTGTCCCACGGTGGTCACCCGGGTGCACAAGATCAAGCACGAGGAATAGCAGGCACACCTCCGGTGCACGAAAAGTGGCGGCCCCCTCGGGGGGGGGGGCCGCCTTCGCGTCCGGAACCAGTTGCCCGCCTCGCTGACCGTTCTTGGGTGTCAGGTTATGCGCCCCGGATCCACGTGCGGCCTAGATCCGCCGGGGTGCTAGATCCATTTGGGTGCTGGGGGTACTTCGGGCAGGTCAGCGTCCGACGCCGGTGCCGCGGCATCCGCCGCTGTGCCGGCTGTTGCTGTGGTGCTTGTTGCTCGCACGCCCTGGGTGCCGCGTCCGGTGGCCCATTGGGTGATGGGCGCGAGCGGGCCGGTGATCAGTGTTGGGTTCTCCGCGCTGGTGTCGCCGAACGTCAGGTCTGTGCCAGTCACCCTGATGAGTAGTCCGGTGTCGGTGCCGCGGGTGTGCCAGGCTCCGGTGATGTCCTTCAGGAGCCGTTCGAGGACGGGGGCGGGGATGTCCCGGAAGCTGGCGCCGTTGTCCAGGTCCACGGCGTGGACCCAGACTTCACGGGTGCGCATCCAGACGGTTTCCTCGGCCGGGACGATCCGGCCTTGGGCTGTTTTGACTTTGTGGTGCCAGGCTCCTGCCGGGAGGTCCCGCCATTCGACGTTCAGGTGCACCGCGGAGTGGTCGAACAGGTGCCGCAGCGCGATCGGCGGAAGGGTGGCGCCGAAGTTGATTTCGTGGTCGCGCACCGACGTGGAGGCGTACATGGGCGTCTCCACGCCGGTGGCTGCCCACTCGATGAGCCGCGCGATGGCCCGCGCGTTGTAGCCGATGTGGGCCGTCACGTGCCGCCGGGTCCAGCCCGGCAGCAGCGAATCCCCGTCCAGGTCCGCGTCGGTGAGCTCGTTGAGCTTGCGGGCGAAAAACGCCGTGCCCCGCCGTGCCTGCAGCAAACCCTCGAGCAGGGCAGGGTCCGTGGTCTGGTCGTGGCGGGCGACCATCAGGCTTCCTTGACCACGCGGTTGCTCAGCTGGCCCAGGCCCTCGATGGTGGTGACCAGGATCTGGCCTTCCTGCAGGTAGCGCTTGGGGTCCTGGGCGTGGCCCACACCTCCCGGGGTGCCGGTGGCGATCACATCGCCCGGGTTCAGCGTGATGATCGTGGAGATGTAGGAGACCAGGAACTCCGGGGTGAACACCAGGTCCCCGGTGGGGGTGCTTTGCTGGACTTCGCCGTCCACGGCCGAGGTCATCAGGGGACCTGCGGTGAACTCATCCTGCGTGACCAGGGCGGGGCCGAACGGGGTGGACTTCTCCCAGGTCTTGCCCTGGAGCCACTGGATGGTGCGGAACTGGTAGTCGCGCATGGATACATCGTTCAGCACCGAGTACCCGGCGATGTGGTCCTTGGCGTCCGCTTCGCTGATCCGGCGGCCCTTCTTACCGATCACCACGGCGAGTTCGGCTTCCCAGTCCACGGTGTCCGATTCCTGCGGCAGGGCCAGGTCATCGTTCGGGCCGATCAGGGATTCCTGGTACTTCGCGAACAGGGTGGGGTACTCCGGTATCTCCCGGCCCATTTCCTTGATGTGGTTCCGGTAGTTGTGGCCCACGCAGATGATCTTGCCCGGGAACGGAACCACGGGAGCCAGGTCCGCGCCTTCGAGCGGGTGCGTCGCCCCGGTGGCGGCCTTCGCTTTCTCTTCCCATGCGGAATCCTTCAGGAGTTCCCCGACGTCGGCGAACCCGTCGATCTCGGTCAGGGTGGTCCCGTCCTGGCGGACAGCCACGGTGCCGTTAGCGTTGCCGGCGGGGGTGCGGAGGGTGAGGAGTCTCATTACTTGGTGCGTCCTTCGATGTAGGTGCGGTTGAAGTTCAGTCGTTCAAAGATCGGGGCGTCGCTGAAGCGGAACAGGTCAAAGGTTGCGTTCGAGCCGGCGCCGGCCTGCAGGGACCATTCGGCCCAGGACGGGACAACGAAGAGGTCACCCTTCTCCAGGGTCCTGACCTCGCCGTTCAGGGTGGCGGTGCCGGTGCCTTCGAAGACCTGCCAGACGCTGGAGCCGACCTCGCGGACCGCTTCAGTGGTCGCGCCGGCGCGGAGGCGGTGGAATTCGGCCCGGATGGTGGGCATCACATCCCCGCCCGTGGTCGGGTTCGTGTACCGGACGGCGGCGTGGCCCTGGGACACGGTGGCCGGGTGGCCCTCGTCCTCCAGCAGCAGCTGCTCGGTCAGGGCCCGGTCGGTGTATTCCCACCGGTACGCGGCGATGGGGGAGCTGGTGGTGTCATCCAGGCCCGAGAGCGGACGCAGGCCCGGGTGGGCCCAGAGCCGCTCGGAGCGGGAGATGTCCGGGGTGGCCTCGTCCGTGACGCGCTCGGTGCCGAACTCGAAGAACCCGGCGTCGGCGTAGTGCACGAACGGGATGTCCAGGCCGTCGATCCAGGCCATCGGCTCATCGGTGTCGTTGTGGTGGCCGTGGAAGTTCCAGCCCGGGGTCAGCAGGAAGTCCCCGCGGGACATCCGCACCGGATCCCCGTTCACCACCGTCCAGACACCCTCGCCCTCAACGACGAAGCGGAACGCGTTCTGCGAGTGCCGGTGCTCCGGTGCGGTCTCGCGGGCACCAAGGTACTGGATCGCGGCCCACAGCGTCGGGGTGGCATACGGGGTACCGGCCAGGCCGGGGTTCGCCAGGGCAATAGCACGGCGTTCCCCGCCACGGCCCACCGGGACCAGGTCACCGGCACGGGCCGCCAGCGGGTACAAGTCGCTCCACCGCCACACATGGGCCACCGCCTTCGGGGACGGGACCATCGGCATCAAATCCGCGATCTCAGTCCACAACGGGATCAGGTTCTCCCGGTCAAAATCCCGGTACAGCTGCTCAAGCTGCGCAGCCTCCTCCGGGGTCGGCTCCGGCAGGGCGTGGCTGGCGGCCACTGATTCATGAGTTGTGTTCTCGGCGCTGATGGACACAGGTGCCTCCTCGGTGAGTGCGGAACAGTTCGTTGGCGTGTCTCGACTCTACGGAGGGCTTCCCTGTGAGCTCCAACATATTCTGCTGGCCAGAATTGCTAGTCCGCGTCGGCCGGATTGGCCGCGATGTCTATCTCCAGCTGACGGCAGGTTTCCCGCAGGGCGCGGACGAGCCCGGCGTCGAACACACGGCGGAAGCGGGTCGCCGGAGTGGCGACGCTGAGCGCGCCGACCACGTTTCCGTGACGGTTGTGCAGGGCAATCCCGAGGGCGCTGACCCCCTCCTCCGTTCCTTCGAAATTGGCGGCGAAACCGTTGCTGCGGATGGATTCCAGCTCGCGGAGGAACGCCGGGTATTCCGCGTCCGGGATGGTGTCGCCGCCGATTTCGGCGTTGTTGCTGCGGAAGAGCTGGTCAATCATTGGCGTTTCCAGTTCGGCGAGCATGGCCTTGCCTCCGGAGGTCTTGTTGGCAGGCATCACCGTCCCTTGCCGGTCACCCACTCGCAACACATTGTTTCCTTCCACGGTGGCCAGGAAACGCGCTTTCGTGCCCACCCGCACCATGAGGTTGACGGTCTCGTTGAGTTGCGCGGACAGGAGCTCCATGTGCGGCTGGGCGAGGGAGCGGAGCAGCCTGGTCCAGCTCAGCCCGGCCGGCCCAACACCCATGGCCGGACCTGGCACGTAGCGGCGGGTTTCATCCTGCACCGCGAACCCGCGGTAGACCAGCATCGCCAGGAGGCGGTGGGCGGTGGACGGAGCAACGGCCAGCTCCTCCGCTGCGTCCTTGAGCCGCAGCGCCCCGCCGTCGCGGAGCAGCTGCAAAAGCTGCAGCGCATTGTCCACTGCCTCGATGGAATAGGTGGGCCGCTTCTGCACGGGATTCCGGACTGCTCTGGATGCGGGTTTGGGGGCTGGCTCTTTCTGCACATCAGAATTGTATTGTGGTTCACCTCCCACGGCCATGACAGTAGTGGCATGAATCACACATCTTCCGCTGCAGTGCCGCAACGGTCCTCGCCGGGGGCTTCCGCCCCCACAACCGTTGATGGGCCTGCATCGCGGTTCTCGAAAGCTTCGGCCGCCGCCGTCCTCGTCTGCTGGCTACTGGTGGTCTTCGATGGCTATGACCTCATCGTCTACGGGACGGTCCAGTCCTCCCTGATCACCGAGACCGGGTGGGGCCTGAACAAGGCCACCGCCGGGACCATCGGATCCATGGCCTTCCTCGGCATGATGATCGGGGCGATCTTTGCCGGCCGGATGGCCGACTCGTGGGGCCGCCGCCGCACCATCCTGGGCTGCGCCGTCGTTTTCTCCATCTTCACTGTCCTCTGCGCCTTCGCTCCCAACGCTGCCGTCTTCGGCGTTATGCGGCTCCTTGCCGGCATCGGGCTCGGCGGCCTGGTGCCGTCGGCGAACGCCCTTGTTGCCGAACTCGTCCCCACCAAGTGGCGGTCCACCATCGCCACCCTGATGATGTCCGGTGTCCCCATCGGCGGATCAATCGCCGCACTGGTCGGCATCCAGCTGATTCCCGCCTTCGGCTGGCAGTCGATGTTCCTCGTGGCCGTCCTGGCCCTGGTGATCGTGGTGCCGTTGGGACTGAAATACCTCCCGGAGACACTGACTCCGGTCAGCCCCACCGACAGGGCCGCCCGCAAGGCAGCCGGCAAAGTCGGCGGGATCAGGGAACCATCCGGCTTCTCTTCCCTGCTCCGGGCCCCGTACCTGGGGGTCAGCCTGCTGTTCGCCCTGGCGACGATCGCCACCCTGTTCGCCTGGTACGGACTCGGAACCTGGCTGCCCAACCTCATGCAGCTGGCCGGATACAACCTGGGATCAGCCCTGACCTTCGCGCTGGCCCTCAACCTGGGTGCGGTGGCCGGTTCAGTCATTACTGCTTGGGCCGGGACCCGCTTCGGTCCGATTCCGACGGCGATCGCCGCCGCGGCGGTCGCTGCGGGTGCGCTCGTGGTACTGGTCACGGGACCTCCTGTCACCGTGGTCTACCTCATGCTGGTCCTTGCAGGCGTCGGCACCCACGGCACACAGTGCCTGATCATCGCCGCCGTCGCGAGCCACTATCCCGGACACCTGCGGGGCACCGCGCTGGGCTGGGCGCTCGGGACAGGCCGCATCGGCGCCGTCGTCGCACCCCAGGTGGGTGGCCTCCTGCTGGCCGCCGGAATGGGCGTCAACTCCAACTTCATCGCCTTCGCCGGGGCAGCAGCCATCGCAGCGGTGCTGCTGGCCGCCGTCGGCCTCAAACTCAAGTCAAAAATTTCAACCTCACACTCACCTACAGGAGCAAGCAATGTCTGAGCACGCCACGTCCACCGATGTCCTCGTCATCGGAGGGGGAATGGCCGGACTGGCCGGAGCCCTCGCGCTGCGTGAAAACGGCGCCAACGTCACCCTCGTGGAGCGTGCCCCCGAATTCGGCGAGGTGGGCGCGGGTCTGCAGATGGCCCCCAACGCTTCCCGCGTCCTCCGGCGCTGGGGCCTGCTGGAAAAGGCACTGGAAATCGGTGTCCAGCCCAAGCACCTGGTGTTCCGCGACGCCGTCACCGGCGAGGAGCTGACCCGCCAGACGCTCGGCGCGGAGTTCGAGGAACGCTACGGCGCCCCGTACGTCGTAATCCACCGCAGCGACCTGCACCGTGTCCTCCTCGAAGGCTGTGAAGCGGCCGGCGTGACGCTGGTCAACGACGTCATGGTCGAGAGCGTTGAGACCGTGAACGGCCGCGGTGTGGCCCACACGGCGGCCGGCGTGGACTTCGAGGCCGACGTCGTGATCGGCGCCGACGGACTCAAGTCCACCCTGCGTCCGCTCGTGGCCAGCGACGAGCCGGTGCCCTCGGCCTACGTGGCATACCGCGGCACCGTGCCCATCACCGAAAACACCCCCAAGACCGACCTCGAGGACGTCATCGTCTACCTCGGCCCGGACTGCCACCTCGTACAGTACCCGCTGCGCAAGGGCGAGCTGCTGAACACTGTGGCCGTCTTCAAATCCGCCTCCTTCGAGCGCGGCGAAGAGCAGTACGGCGGCGTCGACGAGCTCGAGGCGGCCTACAAGGACTGCGTTCCGGCGGTTCAGGACGCGCTCAAGAACCTGGCCACCGGCATCCGCTGGCCCATGTACGACCGCGACCCGATCGAGAACTGGGTGGCCGGCCGGATGGTGCTGATGGGCGACGCCGCGCACCCGATGCTCCAGTACCTCGCCCAGGGTGCCTGCCAGGCCCTCGAAGACGCCGCTGTGCTGCAGGACGTCAGCAACGGAACCGTCTTCACCGCGGAAGGCATCAACCCGGAAGCCTGGGACGGTGCGATCAAGGACTTCAACAGCATTCGTGCCGGCCGGACCGCCAGGGTCCAGCGCACTGCCCGCGTCTGGGGCGAATCCTGGCACGTCTCCGGGCTTGCCCGGACCCTGCGCAACCTGCTCTTCAAGAGCCGGAAGGACAACGACTTCCAGTACAACGACTGGCTGTACGGCCAGGCCGGCGAGGGAGTTCCCGCGGCACGGAATGCGGCAGCGGCGGCGAAAGTCCCCGCCTAGTCTTACGTTCCAGCCCTAACGCTGCACCCTGGGAAGTGCCGGACTCGTGACCGTGTCCGGCACTTTTCCCGTTGGCACGGAGGCGGTTGCCCGTCCCACCCGGCGTCGGTAACGTTTTTTGTGGAGCATCTGAAGGACGCGGAGCTCCTGGAGGAAAGGACCCCGGCGTGAGGAATGTCTCCCTCTACCTGGACGTGGACGGCGTGATTTGCCCGTTCGGGGCGGCCGGCACCACGGACTGGGGGAGCCGGTGGCGAATTTCCGACGCCGGGTTGCTTGAAGTCGCATACGCCGGTGAGCTCGTGGAATCCCTCAACGCACTGTCCAGGACACCCGGCCTCCGATGCGTCTGGCTTACCAGCTGGGAGGAAATGGCACCGGACTACTTGTGCCCCGCGATCGGCCTTGCCGGGCAGGAATGGCCTGTGCTGGCCAGCAATGGACTAGGCAGCGGCGAAGGCTGGTGGAAACTGCAGGCACTGCAGCGGGACATCGAGGTGTTTGCTCCGGACCGTGCCGTCTGGATCGACGACCAGCTCGATTTCGAGACCGAGGCCCGGGCATGGGCTTCCATCCTTGGCCCGCGCCTGCTGCTGATTTCGCCGCAGCCCAGGCGTGGATTGTCCCGCGCTGAGCTGGAGGCCGTGCGTGCTTTCCTTTGACCGCCGGTTGTTTTGTCCTCACGGCGTTGACGCGTACGATCGATAAGGTTTCAAGCCCCTTCCGAACAACACCACCTGAGCTTCCGGCAAACACCGGGGTAACGCTGCGTGCGGACGGGGCACCGGGGAAGTGGAACTGCTGACCGTCGACTCTGCAGATTGGGCAACAGGTGGAAATCACCGTCATGGTGGCGCTGGTAATAGCGCTGGCACTTTTTTTCGACTTCACCAACGGTTTTCATGACACCGCGAACGCAATGGCTACGCCTATTGCCACCGGTGCCATCAAACCCAAGACGGCGGTTGCCCTCGCAGCGGTCCTGAACCTGGTCGGAGCCTTCCTTTCCACCGAAGTGGCCAAGACTGTTTCCGGCGGAATCATCAAGGAAGGGTCCGACGGCATCCAGATCACCCCGGACATAATCTTTGCCGGCTTGATGGGCGCCATCCTCTGGAACATGATCACGTGGCTTAAGGGACTGCCGTCAAGTTCGTCACACGCCCTCTTTGGCGGCCTCATCGGCGCAGCGATCGCCGGCATCGGCATCCATTCGGTGAACTTTGAATCCCTCATGCAGAAGGTCATCCTCCCAGCGATCTTCGCTCCGGTCATTGCCGGCGGCGTGGCCTACGTCTGCACCCGGCTCGCCTACGCACTGACGTCCCGGCACGACCCGGAGACCGGCAGCAAGCTCACCCAGAAGCGTGGCGGTTTCCGCACCGGCCAGATCTTCACGTCCAGCCTCGTGGCACTGGCGCACGGAACCAACGATGCGCAGAAGACCATGGGCATCATCACCCTCGTGCTGATTGCCGCCGGAACGCAGCAGCCGGGCTCCGGTCCGCAGTTCTGGGTCATCGCAGCCTGCGCCTTCGCCATTGCCATCGGCACGTACGCCGGAGGCTGGCGGATCATCCGCACCATGGGCTCCGGCCTTACCGACGTCAAGCCCGCCCAGGGATTCGCAGCCGAAGCCAGCACGGCCTCGGCGATCCTCGCTTCCTCGCACCTGGGCTTCGCGCTGTCCACCACCCAGGTGGCGTCCGGCTCCGTGATCGGCTCGGGGCTGGGCCGCAAAGGAACCTCCGTGCGCTGGGGCACCGCCGGACGGATCGCCGTCGGCTGGCTCTTTACGCTTCCTGCCGCCGGGATCGTCGGCGCCCTGACCGCCCTGCTGGTGAAGACCGGCGTCGTGGGAGTGGTCATTGCCGCTGTGGCCGGAACTGGCGCCGTGCTGTTCATGTTCGTGCAGTCCCGAAAGTCCCATGTGGGCCACCACAATGCCGTGGAGGTCGAGGAAGCAGGGCAGGCCGTCCGCTTCCGCAAGAAGAAGGCACTGGCGGCCAGCCGCGCCCACAAGCTGAACGGTGGAAACAAATGAAATGGTTGGAACTGGTCCAGGTGGCGGGCGCCACGCTCCTGGCGGCGGTGACGGTTGTGGTCCTTTACTCCGTCGGAGTCCGGTTCACCGCGATCGCGGGTGATTCCGAGCAGGCCACGCCGCGGTGGATGAAGTCGCTGGCGTACGCCTGCTTCGGACTGTGCGGCCTCGCGGTCCTTTTCGGGCTCTACCTGATCATTCCGTACTTCAGCAAGTAGCATCAGCGCCGGCCCCGGCGGCAAGGCTGGAACGCAAGGTGCTGCTCTGGCGGATATCACCCATCGGGGGAATAGTTAACACTGTTTCAGCGTGTTTGGTCCGGCCCCGGTGCCGGCCGATGCCGGGAGTCATCCCGAAGGGTTCTATCCAGGCCGGTTCCCCTGCCGGGAACCGCAAGCAGGTGGGTCTGTCATGCACAGTCAAACCGGGGCAGGAGCCGGGCTAACAGCCCGACGAACAGGCCGGCGACCCGGCCGGCTCCTGGTCGGGCTGCTGGGAACCATGGCGGCTCTGGGCCCGCTCTTCCTCACCAGCGGATGTGCCATCCCGCCGTCCCCGGCTCCGGGCCCTGGGACAACCACGACGACGGCGGCATCCGCTGCCGGGTCCGGCACCACATCGACGGACTCCACTAACGCCCCGCCAACGGTTGCCCCGCTCCCGGGGCCCGGCGACGGGCCTCCGCCCGCGCCCGGCGCCGTCGTCATTCGCTGGGTGCCCATCGGCCCGGCTGCGCCCTCTGACCCGCCGGAGGGGACGTTGTACGAACTCGTGCGGGACCGCAACTGCGCCGGCCTGCGCGAATCGACCCTCAACACGGCGTTTCCTGCCGTGTGGACGGCCGCGGAGGCCACCTGCCAGGCGCTGGCCACGGATCTGCCCGGAGACTGGGACCGGGCCCGGTCCGCGTTGTCTGGTGTCACAGGCCTGCCGCCCGAAAGGTGCTGGGAAATCAAGGTCACGGAATCCCTGCGCCAGGCCGTGGACCTTCGGACCGCCCATCCGGGAGCCCAGCTTCAAATAGATTCAGCAGGCGCCGGTGATGACTGCCCCCGGCGGCTGACAGGGTTGACTGTCCTTGACGGGCCATTTGCCGGCCAGCCCACCCCCACCGTTTCCTCTGCCGGCGGCACCCAGGTGCGGCTGGAAGGGTTCTTCGTGAACGTGGACAGAATCCTGGTGGACGGCACCCCGATCGACGACGGCGGCCAGCAGTTCGGCCCCCAGTTCGGTCCGTTCGTATTTTCGGCTCCTCCAGCCGCAGGTGCCTCCTCTGTCAGAGTCACAGTTGAGGCCACTCCGCCGGTTTCCGGGGCAGCAGTGCTGGTGTATTCCGACGAGACGCCGCCCGGTCCCGGCCCCACGCCGTCTGAACCGGCCACGTCAGGCCCCGCCACGACCCCGCCGCCGTCCGCGCCGCCGCAGACAGGGGCCACAAGACGGCTGACGGAACCGCAGTCATGAGCGGCGAGCCGGAGGCGGACCCCCGCTGGAAGCGCGCCGTCGACATGCTGGCGGTCATCGGCCCGCCGTTAACCATTGCCACGGCCTTGCTGGTCTACTTCGGCTGGGCACGGACGGATGCCCAAGCGAAGGCGATGGGGCTGGACGTCAGCCTCTTCGGGTACACGGTGCAGGATTTCGTGCTCCGCAGCATCCCGTCGTTGTTCATCCCGCTGGTCTGGCTGCTGCTTGTCGCTGTCGCATGGCTGTCCCTGGACCGGCTCCTGGCCGGACAACTCGCCGCCGGCAGGGTAGCGGGGATCCGGCGGCTCGCGGCGGTAATTCTGTTTACCGGGCTGGCCTGTGCAGCTGCCATGTGGCTGGTGGTGATTGTCCAACCTGAACGCACCGTGCTGTTCGTGCCGTACATTATGGCTGGCGGTGTGCTGCTCGCGGCCTGGGGCCTGAGTCTTTGGCGGCGGACCGCTGAAGCATCGGGACGCAGCCTTGCCGCGCTGTCGCGGGGGTCCGAGAAGACGCTGGTCTTCTGCCTGGTGAGCCTGCTGCTGTTCTGGGGCACCTCGGACTTCGCCCAGGCGCTGGGACGGGGACTGGCGGTGAGCTATGAGGAACGGTCCGCGCTCCTGCCCACCGCTGTTGTGTACAGCAAGGACCGGCTGGGTATCAGTGCGCCCAACGTCCGCGAACAGTCCAGCGGAACAGCGGAACATCCCGTGTACCAGTACAGCGGCCTGCGGCTATTGGTGGTCAGCGGCGGGCGCATATTCCTGCTCAACGAGGGCTGGACGCTCCGCAGCGGCAAAGTGGTGGTGCTCCGTGATGATCCCGGCATGCGCGTGGAGTATGGGAACCCCGAGTCCAAATGACTAGGCTGGGGCCATGTCCAGTCTCCAATATTTTGTGGCGTCGTCACTCGACGGATTCATTGCCACGTCCGACGACGACCTGGCATGGCTCCTCCAGTTCGACGGGTTCGAAGGCGGCCGGGAAAGCTACGAAACGTTCATGGCCGACGTCGGCTGCATCGTAATGGGCGGCGAAACATACGCCTGGCTCATGGAGCACGAGCCCGGCAACTGGCCCTACCCTGACACCCCCAGCTGGGTTTTCACCCACCACGAACATTCGGCCCCGCGGGGAGCGGACATCACGTTTATCCGCGGCGACGTCCGCGAGTTCATGGACGACTTCACGGCGGAGGCGGCCGGCAAGAACATCTGGCTGGTAGGCGGGGGAGAGCTCGCGGCCCAGTTCGCCGACGCCGGCCTGCTGGACGAAATCATCGTGTCCATCATCCCGGTGGTGCTCGGCGCCGGTAAGCCTGTGCTGCCCATCAAGACCGGCCCCACCCGGCCGTTGGAGCTGGTGGCGTCTAAGACCATGGGCAGGGGAATCGTGGAGCTGCGGTACCGGCTCGGCTGAACGTGCTCGGCCGGTCAGGGGGCGATATCCCGGATCAGGTTGGTGATGCGGGCCGTGGACAGCCGGCGGCCCGTCTCGTCGGTCATCACGACCTCGTGGGTGGTGAGCGTGCGGCCCAGGTGGATGGCCGTGCAGGTTCCTGTCACCGTGCCAGCGGCAATGGCCCGGTGATGGGTCGCTCCCACCTCGATCCCCATAGCCTGCCGTCCCGGACCGGCATGCATCCCGGCAGCGAACGAGCCAAGCGTCTCTGCCAGCACCACATGGGCGCCGCCGTGCAGGATCCCGGCCACCTGCGTGTTGCCTTCAACCGGCATGGTGGCCACGGTGCGTTCGGGGCTCATTTCGAGGAAATGGATCCCCATCTTCACCACCAGTGCGCCAACGCCGTATTCGCCGAGCCACTCATGCATTTCTTCGGGAACGCCAGCGGCTGCCAGTTCGGCGGCGAACTGCCCGGGCGTGAAATTGTCCATCATGGGAACTAGGCTGGCACCTGTGAGTGAAACTACCAAACCGGCCCCTGCCCCTCTTTCTGCAGGCACTGCAGCAGACGTCCTACCCGCAACCGAGTCCACTTCCGTGGCTGTGGCCAAGCCCGCCCGGAAAACCACACGTACCGCGGAGCCGGTTTCCGCCACCGTGGCCCCCGTGATTCCCATCACCGACCAGCCCCGCCTCCTCGTGCTGGACGGCCACTCCATGGCGTTCAGGGCGTTCTTCGCCCTGCCTGCGGACAAGTTCTCCACCGCTTCGGGGCAGCACACCAACGCGATCCACGGTTTCACGTCCATGCTCATCAACCTGATCAAGGAGCAACAGCCCACCCACGTCGCCGTGGCCTTCGACGTCTCGGACGAGACCACCCACCGGAAGGCCGAGTACAGCGAGTACAAGGGCGGCCGCAATGAGACGCCCCGGGAGATGAGCGGCCAGATCGACCTCATCGACAAGGTCATGGGTGCGTGGGGCATCAAGACCATCAAGATGCCCGGCTACGAAGCGGACGATATCCTGGCAACCCTCGCCGCCATGGGCGAAAAGGCCGGCTACGAAGTGCTGCTGGTCACGGGCGACCGCGATGCCTTCCAGCTGATTACGGACAACGTGTTCGTGCTGTACCCCAGGAAGGGCGTGAGCGACATTCCCCGGCTGGATGCCCCTGCCATCCAGGACAAGTACTTCGTCACACCGGCCGAATACTCCGACCTCGCCGCCCTGGTAGGGGAGTCGGCGGACAACCTCCCGGGGGTGCCCGGCGTCGGCCCCAAGACGGCCGCCAAGTGGATCAACCTTTACGGCGGGCTGGAAGGCGTGCTGGAACACCTCGACTCGATCGGCGGCAAAGTTGGCGACGCCCTGCGCGAGAACGTGGAGTCCGTCAAGCGCAACCGCCGGCTGAACAGGCTCCACACCGACCTGGAGCTTCCCGTGACCCTGGACGACCTTGCCGAGCCGCGGCCGGACCAGGCAGCCCTGGAGCAGTTGTTCGACGAACTGGAGTTCAAGACCATCCGCACCCGCCTCTTTGCCCTCTACGGGAGCGACGACGTGGACCTCGCCGAACGGGAAAGCCTGGACATTCCGGAGTACGCCACGCCGGCCGGAGCAGCCGAGCTGACCGCGTTCCTGGCGGCAGGCGCCGGGCACCGGTCCGCCCTCGCCGTCGACCTCGTTCCGGGACGGATCGGGGAGGACGCCGCCGCGCTGGCAATCGTCCGGGACGGAGCCGCCGCCTACATCGACCTTTCGAGCCAGGATGCCGAGGCCGAAAACGTACTGGCCGCGTGGCTGCGCGACCCCGAAGCGCCCAAGGTGATGCACGGTTTCAAAGCCGCCCTGAAAGCGCTGACCGCCCGCGGCCTGGAACTTGAAGGCGTCGTGGACGACACCTCGATTTCCGGCTACCTCATCCAGCCCGACCGCCGCACCTACGAGCTCGCGGAGCTGGCGCAGCACCACCTCAACATCGAAATCTCTCCCGCCGTTGCGAAGGCCGGACAGCTGGAGCTGGCGTTCGACGGCGACGACTCGGCAGCGGCCGGCGAACTTGTCCACGCCGCCGCCGTCGTCCAGACGCTCAGCCGCTACTTTGAAGCGGAGCTGAAGGAGCGCAAGGCGGAGGAACTGCTCTCCACCCTTGAGCTGCCGGTCAGCAGGGTGCTGGCTGACATGGAGCTCGCCGGCATTGCGATCGACATGCAGCGGATGGATGAGCAGCTGGCTGACCTGGCCAAGGTGATCGACAACGCCCAGGAGCTTGCGTTCGCCGCCATTGGCCACGAGGTCAACCTGGGATCGCCCAAACAGTTGCAGACCGTCCTCTTCGAGGAACTGCAGCTGCCGAAGACGAAGAAGATCAAGTCCGGTTACACCACCGACGCCGCCTCGCTGAAGAATCTGCTGGAAAAGACCGGGCACGAATTCCTGGTGCAGCTGATGGCCCACCGCGAGTCCTCGAAGCTGCGCCAGATGCTGGAGTCGCTCAAGAAGTCCGTGACCGAGGACGGCCGGATCCACACCACGTACGCGCAGAATGTCGCCGCCACCGGACGGATCTCGTCCAACAACCCCAACCTGCAGAACATCCCCATCCGCAGCGAGGAGGGCCGCCGGGTCCGCGGCATTTTCGTGGTCAGCGACGGCTATGAATGCCTCCTGTCCGCGGACTATTCGCAGATCGAAATGCGGATCATGGCGCACCTCTCGGGGGATGAAGGCCTGATCCAGGCATACCGGGACGGCGAGGACCTGCACCGGTTCGTGGGATCGAACATCTTCCACGTGCCCACCGACCAGGTCACCAGCGCCATGCGTTCCAAGGTCAAGGCGATGTCCTACGGCCTTGCCTACGGCCTGACGTCGTTCGGGCTCTCCAAACAGCTGGAGATTTCCGTTGACGAGGCCCGAACCCTGATGAAGGAGTACTTCGACCGCTTCGGAGCCGTCCGCGACTACCTGCGCGGCGTGGTGGATCAGGCCCGGATCGACGGGTACACCGCGACCATCGAGGGCCGCCGGCGGTACCTGCCGGACCTCACCAGCACGGACCGGCAGCTGCGCGAAAATGCGGAACGCATCGCGCTGAACTCACCGATCCAGGGCTCGGCGGCAGACATCATCAAACGGGCCATGCTGGGCGTGCACGCGGAACTGAAGGCCCAGGGCCTGAAATCGCGCATGCTCCTCCAGGTCCACGACGAACTGGTGCTTGAAGTTGCCCCCGGCGAGCGTGTTGCAGTGGAGAAGCTGGTCACCGAGCAGATGGGCTCCGCAGCGGACCTCAGCGTGCCGCTGGACGTCCAGATCGGCGTCGGTCCGAGCTGGTACGACGCCGGGCACTAGCAGTTTTAGGACGCGCAGGGCGCCGCCGACACGGCGTCCCGCGCGGTGGTTCATTCGGTTCAAGGGGGAGCAGCACGTGGCAGAAAAGTACGAGATCCGTCGATTCAGGGCAGCGGAGAAGGGTGTGCCCGGCTATGAGCAGGGAACCGATTGGATCCAGGCCGTGGGCTTCGGATTCCACGACACCCGCCGGAACGACGAATACGTGGACAAGATCATGGCCATGTACCGCACGGATGGACGCGAGCTGACCGGCGTCTACCAGACGGGTGCAGTGGCACAGCATTCATTGGGTGCCAGTGTCCCCGTGGCAACATTCGGCACGCTCCGCCGGGAACTGAATGTCGGGTACGGCCGCCAGCTTCTCACGCACATGGTGACGGCAGTGACCGTGCGCGGAACCCACCGGCGTCAGGGCCTTTTGCGCCGAATGATGACCGAAGACCTTACCGCGGCGAAGGCGGACGGCCTGGCGATTGCCGCGCTGACCGCCTCCGAGGGCTCCATCTATGGGAGGTTCGGCTACGGCGTCGCAACGTTTGAGCGCAGCATCAAGGTGGATACCGGACCACGGTTCGATCTCCGCCACCAGCCCTCCGGCACGGTGGAGATCGCCGACCGGAAGGTGCTCCTCGAACTGGCCCCTGAAGTGTTCGAGCGCGTGCACCGCCACACTCCTGGTTCCATCGTCCGGCAGGATGCCTACCGGCAGAACATCTCCGGAACCGTGGGCCGCGACGGCAACGAAGATGAAGCCATCAAGTGCGCGTTGCATTACGACGCTGCCGGAGCAGTGGATGGCTACGTCTCGTATAAATTCGCCGGCTGGGACACCAAGCCCTACACGGTGGAAATCGTGGACCTGGTGGCAGCAACGGATGATGCCTACCTGGAGCTCTGGCAGTTCCTGGGCAGCATCGACCTCATCCAGCGTGTCAGCTGGGCGGACGCACCGGTGGACGATCCTCTGGTGTGGGCGCTTGCGGACCCGCGCTGCGTCGAAGCCTCCGACCACCGGGATATGCTCTGGCTCCGGATCCTGGACAGCGTTCAGGCGCTCGGTGCCCGCCGATACTCCGCAGGCGGACGGCTGGTCCTGGAGCTCGAAGATGCCCTGGGATTCGCCGGCGGAACGTTCATCCTTGACGTCAGCGG
Organism: Arthrobacter sp. GW460-12-1-14-TSB2; assembly: GCF_059423525.1. Lineage (NCBI taxonomy): Bacteria > Bacillati > Actinomycetota > Actinomycetes > Micrococcales > Micrococcaceae > Arthrobacter > Arthrobacter sp. GW460-12-1-14-TSB2. The sequence goes on from NZ_JBWKYC010000001.1 coordinate 156,723, forward strand.
CGGCGAGGCCAGTGTCTCGGGAGCACAGGCAGGGGCGCGCCCCGACCTGTCGATGGACGTGGCCGATCTCGCCTCCATCTACCTCGGCGCCGTGTGTCCGGTGACGTTGAAGGCGGCGGGGCGGATTCGGGAACACACGTCCGGTGCCGCACTCCGGGCAAGGCTCATGTTCGCCGTCGAACGCGCGCCCCACTGCCTGACGCATTTCTAAAGGGGTTTCGGGCCGCCGTTCCCGCCCCTGTCGCTTTGACCGGCGTTGGACGGTGCGACTAGAATAAACGGGCGTGTACTACGTGCGCGTATCTAGAATCCACAAATCAGGATGAACCTGGCAGAACCATGCGTTCTGCCAACATCCGCGCACTCGTCAATACGGGTGGGCGGCGGTCCGCCTGACCGACTAACTATCCACAACGGAGCCCCTACTACATGACCATCACCTCCACCGAGAAGCCCGGTACCCCCGTAGTCGCGATTAACGACATCGGTACCGCTGAGGACTTCCTCGCAGCAGTCGACGCCACCATCAAGTACTTCAACGACGGAGATCTCGTCGAAGGTACCGTCGTCAAGGTCGACCGCGACGAAGTTCTGCTCGACATCGGTTACAAGACCGAAGGTGTCATCCCCTCCCGCGAGCTGTCCATCAAGCACGACGTTGATCCCGGAGACGTCGTCTCCGTTGGCGATCAGGTCGAAGCCCTGGTGCTCACCAAGGAAGACAAAGAAGGCCGCCTGATCCTCTCCAAGAAGCGTGCTCAGTACGAGCGCGCCTGGGGCGACATCGAGAAGGTCAAGGAAGAAGACGGTGTCGTCACCGGTACCGTCATCGAGGTTGTCAAGGGTGGTCTTATCCTCGACATCGGTCTGCGCGGCTTCCTGCCCGCATCCCTCGTCGAGATGCGCCGTGTGCGCGACCTTGCTCCGTACATCGGTCAGCAGATCGAAGCCAAGATCATCGAGCTGGACAAGAACCGCAACAACGTTGTGCTGTCCCGCCGTGCATGGCTCGAGCAGACCCAGTCCGAGGTCCGCTCCACGTTCCTCAACAAGCTGGAAAAGGGCCAGGTTCGTCCCGGCGTCGTTTCCTCCATCGTCAACTTCGGTGCCTTCGTGGACCTGGGCGGCGTAGACGGCCTGGTTCACGTTTCCGAGCTGTCCTGGAAGCACATCGACCACCCGTCCGAGGTCGTCGAAGTTGGCCAGGAAGTCACCGTCGAGGTTCTCGAGGTCGACCTGGACCGCGAGCGTGTTTCCCTGTCGCTCAAGGCTACGCAGGAAGATCCGTGGCAGACCTTCGCCCGCACCCACGCCCTCGGCCAGGTTGTTCCGGGTAAGGTCACCAAGCTCGTTCCGTTCGGTGCGTTCGTTCGCGTCGAAGACGGCATCGAAGGCCTCGTGCACATCTCCGAGCTGGCAGTCCGCCACGTGGAGCTGGCTGAGCAGGTTGTCTCCGTTGGCGACGAGCTGTTCGTCAAGGTCATCGACATCGACCTCGAGCGCCGCCGCATCTCCCTCTCCCTCAAGCAGGCTAACGAGGGCGTTGACGCCGACAGCACCGAATTCGATCCGGCTCTCTACGGCATGGCCGCTGAGTACGACGAAGAGGGCAACTACAAGTACCCGGAGGGCTTCGACCCGGAGTCCAACGAGTGGCTTGAAGGCTACGAGAACCAGCGCGCAGCCTGGGAGCAGCAGTACGCTGACGCCCAGACCCGCTGGGAAGCACACAAGAAGCAGGTTGCCCAGCACGCTGCCGACGACGCTGCAGCTGCAACGTCCGGTGACAGCGATTCCGGCACCACCAGCTACTCCTCCGAGCCTGCTGCAGCCGAGACCGGTGCAGGCACGCTTGCTTCGGACGAGGCTCTTGCAGCACTGCGCGAGAAGCTGACCGGCAACTAATTTCCCGGTTTGCCCCGGACTTAAGTCCGGTGGCACCAGGCAGTTAGCAAGCTGAAGGTGGCCGTCCCCGAAAGGGGGCGGCCACCTTTTTGTCTGCCGGCAGGCTCTGCCTAGCCCAGCAGCCGATCGGTCGCAGGGTCCGCGCTTCCACCGAAGTACCGGTCGAGGACCTCCTGGAACACTGGCTCGTCAGGAGCGGCGCGCAGGAACAGCGTCATGGAGGACTGCAGCTTCCGGGCGTCGATCCCGCCGAAGATCCCGACGGCGCTGAGTCCCGTATGGGCGGCAACGGCCCGGGAGCAGTCAAGGAGCCGCGGACCAAGTAACGGGTGACCCCCGTAGGCCTTGGCCTCGGCCAGCGACGTGATGGCGTATTTCCGGGAGGTGGGGCTCTGCCCGAGGCCGGCGATCTGCGGGAAGATGAACCACATCCAGTGGCTCTGCTTCTCCCCGTCTTTTAGCTCTTCGAGGGCCCTCTGGTAGGTCCCGTTGGCATCCTGGGCCTGCACGAACCGTTCAAGGTCGAAGGGATCTTCCACCTGGTGCCTCCTCTGCTCAGTTGGACGCTGTCCATCCATCCAACCACCGGGCCGGCCTCGTGACGAGGGCTTGCGGCCTCAGCGAAGGGTGATCCGCGCCGTCACCGCTGGGCTCAACCCATCCCCGGACAGCTGCGCCCCGGCGGAGCGTAGGAGCGCCTGTGCGGCCGTGTTCCCGGCTGTGGTCTCGGCCTGCAGCACTGAGGCGCCTGCGCCCACGGCCACGGCGCAGACGAGCCTCACCGCCTCCCGGCCGATGCCCAGGCCACGGAAGCTTCGGCCCAGCCACATCCCGGTTTCCAGCGACGCCATCCCGGGCGTGGTGGTTCCGGTGCGCTTGAGCCGGATCGAGCCGGCCACCCGGCCGCCAAAACTGACAGCCCAGGATTTCTGGCCGTCCGGGCCGTCGAGGCCGGCCGCCGCAGCGCGGTGGTAGTCACGGAACCAGCCGATCCGCTCAGCGTTCCAGCCGGAGGTGGCACCCAACGGGGGAGTGACCTCGTCGGCAGCTGCTTCCGTGAGTGCGAGGTCCAGCAGCGCTGCCAAAACTTCCTCGTTGACGTCGAGCAGCTCCACACTGCCCGCGAGGGGCGGTGCGTGTTCAGAATGCGAAGACTGTTCAGAAGGGGACATCGATCCATTCCGCTTCTTCCGGCCGCAGGACGGCGCTGCCGGCTGTCAGGGACGCAAGCCGTGCGGCGGCCCGGTCCAGTTCGTCAGGCTGGTCGGCCAGGGCCACCCTGAGAACAGTGGTCCTCGCCTCGTAGCTGGTCTCCGCCATCACATAGCCGGCGGCGCGGAGGTCGTTTTCCAGCCTTCCGGCGGCGGAATGCGGAACCTCCACGGAGCAGATCCGAAGCCGGCGGCGCCGGACCAGCGGTGCCAGGTCCAGCGCGGAGGAGACCGATTCGGAATAGGCGCGCACCAGACCACCCGCACCCAGCAGGATCCCGCCAAAATAGCGGACGACGACGGCGGTGACGTCGCTCAGGTCAGTCACCCCGGGCAATGTCTCCCGCCGGAGGAGGGCCTCGAGCATGGGGATGCCGGCGGTTCCAGACGGCTCGCCGTCGTCGTTGGAGCGCTGGATGTCACGGTCCGGTCCCAGGACGAAGGCGGAGCAGTGGTGCCGGGCGTCGTGGAATTCCTTGCGCAGTCCGGCCACCAGGTTCCTTGCGCCTTCTTCGTCGCCGCTACGCCGGATCACGGTGATGAACCGCGACCGTTTGATCTCGAGTTCATGGCGGAAATCCGGCCCGGCCGCCAGGGTGGTGTAGGCAGTGGCCCTGCTTTCATCCTCTTGCACCGCCCAAGTCTAGTCCGGGGATGCGCCCACGCGGTCAGGGGTGGTGGTGGGTGGGGACTAGTCTGGTGGGGTGCTGAAGATCGGGTTGACAGGCGGCATCGCCTCGGGGAAGTCAGTTGTAGCCTCGCGTTTGCGCGAACTGGGGGCCGTCCTGGTTGACGCCGATGCCCTCGCTCGTGAGGTGGTGGAGCCGGGCACCCCCGGACTGGGCCGCGTGGTGGAAGCATTCGGGGCGGACATGCTGGCTGCGGACGGCGGGCTGGACCGGGCCCGGCTTGGCGCGCTGGTGTTTGGCGACCCGGACAGGCTCGCGGTGCTCAACGGCATCGTTCATCCCCTCGTCCGGGAGCGGGCCGCCGCGATGATTGACGCCGCCCCCGGCGGCGCCGTCGTCGTACAGGACATTCCCTTGCTCGTGGAAACGGGCCAGGGCAGCAATTTCCATCTCGTGCTGGTAGTGGATGCACCCGATGAGGTGCGGGTGCGGCGCATGGTGGCACTGCGGAACATGACCGAAGAGCAGGCCAGGTCACGGATGGCGGCGCAGGCCGCCAGGGACGACCGACTGGCCGCCGCGGACGTAGTGCTGGACAACTCCGGAAGCATTGATGAACTAAAAGCCGCCGTTGACGTCCTGTGGACCAGTCGGCTGGCCCCTTTTGCGGACAACATCAGCAAGCGGCGGGCGGCGCCGCGGACGGGCGGGCCGGTGCTTGCGCCGGCCGATCCGACGTGGGAAGCCCAAGCCGCCCGCCTCGCCGCCCGGCTGCAGGCTGCGGCTCCCGCGGACATCGTGGCGGTGGATCACATCGGCTCCACCGCCGTGCCGGGGCTTGACGCCAAAGACATTATTGACCTCCAGTTGACCGTTGCGGACCTTGAGACCGCGGACCGGATCGCGCCGCTCCTCGCCGCGGCGGGCTTTCCGCTGTGGCCGGGAGTGTTTGCCGACAGCCCGCAACCGTCGCACCCTGATCCGGCCGACTGGGCCAAGCGCCTGCACGGGAACGCCGACCCCGGCCGGCCCGTCAACCTGCATGTCCGGGCTGCGGGCTCGCCCGGCTGGCGGTTTGCCCTGTGTTTCCGGGACTGGCTCCGTGGCGATGCTGCGGCCAGAAGCGACTACCTGGCGGAGAAGCGGAGGGTCGCCGCCCTCCACAGCGTGGACAAGTCGACGGCGGGCTACGCGGCGGACAAGGAAGCATGGTTCGCGGAGCATGCCGCCGGCCGGATGGACGCGTGGGTGCAGCGCACGGGGTGGCAACCGCCGTCGTACGCAACAGCGTCAGCCACCGGTGCGGCTGCCGGCGCCGTCAGCGGTACTGCCCAAAGCTGAATTGGGGCACGTTGTCAGAGCCCGGCGGTAGATTATATTCATGAGTCTTGCCCAGGAAATCAACCGTGTCGTGGCTCCGTTCGAGGTCATCAGTGAGTTCAAGCCGGCGGGCGACCAGCCGGCCGCTATCGCGGAGCTGACCGAGCGTATCAAGAACGGCGAAAAGGACGTAGTGCTGCTTGGCGCCACCGGTACCGGTAAAAGCGCGACGACGGCATGGCTCATTGAGCAGGTCCAGCGTCCCACCCTGGTGATGGTGCAGAACAAGACCCTCGCCGCGCAGCTGGCCAACGAATTCCGCGAACTGCTCCCGAACAACGCCGTCGAGTACTTCGTGTCTTACTACGACTACTACCAGCCGGAAGCCTATGTAGCGCAGACGGACACCTTCATCGAGAAAGACTCCTCCGTCAACGAGGAGGTCGAACGCCTCCGCCACTCCGCCACTAATTCCCTGCTGACCCGACGTGACGTGATCGTGGTGGCCACCGTGTCCTGCATCTACGGCCTGGGCACTCCGGAAGAGTACATCGCCGGGATGGTGACGCTCCGCAAGGGCGCGGAGATGAACCGCGACGACCTTCTCCGGAAATTCGTCTCCATGCAGTACACCCGCAACGACATGGACTTCCACCGCGGCACTTTCCGGGTCCGCGGCGACACCGTGGAAATCATCCCGATGTACGAGGAACTCGCCATCCGGATCGAGTTCTTCGGCGACGAGATCGAGAACATCCACACGCTCCACCCCTTGACCGGCGAGGTGATCCGGGACGAAGACGAGATGTACGTCTTCCCTGCATCGCACTACGTGGCCGGACCGGAACGCATGGCCCGGGCCATCAAGCGGATCGAGGACGAACTCGCCGAACGGCTGCAGGTGCTCGAAAGCCAGAACAAGCTCGTGGAAGCCCAGCGGCTCCGGATGCGCACCACCTACGACCTCGAAATGATGCAGCAGATGGGCTTCTGCAACGGCATCGAGAACTACTCGTCGCACATTGACGGCCGCGCCCGCGGCACGGCGCCGCACTGCCTCATCGACTACTTCCCGGATGACTTCCTGCTGGTCATCGACGAGTCCCACGTGACAGTGCCTCAGATCGGCGCCATGTACGAGGGCGACATGTCCCGCAAGCGGAACCTGGTGGACTTCGGCTTCCGGCTGCCCTCGGCGATGGACAACCGGCCGCTTAAGTGGGACGAGTTCCAGGAGCGCGTGGGCCAGACCGTGTACCTCTCCGCCACTCCCGGCAAGTACGAACTCGGCAAGTCCGACGGCTTCGTGCAGCAGATCATCCGTCCCACCGGCCTGATCGACCCTGAGGTGGTGGTCAAGCCCACGAAGGGCCAGATCGATGACCTGCTGGGGGAGATCAAAACCCGCACGGCGAAGAACGAACGTGTCCTGGTTACCACCCTCACCAAGCGGATGGCGGAAGACCTGACCGACTACCTGCTGGGCCACGGCGTGAAGGTGGAGTACCTGCACTCCGACGTGGACACACTTCGCCGGGTGGAGCTGCTGCGGGAACTCCGGATGGGTGTCTTCGACGTCCTGGTCGGCATCAACCTGCTCCGGGAAGGCCTCGACCTCCCCGAAGTTTCGCTGGTCAGCATCCTCGACGCGGACAAGGAAGGCTTCCTGCGGTCCTCAACCTCCCTGATCCAGACCATCGGCCGCGCCGCCCGTAACGTGTCGGGACAGGTGCACATGTACGCCGACCGCATCACCGATTCCATGGCGCACGCGATCGACGAGACCAACCGCCGCCGTGCCATCCAGGTTGCCTACAACACGGAAAACGGCATCGACCCGCAACCGCTGCGGAAAAAGATCGCGGACATCACGGACCAGCTGGCCAAGGAGGATGCGGACACCCGCGAACTGCTGGCCGCTGCAGGGAAAACCCGGGGCAAGGGCAAGGGCGCGTCAAAGGTGCGCCAGGACGGCCTGGCGGCCGCACCGGCGGAGGACCTTGTGGGCCTGATCGAGCAGCTGACGGAACAGATGCACGCCGCGGCCGGCGAACTGCAGTTCGAACTGGCCGCCCGGTTGCGCGATGAAGTAGGGGAATTGAAGAAGGAACTGCGGCAGATGCAGGCCGCCGGCCACGCCTAGGGTAAAGTTGTTGTCACGTAGGGGAGTATCCCAAGCGCTACGATCGTCAACACGCACGGCATAGATGCCCTGCCGGGCGTAGCGGGCTGCCGTTTCAGCACCAAGTGCGCAGGCAAGCCGGAGAGACTTACACCGCATCTCTGTACCCTGCGAAAGGCATCCCTGTGCTCGAACTACCCGTCTGGTTCGAGGTCGGCTCACTCGTCGTCCTCGGCCTCATCCTCCTCATTGACCTGTTGCTGGTTGTCCGGCGCCCCCACGAACCTTCCATGAAGGAAGCCGGCCTCTGGGTGGCGTTCTACGTATCGCTCGCCCTGGTCTTTGCCGGCGCGATGTTCGCCTTCACCGGCCCGGAGTTCGGCGGGCAATTCGTTGCCGGCTGGGTGACGGAATACAGCCTCAGCATCGACAACCTCTTTGTCTTCATCATCATCATGGCGCGCTTCTCGGTGCCCCGTAAGTACCAGCAGGAAGTGCTGATGGTGGGCATCATCATCGCGCTGATCCTGCGCGGCATCTTCATCCTGCTCGGCGCCATCGTGATCGAGCAGTTCAGCTGGGTCTTCTACATCTTCGGCGCCTTCCTGCTCTGGACCGCCTGGAAGCAGGCCCAGGACGAGGGCGAGGACGAAGAGGACAAGGAAAACCCGCTGATCGCGAGGCTCCGCAAGGTGATTCCGATGTCGGAGAAGTTCGACGGCGGCAAGCTGCGCACCACGGTTAACGGCAAGAAGGTCTTCACCCCGATGCTGATCGTTTTTGTCACGATCGGCCTGACCGACCTGCTGTTCGCTGTCGACTCCATTCCGGCGATCTTCGGCCTGACCCAGAGCCCGTTCATTGTCTTCACCGCAAACCTCTTCGCCCTCATGGGCCTGCGCCAGCTGTACTTCCTGCTGGGCGGCCTGATGAACCGCCTGATCTACCTGAAGCACGCACTGTCCTTCATCCTGGCATTCATTGGCGTCAAGCTGGTCCTCCACGCAATGCACGTCAACGAACTTCCGTTCATCAACGGCGGCCATCACATCGAGTGGGCTCCGGAGATCCCGACGTTCGTGTCGCTGGCTGTCATCGTGGGCACCATCGTCGTCGCCGTGATTGCCAGCCTGGTGAGCTCCAAGGCTGCACAGTCGAAGTTGGACGCCCGTCTCGAAGAGGACGCCCGTAAGAGCATGAGCGACGCCGAGTAGTCACCGCACCGTTTCAGCTACCTGCCAGGCAACCCCGGTCACATCGTTGGCCGGGGTTGCCTGCGTCTGACGGCCCTGTTTGTCCGGGCACGGGCGGGGCTATGCTCTAGGGATGGCAAACACTTCCGGGACGGAGCCCGGCGTGCGCCACGATCAGGGGCGGACCCTGCCACGCCATACCGTCCAGCGGCGCACCGTCATCCTCCTGGGGTCGGCGCAGCTTCTCAGCGGAATCGGCACGGGAGCCACTGTTTCGATCGGCTCGCTGCTCGCGGTGGACCTCTCCGGTTCCAGCGCCTGGGCAGGCTCCGTTTCCACCGTGATGACCCTCGCCGCCGCCTTGTCCGCGCTGCCGCTGGCTTCGCTGGCGGACCGCCGCGGGCGCCTGGCCGGGCTGGTGACAGGTCTCGCGGCCGCCCTCGCCGGTGTCGCGGGCATCGTGGTTTCCGTAGTCTCCGGGAGCTTCCTGTTGCTGCTCCTGGGCACTGCCGGAGTGGGAGTCGGCACGGCCTCAAACCTGCAGGCGCGTTTCGCGGCCGTGGACCTCGCCGATGACGAGCATCGCGGGCGCTCCCTGTCCGCCGTCGTCTGGGCCATCACCATCGGCGCGGTGGCGGGACCCAACCTCATCCAGCCCGGCGCGGTTGTGGGCCAGGCAGTCGGGCTCCCGCCCATTGCCGGCCCCTTCATCATTTCCGCCGCCGGGCTTGTGCTGGCCGGTGTCCTCCTGCTCGCCGGGCTCCGGCCTGACCCGCTGCTGTTCGCCCGGCAGCTCGCGGCCGCCGGCCAGCAACCGGCAGCCCACCAACCCGCCGACCAGCAACAAGCCAGCCAGCCACCAGCCGTCACGCCACGGCGCGGCGCCCTTGCCCGGGGATTGCGCGCTGCCCGCAGCTCGCCGTCCGCCATCCTGGCGCTGGCCGCCGTCGTGGGAGCCCATGCCGTCATGGTGGGGGTGATGTCCGTGACGCCCCTCCACCTGCAGGAGCTGGTCGCCGGGCCCGGCGCGGCCGCCCACGCCGGGCACATGGCCTCGGGCGACGTCCTGGTGATCATTGGCTTCACGATCTCGCTGCACATCGCCGGGATGTTCGCGTTGTCGCCCGTGATGGGGTGGCTGACGGACAAGGCGGGACGAAAGCAGACGGTGGTCATCGGGTTCGCCCTGCTGGTCGCAGCCGTGGCCGTGGCCGGTGCCGGCCAGCGGTCAACCACCGCCGTGGCCGTGGGACTGGTACTGCTGGGACTCGGATGGTCCGCCGCCACGGTCGCCGGGTCCACGCTCCTGGCGGAAAGCGTCCGCCAGGAGGAACGCGTGATGGTCCAGGGCGTTTCGGACATGCTCATGGGAGCAGCGGGCGCCGTAGGCGGCGCGTCCTCCGGCGTCATCCTCAGCTGGGCGGGTTACCCCGGACTCAACCTGGCCGGAGGCGTGGTTGCCGGCGTCGTGCTTGCCGCCGCCGTCATGGCCCTCCTGCCCGGACGGGCAGGAGACCCCGCGGGACGGGTGTCCGGAACCGCCGCCGGCCGCTCACTTGCGGACTGAGCGCACCATTCCCAGCAGGCGCCCGAAGATGCCTTCGCCGTCGTCCGCAATGCCGTCATGGTGGAAGTCCGCGGTCTCCCAGACCTGGAGTCCGCGAACGGCGGACGCCGTTTCCAGGGAGAGGTCCCGGTCGACGTAGATGTCCTCGCTGTACACCGCGGCGGCAACGGGAACGGTGTTTGAGGCAAGCCGTTCCGGGTCGTAAAGCGGCTTCCAGTCGGACTTCTCGGCCAGCAGCCGGGCAACATTCCGCAGCGGACGGAGCGCCGCGTCCTGCTCGAAGTACCAGGGATAGACCATTTCGCCGGTCAGCAGCGGCTCGGCGGCGTCGGGGCGGAACTCGGGGAAGTCCTGGAGCACCCGCAGCGCGGCCCAGTCCGTGGCTTCCCCCTGACCGTAGATGGACTCGTGCATGAGGGCGTACAGCGGGTTCCCTGCGCGGGTGACAATGCCGCGGACCTGCTCCAGGAAGGAGTCGGAGAGGCGGTCGCCGTCGGGCGTGGCCACGAAGGCGTCCTCCAGCAGGTGGTGCAGGGTGTCCACCCTGGTGTTTCCGCCCAGGTAGGACCCCACCATCTGGAAACGCTCTACGGTGAGCCGTTGGCCGTCGGGCAGGTGCTCCTCAGTTTCGCGGAGGTGCCGGGCAATCCGGCTGACCGTAGCACGGTCCTCGGGGTACGACTTGAAGTATTCGGCGTTGCGGGCGGCCACGCGGCGGTAGGTGGCCTGGTACACCCTGTCGGCAGGTCCGTGAAGCGGCCCAAGCCCACCGGTGATGAGCGCCTCGCGAAGTCCCTCCGGAGCGAAGGAGAGGTAGCTCAGCGCGCAGAAGCCGCCGTAGCTTTGCCCGTAGATGGTCCACGGGCCGGACCCGAGGGCATGCCGGATCGCCTCGGCGTCAGCCACAATCGAATCCGCCCGGAAGTGGGTCAGGTAATCCAACTGGTCGGCGTCGTTTCCGCGGAGCGGGAGGGTGTTGCGGTCGATCGCGGCGGACAGACCGGTGCCGCGTTGGTCCAGCATGAGGATCCGGAAGTCCCTGGCGGCGGCTTTGCTCCAGCCACCGAGGGAGGGAAACCGGTTGCCCCTCCCGCCGGGGCCGCCCTGCAGGTAGAGCAGCCAGGGAAGCCTGGCGGCGTCTTCCTCGCTGTGGTCAGCGGAGACGTACTCCCGCGCAAAAACGGTGATCGTCTCCCCGGCACCCCCATTGAAGTGGTCAAGCGGCACCTCGAAAAAGTGCTCGGCCGTCCGCATTCCGCGGTACTCGTGCCGTGCTCTGACCGTGTGGGGGACAGCCGGCACATCGGCGGCAGCGGCAGCCTCCAACATCCCCACGGCAGCCAGTCCGGTCATCGGAAGATCAGCCAAGGACGTGCGCCTCACGGGCGGTCCCGAACGACTCGAGGGCTTCCCCGGTCAGCCGGAATGTTGACCATTCCTCCATGGGGAATGCGCCCAGTTTCTTGTAGAAGTTTATGGACGGTTCGTTCCAGTCCAGGACGCTCCACTCAACCCGTGCATAACCGCGGTCGACGGCGGTGGCCGCCAGGTGCTGCAGCAGCGCCTTGCCGTGGCCCTCGCCGCGCGCCTCCGGAGTCACATACAGGTCCTCGAGGTAGATCCCGTGGACACCTTCCCAGGTGGAATAGTTCAGGAACCAGAGCGCGAAGCCCCGGACCTCGCCGGCTTCGTTCTCGGCCATGGCGGCAAAGACCCTCGGGTTCTCGCCGAACAGGACCCCGGCGAGCATTTCCGGTGTGTTCCGGACGGCGTCGGGTTCCTTCTCGTAGACAGCCAGTTCGTGGATCATCTGCAGGATGACGGGGACATCTTCAACGGTGGCGGGCCGGATTGCACTCATCATTCGAGTTTACTAGCGACTACAGCCGGTTCACGTCCGTTACCCGGACCACTGCGGTTCCGGTTTCGTCGGAGGCCTCCAGGTCCACCTCCGCCGAGATCCCCCAGTCGTGGTTGCCGGCGGGATCGTCAAAGATCTGCCGGACCTTCCACTTCCCCGGCTCTTCGGTGATGATCAGCAGGCCCGGCCCCCGGGCGTCCGGTCCCGTGCCTATGTCGTTGTGTTCGTCAAAGTAGTCGTCCAGGACGTCCTCCCAGCGGTCGGCGTCCCAGCCGGCAGCGGCGTCGAGTTCGCCGAGCTCCGTGGCCGCCTCGTCGGCGAAAAGCTCCACGCGCCGGAACATCTCGTTGCGGACCATCACGCGGAAGGCCCGGATGTTGGACGTCAGCGACGGCGGCGGGGGCGGGGGAGCGTCGTGCGGCGTCGGTGCGGCGCCGGAGGTCAGCTCCTCCCATTCGTCCAGGAGGCTCGAATCGACCTGCCGGACCAGCTCGCCCAGCCAGGCAATCAGGTCCTCGAGGTCCTCCCGCAGGGAGTCCTGCGGAACCGTCTGGCGTAACGCCTTGAAACCGTCGGCGAGGTACCGCAGCACAATGCCCTCGGAACGCGCCAGCCCGTAAAACTGGACGAATTCGCCGAAGTTCATGGCCCGCTCGTACATGTCCCGGACCACGGACTTGGGGGCAAGCTCGAAGTCGCCGATCCAGGGTGCGGCCTTTCGGTAGACGTCGAAGGCCTCGCCCAGGATTTCCGCGAGCGGCTGGGGGTAGGTGACGTCCTCCAGCATGGCCATGCGCTGGTCGTATTCAATGCCGTCGGCCTTCATGGCGGCGATGGCTTCGCCGCGGGCCTTCTTCTGCTGGGCAGACAGGATCTGCCGGGGCTTTTCCAGCGTGGATTCGATCACGGACACCACGTCCAGGGCGTACGACGGCGACTCCGGGTCCAGGAGCTCGAGCGCGGCCAGTGCAAACGGCGAGAGCGGCTGGTTCAGCGCGAAGTTGGCCTGCAGGTGGACCGTGAGCCTGACGGTCCTGCCATCGGGGCCCTGTTCCTCGGGCGGAATCCGCTCCACCACTCCGGCGGCCAGAAGTTCCCGGTAGATGCCCAGGGCCTTCTTCATCAGCTGCAGCTGGGAACTGCGGGGTTCGTGGTTTTCCGTGAGCAGCCGCCGGGCGGCCTTGAACGGGTCACCGGGCCGTTCCATCAGGTTCATCAGCATGGCGTGCGTGACGGTGAAGCTTGACGTCAGCGGGTCCGGGACGGAGTCCACCAGACGGTTATAGGTGGGCTCGCCCCAGGACACGAAGCCCTCCGGCGGCTTCCGCCTGACCACCTGGCGGAGCTTCTTCTGGTCATCGCCGAATTTGGCAGTGGCCTTGGCCATCGCCTTGACGTTTTCGATCACGTGCTCGGGAGCCTGCACCACCACAGTGCCGGCGGTGTCGTAGCCGGCCCTGCCCGCGCGCCCCGCGATCTGGTGAAACTCGCGCGAGTTCAGCAGCCGGGTGCGGACGCCGTCGTACTTGCTCAGGGCGGTGAGCAGGACGGTGCGGATGGGCACGTTGATGCCCACGCCGAGTGTGTCCGTCCCGCAGATGACCTTGAGCAGGCCGGCCTGCGCCAACTGTTCCACCAGCCGCCGGTACTTGGGCAGCATGCCGGCGTGGTGCACGCCGATGCCGTGCCGCACCAGCCGGTTCAGGGTCTTTCCGAAGCCGGCCGCGAACCGGAAACCGGCAATGAGTTCCGCGATCTTGTCCTTCTCCTCGCGGGTGCAGACATTGATACTCATCAGGTTCTGCGCGCGGTCGATCGCCTCAAGCTGGCTGAAATGGACCACATAAACCGGGACCTGTTTTGTGGAGAGCAGCTCCTCCAAGGTCTCGTGGACCGGCGTCTGCTCGTAGTAGTAGTGCAATGGAATCGGGCGTTCAGCAGAACTGACGGTCGTCGTCTGACGCCCCGTCAACTCGGTGAGGCCGGTCTCAAAGCGGCTGACGTCACCCAGCGTGGCGGACATCAGCAGGAACTGCGCCTGCGGGAGCTCCAGCAGCGGTACCTGCCAGGCCCAGCCCCGCTGGGGGTCGGAGTAGAAGTGGAACTCGTCCATGATCACTGCGCCCAGGTCCGCTCCGGCGCCCTCGCGCAGGGCGATGTTGGCAAGGATTTCAGCGGTGCAGCAGATAATGGGGGCGTCCTGGTTGACCCCGGAGTCACCCGTGATCATGCCGACGTTTTCGGCCCCGAAGATCTCGCACAGGGCGAAGAACTTCTCCGAGACAAGGGCCTTGATGGGAGCCGTGTAGTAGCTGCGGTCGCCCCTCGCCATGGCCTGGAAGTGCGCGGCGATCGCCACCAGGGACTTGCCCGAACCCGTCGGAGTGGCCAGAATGACGTTGTCCCCGGATGCCAGCTCCATGATGGCTTCATCCTGGGCGGCGTAGAGGGACAGTCCGCGGCTTTCCGTCCATTCGACGAAGCGGGTGTAGAGCTCGTCCGGATCATGGTCCGTCCCGCTGGAGGTGCGTTCGGCCGGGACAGGGAGCTGCTCAACGAGTTTCATTGCTTTCAAGCTTAGTGCCCGCCGCCAATGGGTGGTTCTTCCTTGGTCGCGGGGCCGGGCCGGGCTAGGCTCGGCCTGACGGCAACAGCACGAGTCATTGGAGGGCGTCTTTGAAGTGGGATCCTGCGAAGTATGTGGAGTTCGGGAACCATCGCGACAGGCCGTATTTCGACCTCACAGCCCGGGTCCTTGCTGAGAAGCCCCGGCACGTGGTGGACCTCGGCTGTGGCCCCGGCAACCTGACGGCCACCCTCGCAGAGCGCTGGCCCGAGGCCGACGTCGTGGGAATAGACTCCTCCGCCGAGATGCTGCGGCAGGCAGCGGACCAGGCGCGGTCCGGCAACCTTTCCTTCGCGCTGCAGGACATCACCGAATGGATGCCCTCGGAACAAACGGACGTGGTGGTGTCCAACGCGGCCCTCCAATGGGTCCCCGGCCACGCCGCCTTGCTGGCCGGCTGGCTCGAGGCACTCAGGCCCGGCGCCTGGTTCGCCCTTCAGGTTCCCGGAAATTTCCGTTCGCCCTCGCATGTGCTGATGAGGCAACTCGCCGAGTCCGGCCGTTGGAAGGATACGCTCGGCGGCATCCTGCGCCACGACGACGCAGTGGCTGAACCCGCCGGGTACCTGAACATCATGCTCGACGCCGGCTGCGACGCTGACGCCTGGGAGACCACCTACCAGCAGGTTCTCCACGGACCGGATCCGGTCCTGGAATGGGTCAGGGGTGCAGGACTGCGGCCTGTGCTGTCGGCGCTCGCCCCGGCCGAGGCCGCGGAATTCGAAGCCGAATATTCGGCGCTGCTCAGGGACGCCTATCCTGCCACCGCCCACGGCACCGTCTTTCCGTTCCGGAGGATCTTCGCAGTCGCGCGGAAACGGGGCTGACATGCCGTCCCGGCGGGGGGAGGTGCGGTGCTCCGAGGCATGATGCTGCGGCTGCTCGCCGAGCATAAGCCGGTGGTGCTGGCCATCGTGCTGCTGCAGCTTGTCCAGACCACGGCCAACCTGTTGCTGCCCACGCTCAATGCCGCCGTCATCGATGACGGAATCGTCAAGGGGAACACCGACCTTATCCTTCGGCTGGGCGGCTGGATGGCCGGAATAGCCGCCGTCCAAGTGGCGGCTGCCCTTGCTGCCGGGTACTTCAGCGCCAACGTGGCCATGAAACTCGGCCACCAGCTCCGCAAGGAACTCTTCGCCAAAGTCCAGTCGCTCTCCTCACAGGAGGTCGGCGCCTTCGGCGTACCCAGCCTGGTCACCCGTGCCACCAATGATGTCCAGCAGATCCAGGCGCTGGCCGTGCTGGTCTTCACCATGCTCGTGGCCGCTCCCGCAATGGGAATCGGCGGAATCGTGCTGGCCCTCAACCAGGACGTGGTGCTGTCCGGCATTGTGGTGGCCATCATTCCCGTGCTGGTGCTCATCATGTTCGTGATCGTGCGCCGGCTCGTGCCCCTGTACCGGGAGGGCCAGGTCCTGATCGACCGCATCAGCAGGGTGCTGCGCGAACAGATCATCGGAGCCAACGTCATCCGCGCCTTCGTCCGCCAAGCGCACGAGGCGCACCGCTTCGCCGTCGTCAACCGTGGACTGACCCGCAACAACCTGCAGTCAGCGCTGCTGGTGGCAACGATGCTGCCGCTGATCATGATCGTGGTGAACCTGTCATCGGTGGGCGTGGTGTGGTTCGGCGGCCACCGGATCCAGGCCGGGGATATGCAGCTCGGCTCGTTGACGGCCTTCATCGCCTACATCCTGCAGATCCTCATCGCCATCATGATGGCGATGTACGTACTGATGACGGCTCCCCGCGCCGCCGTGTGCGCTGAGCGGATCCAGGCCGTGCTGGACACCCGGCCCGCGATCGCGGATCCGCCGATTTCCCGGGCCGGACTGCCGCACGCGCGGCGCACCCCCGGCGGAACGGTGGAATTCCGCAATGTCACTTTTGCCTACCCCGGAGCGGAAGCAGCTGTGCTGGACCGCATCAGTTTCACTGCTTCGCCGGGCACAATCACCGCCATCATCGGTTCCACGGGCAGCGGAAAGTCAACGCTGCTCAACCTGTTGCCCCGGTTCCTGGAAACCACTTCCGGGGAGGTGCTGATCGGCGGCCACAACGTCAAATCACTTCCGCTGCATTTCCTGCGGGACAGCCTGTCTCTGGTGCCCCAGCGTGCCTACCTCTTTTCCGGTACCGTGGCAGAGAACCTGAGGATAGCGGCCCCGGAAGCCAGCGACGACGACCTCCTTCGCGCGCTCCGCACCGCCCAGGCAGAGGACTTTGTGCGAGACCTCCCGGACGGTATCCATAGCCCCGTAAGCCAGGGGGGAACAAACCTTTCCGGCGGGCAGCGCCAACGGCTGTGCATCGCCCGCGCTCTGCTCCGGGACGCTCCCGTGTACCTTTTTGACGACAGCCTTTCGGCGCTGGACTACGCCACGGATGCCCGCCTCCGCCAGGCCCTCGTCCCGCTCACGCACCGGTCCACCGTCATCATCGTGGCGGAGCGCATCGCCACCATCCTTGACGCCGGACTCATCCTGGTGCTGGACCAGGGCAGGCTCGTTGCCCAGGGGACGCATACCGAACTCATGCGCACCTCGACGGTCTACCAGGAAATCGCCGCCTCTCAGCTCGCGTTGGGAGGCCGGCTATGAGCACAGCCACCACAAACACGACAACACCGACAACGGCGGTGGCCGGAGCGGGTGCGGGTGCCTGGGCCGCCGGGAGGCGCCTCCTTGGACTGCTCCGGCCAGTTAAATGGCGCATGCTCGCAGCTGTGGGTGCCACATGTGCGTTTGTTGCGCTCAACGTGTCGGCCCCCAAGCTGCTGGGTGACGCCACCGACGTCGTGGTTGAAGGTGTTTTTGGAGGGACCTTCAACGAACAGCAGCTGGCCGCACTGCTGGTGATCGTGGCGGTGATGTATATCGGTGCGTCGGTGTTCAGCTGGGTCCAGGGAGCGGTCACCGCCCTTGCGGTGCAACGGGTGAGCTACGGGCTGCGGGCCGCGGTGGAGGACAAACTGGCGAGGCTACCGTCCGCGCATTTCGACGAGCAGCGGCGCGGCGACGTCCTCAGCCGGGCAACGAACGACGTCGATAACATCTCGCAGGCAATGAACCAGTTGCTGAACCAGCTGATCCTGTCGGTGCTGATGCTCCTCGGCGCGTTGTCCATGATGCTGTGGCTTTCGCCGCTCCTGGCGGTCATTGCCCTGGTGACCGTGCCGTTTTCCACGGTGGTGACTGTGTTGATCGCCCGCAGGTCCCAGGCGCACTTTTCCGAGCAGTGGACCACCACGGGTGAGCTCAACGCGCACCTGGAGGAGTACATCACGGGGCACGAGGTTCTTAAGGCTTTCGGCCGGCAGGGGATGGCCACCGAGGTCTTCACTAACAGCAATGACAGGCTTTTCCGGACCAGCGCACGTGCCCAGTACGTTTCCGGCGCCGTGCAGCCCCTGCTGGTGTTTGTTTCAAATCTCAATTACATTGCGGTGGCCGTGGTGGGGGCCCTGCAGGTCACGACAGGTGCCATGACCATCGGCGGGGTCCAGGCTTTCATCCAGTTCAGCAGGCTTTTCAGCCAGCCGATCGGCCAGATCGGCGGCATGCTGACCCTGATCCAGTCCTGCGTGGCGTCGGCTGAACGCGTGTTTGCCTTGCTGGACGCGCCGGAGATTCCACGCGACGGCACGGGTGAGGACACGGCCGAGGCCGA
Organism: Arthrobacter sp. GW460-12-1-14-TSB2; assembly: GCF_059423525.1. NCBI lineage: Bacteria > Bacillati > Actinomycetota > Actinomycetes > Micrococcales > Micrococcaceae > Arthrobacter > Arthrobacter sp. GW460-12-1-14-TSB2. The sequence goes on from NZ_JBWKYC010000001.1 coordinate 174,829, forward strand.
CCCGCCCGACGCCGGTCCGGCCGAGGCCGGTCCAGACGGCGTTACCGGTGGCGTCACCGCCGGCCGGGTGGTGTTCGACGCCGTCACCTTCGGCTACAGCCGTGACGTGCCGGTGGTCAAAGAACTGTCCTTCACCGCCGAACCCGGGCAGACCGTCGCGATCGTGGGCCATACCGGTGCGGGCAAGACCACCATGGTGAACCTGCTCATGAGGTTCTATGATCTCGACTCCGGCCGGATCACCATTGATGGCGTAGACATCACCGGGCGCTCCCGCGACGAGCTGCGCTCCCTGATCGGAATGGTGCTGCAGGACGCCTGGGTGTTCACCGGCTCCATCAGGGAGAACATTGAATACGGCCGTCCCGGCGCGAGCGAGGCAGACATTCTCGAAGCTGCCGAAGCAACCTTGGTGGACCACTTCGTGAGGGCCCTTCCGGACGGCTATGCGACCGTGCTGGGCAACGACGGCGACACCCTGAGCCAGGGCCAGCGGCAGCTCATCACCATTGCCCGCGCCCACCTCGCCGGCCGGAGCATCCTGATCCTGGACGAGGCGACGAGCTCCGTCGACACGCGCACAGAGGTGCAGATCCGGCAGGCAATGCAGCGGCTGAGGCGGGGACGGACCAGCTTCGTCATCGCCCACCGTTTGTCCACCGTGCGGGACGCTGATCTAATTCTGGTCATGGACCACGGACGAATCGTAGAGCAAGGGAACCACCAACAGCTGCTGGCGGCCAACGGCCATTACGGCAGGCTGTACGCCGCACAGTTTGCCGGCGGGGAAGAGACCTTGCGCGCGCCGGAGTCCGGCCTGTGAGCGGCGGGCAGGAATTTCCGGGGACCTGGAAGCCGAATCAGGGCAGTACCGTGCCGCTCTTCGAACAGCTGCGGCTGAACATCATCGAACGGGCGGACAGCGGCACCCTTGCCCCCGGGACGAGGCTGCCCGCCGTGCGCAGCCTTGCCGCAGCACTGGGCGTGGCGCCGCACACCGTGGCCCGCGCCTACAAGGAACTGGAGGCGGCAGGCGTCGTCGCCACCCGCGGCAGGCACGGAACCATCGTCTGCGCCCGGGACGAGGCCTGGACCTCCCTGACCGCGGCTGCGGCCGAATTCGCCACGGCGGCAAAGGCGCAGGGCGCCAGCTTCGCGGAGGCGGTGCAGCTGCTGGCAGCCGCGTACGACGCCGAATAGGCGCCCTCAATAGAAATTCGAAGAAGTTTTCGATTAGCATTAGTGAGTGCCTAAAGCCGTAGCTGAAGAACCAGCCGTTGATGCCCGCCCCGCCGTCGTCCCCCTGAACCAGGGAAAACCGGCGCGCCCTGACCTTTCCCGGCTCATCGTGAAAGGGGCACGGGAGCACAATCTGCGGAACGTGGACCTGGACCTGCCGCGGGACTCGATGATCGTTTTCACCGGCCTGTCCGGATCCGGAAAATCGTCCCTGGCGTTCGACACGATCTTCGCCGAGGGCCAGCGCCGCTACGTGGAATCCCTGTCTGCGTACGCACGGCAGTTCCTGGGGCAGGTGGACAAACCGGACGTGGACTTCATCGAAGGCTTGTCCCCGGCTGTCTCCATCGACCAGAAATCGACCAGCAAGAACCCGCGGTCCACGGTGGGCACCATCACCGAGATCTACGACTACATGCGTTTGCTCTGGGCCCGCGTGGGCCGTCCGCACTGCCCGATCTGCGGGGAGCAAGTGGCCAAGCAGACCCCGCAGCAGATCGTGGACCAGCTACTGGAACTGCCGGAAGGCACGCGCTTCCAGGTGCTTGCTCCCGTTGTCCGCGGGCGCAAGGGCGAATTCGTGGAGCTCTTCAAGGAACTCACGGCCAAGGGCTACTCACGGGCCAGGGTGGATGACAAGCTGATCCAGCTCAGCGACCCGCCCAAGCTCGGCAAGCAGTTCAAGCACACCATCGAAGTGGTGGTGGACCGGCTCGTGGTCAAGGAGGGCATCAGCCAGCGCCTGACCGACTCCGTGGAAACCGCACTCGGATTGGCCGAGGGCCGCGTCCTGGCGGAGTTCGTGGACCTCGAAGCGGGGGATCCGGAACGGGTCCGCGCGTTCTCCGAGCACCTCGCGTGCCCCAACGAGCACCCTCTTGCCATCGACGAAATCGAACCCCGCTCGTTCTCCTTCAACAACCCCTTCGGCGCGTGCTCCGCCTGCAGCGGCATCGGCACCAAGCTGGAAGTTGACGAGGAACTCATCATTCCCAATGGCGAGCTCTCCCTGGGTGAGGGCGCCATCGCGCCATGGTCGCTCGGCACGGCGACCAGCGAGTACTGGAACCGGCTGCTGTCAGGGCTGGCCAAGGAGCTTGGCTTCTCGATGACCACGCCGTGGCAGAAGCTGCCGAAGGACATCCGGCAGACCGTGCTGCACGGCAAGGACCACAAGGTCGTGGTGCAGTACCGCAACCGCTTCGGCCGGGAGCGCAAGTACAGCACCGGCTTCGAGGGCGTCATCCAGTACGTGCACCGCAAGCACGTGGAAACGGACTCGGACTCGGCCCGCGACCGGTACGAAGAGTACATGCGGCAGATTCCGTGCCCGGCCTGCAACGGCGCCCGCCTCAACCCGGCCTCGCTCTCCGTGCTGATCAACGGCAAGTCCATTGCCGAGGTCGCCGCCATGCCCATGCGTGAATGCGCGCACTTCCTGGACACCTTGGTGCTGACCGGCCGTGAAGCCCAGATTGCCCACCAGGTCCTGAAGGAAATCCAGGCGAGACTGACCTTCCTCCTGGACGTCGGGCTGGAGTACCTGAACCTGGAGCGTCCCTCCGGCACACTGTCCGGCGGCGAAGCGCAGCGCATCCGGCTGGCCACCCAGATCGGTTCCGGCCTGGTCGGCGTCCTCTACGTCCTGGACGAACCGTCCATCGGCCTGCACCAGCGGGACAACCGGCGGCTGATCGAAACGCTCACCCGCCTGCGCGACCTCGGCAACACCCTCATCGTGGTGGAGCACGACGAAGACACCATCCAGGAGGCCGACTGGGTGGTCGACATCGGACCCGGCGCCGGCGAACACGGCGGCCAGGTGGTGCATTCCGGTTCGTACAAGGAACTCCTGGAAAACACGGAGTCCCTCACCGGTGACTACCTTTCCGGCCGGAAGAAAATCGAAATTCCCAAGAAGCGGCGCAAGTACGACAAGAAGCGTGAGCTCAAGGTCATCGGAGCCCGGGAAAACAACCTGGTCAATGTGGATGCCGCCTTCCCGCTGGGTTTGTTGACGGCGGTGACCGGCGTGAGCGGTTCCGGCAAGTCCACGCTGGTCAACGAAATCCTTTACAAGGTGCTGGCCAACAAGCTCAACGGCGCCAAGCAGGTGGCCGGACGGCACAAGGCCGTGCAGGGCCTTGAGCACCTGGACAAGGTGGTGCACGTCGATCAAAGCCCCATCGGCCGGACTCCGCGTTCCAACCCCGCCACGTACACCGGTGTGTTCGACAACATCCGCAAGCTCTTCGCCGAGACCACCGAAGCCAAAGTCCGCGGCTACCAGCCCGGGCGGTTCTCGTTCAACGTGAAGGGCGGGCGCTGCGAGGCCTGCTCCGGCGACGGCACCCTGAAGATCGAAATGAACTTCCTGCCGGACGTCTACGTGCCCTGCGAGGTCTGCCACGGCGCCCGGTACAACCGGGAAACCCTGGAAGTCCACTACAAGGGCAAGACCATCGCAGATGTCCTGGACATGCCCATCGAGGAGGGGGCGGACTTCTTCGCCGCCTTCACCCCGATCGCCCGCCACCTCCGCACGCTGGTGGACGTCGGCCTTGGCTATGTGCGGCTGGGGCAGCCCGCCACCACGCTGTCCGGCGGTGAAGCCCAGCGCGTCAAGCTGGCTGCTGAACTCCAGAAGCGGTCCAACGGCCGCAGCATCTACGTCCTGGACGAGCCCACCACAGGGTTGCACTTCGAAGACATCCGCAAACTCCTCATGGTCCTCCAGGGCCTGGTGGACAAGGGCAATACCGTGATCACCATTGAGCACAACCTCGACGTCATCAAGAGCGCGGACTGGATCGTGGACCTTGGGCCCGACGGCGGTTCCGGCGGCGGACAGATCATCGCAACCGGCACCCCCGAACAGGTCGCGAAGTCCACCACGAGCTACACGGCCTCGTTCCTGGCGGAGATCCTCAGCTAGCCGGAGTCCCAAGCACGCTGAATGGCTGGAGCTTGCTGATCCGGCGGGAAGAAGTATTCCCGCCGGGGAATGCGAGTTTCAGCCATTCGCGCAGTTGTGGGAAACTAAGCCGGTGACCCTTTCAACAGTGCCCGTGATCTTCGACCTGGACGGCACTCTTGTCGATCCGGCGGGGGGAATAACGGGCGGAATCTCCGCGGCCCTTACCGAACTCGGCATCAGGGTCCCTGCCCAGGCCCAACTGGACGCGATGATCGGTCCGAAACTCAGCGACTCCCTCCTCCATATCGCAGGAGTTCCGCAGGAGCAGCTGGCGGAGGTCATCCGCCTGTACCGGGCGTACTACCTTGAGACCGGCATCGCCCAGAGCCGCCTGTACCCGGGCATCCGGGAACTCCTCGAAAGCTACGCCGTCGCGGGCCGTCCGATTGCCGTTGCCACGCAGAAGCCGGAAGGGCTCGCGCGGATCGTGCTGGACCACCATGGCATCGCGGCCTCATTCGGCTTCATCCGCGGTTCGGCGGCCGATGAGGCCGCCCACACCAACGCCCCGCGCGGAAAGACGGAGATCATTGCCGCCGCCATGTCCGATCTCCGCACACAACATGCCGTCATGGTGGGGGACCGCGCCCAGGACGTGGCCGGCGCCATGGCCAACGGGCTGGACTGCATCGGCGTCAGCTGGGGATTCGCTCCCGACGGCGAACTGCATGAGGCCGGCGCCGTGGCTATCGTGCACTCCACAACAGACCTCGTCGCGGTGGTTGAAAGCATGGATGCCGTACGCGCCGCTGCCCTAAGCGAGGTGCGCAACGATGGCACTGTTTGATGCAATCCGCTGGACCACCCGCACGCTGATCTCCGGAACCTGCCGGCCCACCGTCATCGGCCTGGAAAACGTCCCCAAGGAGGGACCGTTCATCGTGGCGCCAAACCACCTCTCCTTCCTGGACAGCGTGATCGTGCAAGCGCTCATGCCACGTCCGGTGGCCTTCTTCGCCAAGGCCGAATACTTCACCACGGGCGGTGTGAAGGGGAAGGTCATGAAGTCCTTCTTCGAATCCGTAGGCTCCATTCCGGTGGAGCGAGGGGAGCAGGCTGCGAGCGTGGCAGCCCTCAAGACGCTGCTGGACATCCTCGAGGCCGGGAAAGGCATCGGCATCTACCCGGAAGGCACGCGGTCCAGGGACGGCATCCTATACCGTGGCCGCACCGGCGTCGGCTGGCTTGCCCTGACCACCGGAGCGCCCGTGATTCCCGTCGGCCTCATCGGCACCGAAGACCTCCAGCCCGCCGGGCAGAACGGCGTGAAGCCGCAGCACTTCACCATGAAGGTGGGCGAGCCGCTGTACTTCGAAAAGACGGGACCGGACCACTCACTGCCGGCGCGGCGCCAGGTCACGGACCGCATCATGGACGCCATTGCAGAGCTCAGCGGCCAGGAGCGTTCCACCAGCTACAACCAAAGCAAGGCCGCGGAGTAGCGCCTTCGGCCGCCGGCCGGAGGCCCCCGGCCGGGAGTCTGCCGGCGGGAAGATCATTGCAGGGAAGTCCCTTTGTCCGGAAGTCCCCTGCAGCGTCAGTAGACTTGAATCGTGGCAGATCCAGCTAGTTACCGACCCCAAACGGGTGAGATTCCAACCAACCCGGGCGTGTACCGCTTCCGGGATCCGCACGGCCGGGTCATCTATGTCGGCAAGGCCAAAAGCCTGCGCTCCCGCCTGAACTCGTACTTCGCCAATCCCGGAGGGCTGCTGCCGAAGACGTACGCCATGGTCCACGCTGCCAGCAGTGTGGAGTGGACGGTCGTCGGAAGTGAGCTTGAGTCGCTCCAGCTGGAGTACACCTGGATCAAGGAATTCAAGCCCCGGTTCAATGTCGTTTTCCGCGACGATAAAACCTACCCTTACCTCGCGGTCACCATGGGGGAGAAGTTCCCCCGCGTGCAGGTGCTGCGCGGAGAACGCCGCAAGGGCACTCGCTACTTCGGCCCGTACACCGCCGGAGCCATTCGCGAAACCATGGACACGCTGCTGCGTGTCTTCCCGGTCCGCAGCTGCAGCCCCGGGGTCCTGAAGCGGGCGCAGGCGAGCGGGCGGCCCTGCCTGCTCGGCTACATCGACAAATGCTCCGCGCCGTGCGTCGGCCGGGTGACGCCGGAGGAACACCGGGCACTGGCGGAGGACTTCTGTTCCTTCATGGGCGGCGAAGCCAAACGCTTCATCGGGCGGCTGGAAAAGGACATGGCCGCGGCTGTTGCCGAGCTTGACTACGAGCGTGCCGCCCGGGTCCGGGACGACATCATCGCCCTCCGGAAGGTCTTCGAACGCAACGCCGTGGTCCTCGCGGAGGACACTGACGCCGATATCTTCGCGCTGCATGAGGACGAGCTGGAGGCAGCCGTGCAGGTGTTCCATGTCCGGGGCGGCCGCGTGCGCGGCCAGCGCGGCTGGGTGGTGGAGAAGGTCGAAGACTTCACGACGCCGGACCTCGTCGAGCACCTGCTCCAGCAGGTCTATGGCGAAGAAGGTGAAACGCAGGGACGGATGCCCCGCGAAGTCCTGGTGCCCGAAGAGCCGAGCAACGCAAACGAACTCGCCCAGTGGCTTTCCGGCCTGCGGGGCGCGAAGGTGGACATCCGGGTCCCGCGCCGCGGCGACAAGGCAGCGCTCATGTCCACGGTGCGGGAAAACGCCGAGCATGCACTGAAGCTGCACAAGTCGCGCCGGGCCGGAGACCTGACCAACCGGTCCTTGGCCCTGCAGGAACTCCAGGAAGCCCTCGACCTACCTGTGGCGCTGCTCCGCATCGAGTGCTTCGACATCTCCCACGTGCAGGGGACCAACGTGGTGGCCTCCATGGTGGTGGTGGAAGACGGCCTTCCCAAGAAGTCCGACTACCGCAAATTCTCCATCACCGGCGCGGCAGCCACGGACGACACGGCTGCCATGCACGACGTTCTCACGAGGCGTTTCCGGAACTACCTCCAGGAGCAGGAGGCTCATGCGGAAGCGGCGAAACTTCCCGGCCACCAGGCCGCGCTTGAGGCCCTGGCCGTCGCTTCCATGCAGGACACCACCACCCCCGCCCCGCGGGCAAAATTCGCCTACCCGCCCAACCTTGTGGTGGTGGACGGCGGCAAGCCCCAGGTCAATGCCGCCGCACGTGCCCTGGCGGAGCTCGGGATCGAGGACGTCTACGTGGTCGGCCTGGCCAAGCGCCTTGAAGAGGTCTGGCTCCCGGACAGTGATTTCCCGGTGATCCTGCCGCGGACGTCCGAGGGACTCTATCTGCTCCAGCGCATCCGCGATGAAGCCCACCGCTTCGCCATCACGTTCCACCGCCAGAAGCGCGGCAAGGCCATGACGGTTTCGGCCCTGGACAGCGTCCCGGGCCTGGGCGAGGCCAAACGCAAAGCACTGCTGGCACAGTTCGGCTCCGTCAAGAGCATCCGCACAGCGAGTGCGGCCGAACTGGCCACAGCCAAGGGCATCGGACCCTCGCTGGCGGACGCCATTGTCAGCCATTTCAGCAGCGCTGCCGCAGCCTCGGGGGCGGAAGCGCCGGCAATCAACATGACCACCGGCGAAATCATTGAAACTTAGCTAGGGTAAGGACCTGAAGCGGAACGCGCGGTTGCGTCGAATTACACAGCAGGAATGGGGCATTGCTCATGGCAGAGTCAACGGCAGGATCCGAAGCGGAACAGGACGGCATGACGCCCGTCAGGCCCGTTGAAGCGGAGCTGCTCGTCGTGACGGGTATGTCCGGGGCAGGACGCAGCACCGCTGCGGACGCCCTCGAGGACCATGGCTGGTATGTGGTGGAGAACCTTCCGCCGCAGATGCTCGGCACCCTGGCTGAGCTTGTGTCCCACGCCCCGCAGTCCATACCCAAGCTCGCCGTGGTGGTGGACGTCCGCAGCAAGGCGCTCTTCACTGATATCCGGACCGCGCTGAAAACCCTTGAGGCGAGCGGTGTCACGTTCCGCGTCCTGTTCCTGGACGCCAATGACGATGTCCTGGTCCGCCGTTTCGAGCAGGGCCGCCGTCCGCACCCGCTCCAGGAAGGCGGACGGATCCTCGACGGCATCGCCGCGGAGCGGGAGCTGTTGCATGAACTCCGCGATTCCGCAGACATTGTGCTGGACACCTCCGAGTTCAACGTCCACGCGCTGGCCACGGCCATCACTGAACTCTTCAGTGAAACCGGCCCCGTGGCCCTGCGGCTCAATGTCATGAGCTTCGGCTTCAAGTACGGCCTGCCGGTGGATGCGAACTTCGTGGTCGACGCGCGCTTCATCCCGAATCCGCACTGGGTTCCGCAGCTCCGCCCGCACACGGGCCTGGACAAGGACGTCAGCGACTACGTCCTTGAGGCCGAAGGGGTCAAGAGCTTCGTGGACCGCTACGTCCTGGCCATCGAGCCTGTGCTGGACGGCTACCGCCGGGAGAACAAGCACTACGCCACCATCGCCGTGGGTTGCACCGGCGGCAAGCACCGGTCGGTCGCGGTCGCGATGGAGCTGTCAAAGAAGCTCGCACAGTATCCCCGGGTCACTGTGACCACCACGCATCGGGATCTGGGCCGGGAGTAATGGGACTGCTTACCGGGCCGCTGCCCCTGGTTCCGCCTGCCGGCGGGACCATCGGCGGGCAGCTGGACAAAGGGCCGTCCGTCGTCGCCCTCGGCGGGGGCCACGGGCTCTCCGCTTCGCTGTCCGCCCTTCGCCTGCTCACCTCCGACCTGACCGCCATCGTCACCGTAGCGGACGACGGCGGGTCCTCCGGCCGCCTGCGCGAGGAGTACGGTGTCCTCCCGCCCGGCGACCTCCGGATGGCACTGACGGCACTGTGTGACGACACCGACTGGGGCCGGACCTGGCGGGACGTCATGCAACACCGCTTCAAGCCGGGGGCAGGCCGCGGCGGTTCCCTTGACGACCACGCCATGGGCAACCTGCTCATCGTCACCCTCTGGGAGCTGCTGGGTGACACCGTGGGCGGCCTGAAGTGGGCCGGCGCGCTGCTCGGTGCCCGCGGACAGGTACTGCCCATGTCCAGTGAACCATTGACGATCGAAGGCGAAGTCCGGGTGCCCGGCCCGGACGGAACGTCCATCCTGGAGACGGTCCGAGGCCAGGCCAAGTGTGCGGTGGCGGGTTCTCTGGAAAGCGTCCGGCTCCTGCCGGAATCGGCACATGCCTGCGTCGAAGCCCTGACGGCCATCGAACTGGCTGACTGGGTCATCCTCGGCCCCGGGTCCTGGTACACCTCCGTACTGCCGCACCTGCTGCTGCCGGAGATGCGCCAGGCGCTTTCCGATACGCCCGCGAGGCGGTGCCTCACCATGAACCTAGCCACGGACACCAAGGAGACCTCCGGAATGTCCGCCGCCGACCACCTGCATGTGCTGCGCAGCTATGCGCCCGACTTCAGCATCGACGTCGTGCTCGCGGACCCCGTGTCCGTGCCGGACGTCGAAGAGTTCAAGCGGGCCGCCGGGATGCTGGGTGCCGAGGTGGTGTTGGGTAAAGTAGGGGCGTCGAGCCGCCGTCCGATCCACGACCCCCTGCGTCTGGCAACGGCGTACCACGATATTTTCGGGAACAGTTAGGAAGGTGCCATGGCACTGACATCATCAGTCAAGGAAGAACTGTCCCGCCTGGACATTAAGAAGTCCTCGGTCCGCAAGGCTGAAGTCTCCGCAATGCTGCGATTCGCCGGCGGTCTCCACATCATTTCGGGCCGGATCGTGATCGAAGCGGAGGTGGACCTCGCTTCGACGGCGCGCCGGCTCCGGGCGGCCATCGCGGAGGTTTACGGCCACCAGAGCGAGATCATCGTCGTCTCCGGCGGCGGGCTCCGCCGTGGCAACCGGTATGTGGTCCGGGTGGTGCGGGACGGCGAAGCCCTCGCCCGCCAGACCGGTCTGCTGGACGCCCGCGGCCGTCCCGTGCGGGGGCTGCCCTCGGCCGTGGTCAACGGCTCCGCCGCCGACGCGGAAGCCGTGTGGCGCGGGGCGTTCCTGGCCCACGGCTCGCTGACCGAACCGGGCCGCTCCTCCGCCATGGAAGTGACGTGTCCCGGGCCCGAATCGGCGCTGGCGCTGGTTGGTGCGGCCCGCCGCCTCGGCATCCAGGCTAAGGCCCGCGAAGTCAGGGGAGTGGACCGTGTGGTCATCCGGGACGGCGATACCATCGCCGCCCTGCTCACGCGAATGGGCGCGCACGACGCCCTGATGGTCTGGGAAGAACGCCGCATGCGCAAAGAGGTGCGGGCCACGGCCAACAGGCTGGCCAACTTCGATGACGCCAACCTGCGCCGCTCGGCGCAGGCTGCTGTGGCCGCCGGGGCCAGGGTGGACCGCGCCCTGGAGATCCTCGGTGACGACGTCCCGGACCACCTGAAATACGCGGGTGAACTGCGGGTGGCGCACAAGCAGGCCAGCCTGGACGAACTTGGCCGGCTGGCAGATCCGCCCATGACCAAGGACGCCATTGCCGGCAGGATCCGCAGGCTCCTGGCGATGGCGGACAAGCGTGCCCTCGACCTGGGGATCCCCGGGACCGAGGCCAATGTGACGCCGGAAATGCTGGACGAGTAACGGCGCCCCTAGAATCGAGACCGGGTAACGGAAACCCGCTAAATTTCCGGGTGACCAGTCATCCGGATGCACAATCCGAGAGTTAGCAAACCGGACAACCCGTCCACGACAATGGAGGAATTTGTGACCGAGTACGTACTGCCTGAACTTAGCTACGACTACGCAGCGCTGGAGCCCCACATCTCCGCCCGCATCATGGAGCTGCACCACAGTAAGCACCACGCTGCATACGTGGCCGGCGCCAACAACGCGCTGGCCCAGCTGGCTGAGGCACGCGACAAGGGCGACTTCGCCAACATCAACCGCCTTTCGAAGGACCTGGCTTTCCACACCGGCGGCCACGTCAACCACTCCGTGTTCTGGAACAACCTGTCTCCGGACGGCGGCGACAAGCCCGAGGGTGAACTGGCCGCGGCCATCGACGATGCCTTCGGTTCCTTCGACGCCTTCCGCGCGCAGTTCAGCGCTGCGGCGCTCGGCCTGCAGGGTTCGGGCTGGGGCTTCCTCGCCTACGAGCCCATCGGCGGAAACCTCGTCATCGAGCAGCTGTACGACCAGCAGGGCAACGTTGCACTCGGCACCACGCCGTTGCTCATGCTCGATATGTGGGAGCACGCCTTCTACCTGGACTACGTCAACGTGAAGGCCGACTACGTCAAGGCATTCTGGAACATCGTTAACTGGGCCGACGTCGCCAAGCGCTTCGACGGTGCGCGCCAGAACGCTACGGGCCTCATCACCCTCTAAGCGTGACAGACACGACACCCGCCTGTAACAAACTTCACATTTAGGCCGTTTAGGACCGAATCGTGGAAGGTCGGCCCCCGCACTTGCGGGGGCCGACCTACTTAAACGTAAGATGGATCACGGAAGGCGGTTAGCCTTCAGCAATGTGGCTGGTCGCCCTCCGATCTGGTAATCATCTCTGCCCAATGGCGTGCGGGATCTGTTAGTTGGCTTGAACGCCCGCTCAACTAGTTGTGCTTCTACAAGCACCAAGGAGACTGAAAAAGTGACGACCCGTATTGGTATCAACGGCTTTGGCCGTATCGGCCGCAACTACTTCCGCGCAGCACTCGCACAGGGCGCTGACCTCGAGATCGTTGCAGTCAACGACCTCACCAGCCCCGAGGCGCTGGCCCACCTCTTCAAGTACGACTCCGTGGGCGGCCGCCTGAAGGAGACCATCGAGGTCAAGGACGGCAACATCGTCGTCAACGGCAACGTCGTCAAGGTTCTCGCCGAACGCGATCCCGCCAACCTCCCCTGGGGCGAGCTGGGTGTTGACATCGTTATCGAGTCCACCGGTTTCTTCACCAAGGCTGCTGCCGCGAAGAAGCACATCGACGCCGGCGCCAAGAAGGTCCTGATCTCCGCCCCGGCCTCTGACGAGGACATCACGATCGTGATGGGCGTGAACCACGAGCTGTACGACAACGCCAAGCACCACATCATCTCCAACGCTTCCTGCACCACCAACTGCCTCGGCCCGCTGGCCAAGGTAGTCAACGACGAGTTCGGCATCGAGCGTGGCCTGATGACCACCATCCACGCCTACACCGCCGACCAGAACCTCCAGGACGGCCCGCACAACGACCTGCGCCGTGCCCGCGCCGCCGCCATCAACATGGTCCCCACCTCCACCGGTGCGGCCAAGGCCATCGGCCTGGTTCTTCCCGAGCTCAAGGGCAAACTGGACGGCTACGCCATCCGCGTTCCCGTCCCCACCGGTTCAGCCACCGACCTCACGGTCACCGTATCCCGCGAGACCACCGTTGAAGAAGTCAACGCAGCGCTGAAGAAGGCGTCCGAGTCCGACGCGCTCCAGGGCTTCCTGACCTACACGGATGAGCCGATCGTCTCCTCCGACATCGTGGGCGACCCGGCATCGTCGATCTTTGACTCCGGTTTGACCAAGGTCATCGGCAACCAGGTCAAGGTTGTTTCCTGGTATGACAACGAATGGGGCTACTCGAACCGCCTTGTCGACCTCACGGAGCTCGTCGCAGCCAAGCTGGGCTAGGGTTAGACACATGACATTCCACACCCTCAACGAACTGATCGCTGATGGTGTCCGCGGGCGGTACATTCTGGTCAGAAGTGACCTGAATGTGCCGCTCGACGGCTCTGAAGTGACTGACGACGGCCGCATCAAGGCCTCCCTGCCAGTACTGACGAAGCTCACGGACGCCGGTGCCCGCGTGCTGGTCACAGCCCATCTCGGCCGCCCCAAGGGCGCCCCGGAAGAAAAATACTCCCTCAAGCCCGCCGTGACGCGGCTGGCTGAGCTGGCGTCCTTCAAGGTCGCCCTGGCCGGGGACACCGTTGGTGCTTCGGCCAAGGAGCTTGCCGCTTCGCTGCAGGACGGCGAAGCTCTGGTTCTTGAAAACGTCCGTTTCGATGCCCGTGAGACCAGCAAGGACGACGCCGAGCGCGGCGCCTTCGCGGACGAGCTGGTGGCATTGACCGGTGATAACGGCGCGTTTGTTGATGATGCTTTCGGCGCCGTCCACCGCAAGCACGCCAGCGTGTACGACGTCGCCACGCGGCTGCCGTCGTACCAGGGCGACCTCGTGCACACCGAGGTCGAGGTGCTGCGCAAGCTCACCACGGAGACCCAGCGGCCTTATGTTGTGGTGCTCGGCGGCTCAAAGGTCTCGGACAAGCTCGCCGTCATTGACAACCTGATCGGCAAGGCGGACACCATCCTGGTAGGCGGCGGAATGCTGTTCACCTTCCTCGCAGCCGAGGGCCACAAAGTGGCCGGAAGCCTGCTGGAAGAAGACCAGATCCCCGTGGTGCAGGACTACCTGAAGCGGGCGGCGGACGCAGGCACTGAGTTCGTCGTGCCCACGGACGTCGTGGTCGCGGCCAAGTTCGCCGCCGACGCCGACCACGAGACGGTCAGCGCTGACGCCATCGAAGGCAGCAGCTTCGGAGCACAGGGCATCGGCCTGGACATCGGACCCGAGTCGGCGGCTGCCTTCGCCGGCCGGATCAAGGGTGCCAAGACCGTGTTCTGGAACGGCCCCATGGGTGTCTTCGAGTTCGAAGCATTTGCCGGCGGCACCCGTGCCATCGCGCAGGCCCTTACTGAGGCGGATGCCTTCACCGTTGTCGGCGGCGGCGATTCCGCAGCTGCCGTCCGTACGCTGGGCTTCGCGGACGACCAGTTCGGCCACATCTCCACGGGTGGCGGCGCCAGCCTGGAGTACCTCGAAGGCAAGGAACTGCCGGGACTCAGCGTCCTGGACCGCTAGATCCTCCAGCCGGCAGGGCACCCCGCTGAAATATCCGGGGGCCCTGCCGGCTGTTTCCATCACCAGCCCCTTTTGGACAAGCACTTTTTGGAGAACACGTGACAACGTCAACGAACGGCAAGTTCGACCGCACGCCCCTCATCGCCGGCAACTGGAAGATGAACATGGACCACGTCCAGGGCATCACCCTGCTGCAGAAGCTGGCCTGGACCCTGTCTGATGCCAAGCATGACTACAGCCGCGCGGAAGTTGCTGTCTTCCCGCCCTTCACCGACCTTCGGGGCGTCCAGACCCTGGTTCAGGGCGATGAACTGGAGGTCGTCTACGGCGGCCAGGACCTGTCGCAGTTCGATTCGGGTGCCTACACCGGTGATATCAGCGGCCAGTTCCTCAACAAGCTGGGTTGCAAGTACGTCCTGGTGGGCCACAGCGAACGGCGCACCATCCACAACGAGTCCGACGAAGTCCTGAACGCCAAGGTGAAGGCTGCCTTCCGCCACGGCGTCACCCCGGTGCTCTGCGTCGGCGAGGGCCTGGAAATCCGGCAGGCCGGGACGCACGTCCAGCACACCCTTGACCAGCTCCGCGCCGACGTCGAGGGCCTTGCCGCTGAAGAAGCCGCTGAACTCGTGGTCGCCTATGAGCCCGTCTGGGCCATCGGCACCGGTGAGGTTGCCGGACCGCAGGACGCCCAGGAAATGTGTGCTGCCATCCGGGCCGAACTCGTCAGCCTGTTCGGTGACGAAGTCGCCGCGAAGGTCCGCCTGCTCTACGGCGGTTCGGTCAAGGCCAACAACGCCGCGGCCATCCTCAACGAACGCGACGTCGACGGCGTGTTGGTGGGCGGGGCCAGCCTCGATCCCGCTGAGTTTGCTAATATTGTCAGGTTCGAGAGTCACCTGCTGACGGATTAGTCCGGACACAGGCGTGACCCCCGCAATCATCAACTTCTGAAAGGCCGTCGTGGACGTTCTTCATGTCATTCTGCAGATCCTCCTGGGCATCACCAGCCTCCTGCTGACGCTGCTCATCCTGCTCCACAAGGGACGGGGCGGCGGTCTGTCGGACATGTTCGGCGGCGGCATGAGCTCGGGCCTGAGCTCGTCCGGCGTGGCCGAACGCAACCTCAACAGGTTCACGGTCATCCTCGGGGTCACCTGGGGCGTTGTTATTATCGCGCTCGGCCTGCTGATGCGCTTCTCCGGCGGCGGCGACTCCTAGCAGCTGCTTTTCCGCACAGAATCGGGACCGGGAATTTTCCAGGAATTTACACATTCCCGGTACTAACGGCCCTGCCGCCGTCGGGAACTCCGAATTACACTGTGGCTGTTGGTGTCCAATACCGGTCAGTCAAGTAGCCAGGAGTTCCCGATGGTGCATGCTGCTTCAGGGTTCCGGGGAACCCGTGTAGGGGCGGCCGAAGGGTCGGCCCCAAGAATTCAGCCAAACGACGTCGTCGGTGAACGCTTGCCGCGTATTCGTGTTTCTTATTGGTGCGCCAAGGGACACGAGACGCGGCCAGTTTTCATTAAGCTCCCGGAGGACCAGATACCGGCCGTCTGGGACTGCCGCCGCTGCGGAGGCCTGGCATCGCGGGACGAGAGCCGGGTCGAGCTCCCGCATCATGCCGAAGAAGGCTACAAAAGTCACCTTGAGTACGTTAAAGAGCGGCGCTCCAGCCAGGACGCAGAAGATGTCCTGGCTGGAGCGCTGGAACGGCTACGAGCCCGCGGGACCTTTACGGACTAGCTGCTCGGGAACCCGTGCGGCTGCATTCTCATCGATCAGCCAGAGCGTCTGTGAGCGCCCGGTGGGCCCGGCCGCCGGAACCTGAACCGGGTTGGCGCCAGCCAGGGCGAGCCCCACAGCGCCGGCCTTGTCCTCGCCCGCGACAACCATCCAGACCTCGCTGGCCGTGTTGATTGCCGGTAGGGTCAGGGAAATCCGTTCGGGTGGGGGTTTCGGCGAATTCCGGACCCCCACGACCGTGAGCTCCTTTTCCCTGATGCCCGCCTGCTCAGGGAACAACGAGGCCACATGGGCATCCGGACCCACGCCAAGAAGGACCACGTCGAACCGGGGAAGTGTCCCCGGGTTCTCGGGACGGTCATCGGACATGTCCGCGGCATGCTCCTCCGCGGCTGCCTCGGCAAGGCGGCGCGCGTAGTCGGCGGCAGCCTCCTCCGGGCTGGCGAAGTCGTCCGTTGAACCCGGTTCGTGCACCCGTTCCGGGTCAACCGCTATGTGGGACAGCAGGGCCTCATGGGCTTGGAGCGTGTTCCGGTCGCTGTCGGTGCCGCCAACGAATCGCTCGTCGCCCCACCAGAAATTGACCTTCGACCAGTTCACGGCCGGTGCCGCCGCGGAGTCGGCAACCGCCTTGAGCGTTCCGATCCCCACAGTGCCGCCTGTAAGCACCACCGTCGCCTCACCGTGTTTGTCCTGGACGTCCACGAGTTTGGTGATGAGCCGCGCTGCGATGGCCGCCATCAATACGGATGAGTCGGGGTGGATGCTTACTCTGGGATCAGCGCTCACTGGGACGGACACTCCTTAGATTTGTACGGGGCAGTCCAATAGTAATCACTTCACCGAACACTTCGTCGGGATCCAGGCGGCGGAGTTCTTCGGCGAGGCAGTCGCGCAGGCTTCGGCGCGGGAGCGAGATGCGCTGTGCCGGCTGGCCCGGCTGGGTCAGCTCCGCCACGGACAGGCCGGGACGGAACAGCTGGACGTCGCCGCTGGCACGGCTCAGCCGGACTCGGCGGATGCCGGTTCCGGCGGGGTCGGCCACGATGGTCACCGGGGCATCCAGGGCCAATGTCAGCCATGCCGCCAGGAGGAGGGTGCTGGGGGAGTCCGAGGCGCCTTCCACGGCGACGGCCGTGACGGGTGAGGAGTCCACCTGGTCGAGAACGGCCGCGAGCTGTATCCGCCAGTTGGTGAGGCGGGTCCAGGCGAGGTCGGTGTCGCCGGCCTTGTAGGTGTTGCGGATGTTGTCCAGCGCCTTCTGCGGGTCCTCCTCGTTGGCGGAGTCGGTGATCCGGCGGTGGGCTATCCGGCCGATGGAGGTCTCACACGCGCTCTTGGGTGCACCGTGCGGCCACCAGGCCACGATCGGCGCGTCGGGGAGCAGCAGCGCGGCCACGAGGGACTCGCTTTCCTCGGCGAGCTCGCCGTAACCCCGCAGCACGATCACTTCGGAGGCACCGGCGTCCCCGCCCACACGAATCTGGGCGTCCAGGCGGGTCGGCGCGCTGGCGCCGGCGTCCGCGAGGACGATGATCCGGCAGGGGTGTTCCCGGCTGGCGTCGTTGGCCGCTTCGATGGCCTCCTCTTCCAGTCCGGACTTAGTGACCACCACGAGGGTCAACACCCGTCCGAGTGCGATCACGCCGCCCTGCTCGCGCAGGGACATGATCTTCTTGGAGATGGCTGAGGTTGTTGTATCGGGAAGATCTACGATCATGGCCTTCTCCAGGTTCGTCCGTCACGGGCAAGCAGCTCGTCGGCCGAGGCCGGGCCCCAGCTTCCGGGGGCGTACGGCTCGGGCTGTTCGCCCAGGCTTGCCCAGTACTCTTCAAAGGGATCCAGGATCTTCCAGGAAAGTTCCACTTCCTGGTGCCGCGGGAACAGCGGCGGTTCGCCCAGCAGCACATCCAGGATGAGCCGTTCGTACGCTTCGGGGCTGGACTCGGTGAACGAGTGGCCGTAGCCGAAGTCCATCGTCACGTCGCGGACTTCCATCTGCGTGCCCGGAACCTTGGATCCGAACCTGATGGTCGCGCCTTCGTCGGGCTGGACCCGGATGACCACGGCGTTCTGGCCGAAGTCGTCCTCGCCGTGGTCGCGGAACAGCAGGTTGGGGGCGCGCTTGAAGACGACGGCAATTTCCGTCACGCGGCGTCCCAGCCGCTTGCCGGCACGCAGGTAGAACGGCACACCGGCCCAGCGCCGGGTGTGGATGTCCACGCGGATGGCCGCGTAGGTTTCCGTGGTGGAGTCGGCGGGGATGCCTTCCTCCTCCAGGTAGCCGAGGACCTGCTCGCCGCCCTGCCAGCCGCCGGCGAACTGACCGCGCGCCGAGTGGGTGGACAGGTCGTCCGGGAGCTTTACGGCAGCCAGGACCTTTTCCTTCTCGGCCCGCAGGTCGTCGGCGTTGAAAGAAATAGGTTCCTCCATGGCCGTCAGCGCCAGGAGCTGGAGCAGGTGGTTCTGGATGACGTCGCGGGCAGCGCCCACGCCGTCGTAGTAGCCGGCCCGGCCGCCGGTGCCGATGTCCTCGGCCATGGTGATCTGGACGTGGTCAACGTAATTGGCATTCCAGAGCGGCTCGAACAGCTGGTTCGCGAACCGCAGCGCCAGGATGTTCTGAACCGTCTCCTTGCCCAGGTAGTGGTCGATCCGGAACACTGCATCCGGCGGGAACACGGACTCCACAATGTCATTGAGCTGCCGGGCCGACTCAAGGTCGTGCCCGAACGGCTTCTCAATGACCACACGGCGCCACTTATCGCCCTCCGCCTGCGCCAGGCCATGCTTGGACAGCTGCCGGCAGACCTGCTCGAACGCCTTCGGCGGGATGGACAGGTAGAACGCGTGGTTCCCGCGCGTTCCGCGCTGCTCATCCAGTTCATCGATCGTGTCGCCGAGACGCTCAAAGGCGTCATCGTCGTCGAACTCGCCCTGGACAAACCGGATGCCCTCCGAAAGCTGGTTCCACACCGCCTCATCAAACGGGGTCCTGGCGTAGGCCATCACGGCAGCTTTCACCTCGGCGGCGAAGTCCTCGTTCTCCCACTGCCGCCGGGCAAAGCCCACCAGGGCAAAGCTCGGCGGCAGCAGGCCACGATTAGCCAGGTCGTACACGGCAGGCATCAGCTTCTTGCGGGCGAGGTCGCCGGTTACTCCGAAGAGGACCAGCGAGGAAGGACCGGCAATACGATTCAGCCGGCGGTCCCGGGGGTCCCTCAGCGGGTTGCGGCCCCGCCCAGCAGATTTCCTGCTGCCGTTTTCAGTTTCTGGCATGGTTGCTTCGGTGCCTTAACTTTCAGTGTGGGATGCTGCCTGGCCGGCGAGCTCTGAAACAATGTCCTGCAGCTGCTTGACCCCGGCAGCGCGGTCCGTGAGGTGCAGGCGGAGGACGGGACGGCCGTGCTCGGTGAGAACCTGGGCGTCGCCGGTGGCCTGCGCCGAGATCAGCTCACCGAACGTGAACGGCCGCTCCGGGATGGACAGGTCCGTGGGGGAGTCGGCAGTTACCTGCAGGAACACGCCGATGGCGGGTCCTCCCTTGTGGAACTGGCCGGTGGAGTGGAGGAAGCGCGGGCCCCAGCCGAACGTCACCGGACGACCGGTGGCCGCAGCGAGCTGGTCGCGGACCCCTTCGAACGGGGCGTAAGCCAGCCGGTCGAAGTAGGCCTGGACGCTGAGGTAGCTGTCGTCAGCGAGCTGAGAGAGCAGTGCGGACACGGCTGCGGACGCCGTGGAGGCATCACCCAGCCAGTCGCCGCCGCGGACCTCAATGGCGCCGTCGACGAAATTGGCGGGGGTCGGCTCCGGCTGTGCGTCCAGCAGTCCGCGGGCCGCTATCTTGGCGGCCTCCACGTCGGGCTGGTCGTACGGGTTGATGCCCAGCAGCCGGCCGGCCACTACCGTTGCGAATTCCCACACCATCATCTGCGTTGCCAGGCCGCCGGCAATGGCGACCTGGTTTTCGCCGAGCTGCACGTCGTCGGCGTCGGCCGCCACCAGGCGCACCACCAGGACGTCAGCCGCACCCGAGGTGACCTCCGGCGCGGACGGGCCGGCTACGACCGGAAGTACTCCGGTGCCGAGCTTGCCGGTGGATTCGGCGATGAGCTGTTCGGCCCAGTCGGCGAAGCCGACGATGCCGGATCCGTCTTCCGCAATGACGATCTTGTTGCGCAGCGGGTTGGTGCCGCCAAGGGCCGTTCCCAGGGCGAGGCCGATATTCTCGGGTGCGTCCTCGTTGAGGATTTCGGCTGCCTCTTCGGCTTCATCCAGGAAACCCTGGATGTCCACTCCGGCCAGGCCGCAGGGGACCAGTCCGAAGGCGGTCAGTGCCGAGAAGCGGCCGCCGACGTTGGGGTCGGCGTTGAAGACGGCGCGGTAGCCCGCCTCCCGTGAGGCCTTGTCCAACGGTGAGCCGGGATCGGTGACGATCACGATGCGGCTTTTGGCATCGATGCCGGCATCGGTGAAGGCCTGCTCGAAGATCCGACGCTGGGAATCTGTCTCCACCGTGGAACCCGACTTGGACGAAACCACAATCGCGGTTTCGGCAAGGCGGTCCACCAATGCAGCACTGACCTGTTCCGGGTCGGTGCTGTCAAGCACAGTCAGCTCGACGCCAGCGGTGCCCGCGATGACCTCTGGTGCCAGCGAGGAGCCGCCCATGCCGCAGAGGACAATGCGCGTCACTCCTTCGGCCTTCAGTGCATCGCGGAGTTCCAGGATGCCGCTGACCAGGGGCTGGGAGACGGTAGCCGCCTCGACCCAGCCCAGCCGGATGGCAGATTCCTGTTCGGCGTCCGGACCCCACAGGGTATGGTCCTTCGCGAAAATCCGGGTGGCAATGCGGTCTTCCAGCAGTGCTGGGAGGTGCTGCTCAAGTGCCTCGCGGGCTGCGCCGGTGGCGTCGTAGCTGAGTGTGCTCATGATGGGTTAGGAAGCCTTCCGTGCAGAGGCCAGGGCGCCTTCGACGTCACCCAGCAGTTCCTTCCAGCTGGCCACGAACTTGTCCAGGCCTTCGGATTCAAGCAGTGCCACGACTTCGTTGTAGGAAATCCCCAGTGCGTCGAGTGCGTTCAGCGTCGCATTCGCGTCGTCGTAGCCGCGGGTGACGGTGTCGCCCGTAACGACGCCGTGGTCAAAGGTGGCGTCCAGGGTCTTCTCCGGCATGGTGTTGACGACGCCGGGTGCGACGAGTTCGGTGACGTAGAGGGTGTCCGGGTAGGCCGGGTCCTTTACACCGGTGGAAGCCCACAACGGACGCTGCGGCAGGGCGCCGGCTTCGGCCAGCAAGGCCCAGCGTTCGGTGGAGAAGAGCTCTTCATAGACCTGGTAGGCGAGGCGGGCGTTGGCCAGTCCGGCCTTGCCCTTGAGTGCCTTGGCTTCGTCGGTTCCGACGGCGTCGAGGCGCTTGTCGATTTCGGCGTCCACGCGGGAGACAAAGAAGGATGCGACCGAGTGGATCTTGGAGAGGTCGTGGCCGTTGCCCTTGGCCTGCTCCAGGCCGGACTGGAAGGCGTTGATGACTGCGCGGTAGCGTTCCAGCGAGAAGATCAAGGTGACGTTGACGCTGATGCCCTCGGCCAGGGTCGCCGTGATGGCTTCGAGGCCTTCAAGGGTTGCCGGGATCTTGATCAGGACGTTGTCCTTGCCGACCTTCTTGTACAGGTGCTTCGCTTCGGCGATGGTGCCAGCGGTGTCCCAGGCGAGGCGGGGATCCACTTCGATGGACACGCGGCCGTCAACACCCTTGGTCGCGGCGGCGACGGGAGCGAACAGGTCGCAGGCGTCGGCGACGTCGGTGGTGGTGATTTCGAAGACGGTCTCTTCAACGGAAGCGCCGGCCGCTGCCTGGGCTGCGATGACGGTGTCGTAGTCGTGGCCGGTCGTGATGGCGGCGTGGAAGATGGACGGGTTGGTGGTGACGCCAACGACGTTCTTCTCTTCGATGAGCTTGCGCAGGGTGCCGGTCTGCAGGCGGCCGCGGGAGAGGTCGTCAAGCCAGATCGAGACGCCGGCGTCCGAGAGCTGCTGGGTGGGGGTAGTCATGTCATTAACTCCTGGAAATCATGGGTTCCGGGGGACCTGGGTCCCCCGGAACCGTGGTGTTGTATCAGTTGGCGAGACCTGCGAGGGATTCCTTCGCGGCGGCGGTGACTGCTTCGGCGGTGATGCCGAATTCCTGGAAGAGGCGCTTGTAGTCGGCGGAGGCGCCGAAGTGCTCGAGGCTGATGGAACGGCCGGCGTCGCCAACGAATTCCTTCCAGCCCAGGGCAAGCCCGGCTTCAACGGAGACACGTGCCTTGACGCTGGCCGGGAGGACGGCGTCGCGGTAGGCGGCGTCCTGCTTGTTGAACCACTCGACACACGGCATCGATACCACGCGGGTGGGGATGCCCTCGGCCTGGAGCGCTTCGCGGGCGTTCACGGCCAGCTGGACCTCGGACCCGGTGCCGATCAGGATGACCTGGGCGTCTGCCGTTTTGCCGTCCTTGGACGCTTCGGCCAGGACGTAGCCGCCCTTTGCAACGCCGGAGACGGCACCGAAGGTGTCGCCCTCGGCGTCGCCTTCGCCGCGGGCGTAGGTGGGGATGTTCTGGCGGGTCAGGACAATGCCGGCCGGGTTCTCGTGGTTTTCGAGCATGACCTTCCAGGCTGCGGCGACCTCGTTGGCGTCACCGGGGCGGACAACGTCCAGGCCCGGGATGGCGCGCAGTGAGGCCAACTGCTCCACCGGCTGGTGGGTGGGGCCGTCTTCGCCCAGGCCGATCGAGTCGTGCGTCCATACATACAGGGACGGGACACCCATCAGTGCACCGAGGCGGATGGCCGGGCGCTGGTAGTCGGAGAAGATCAGGAAGGTGCCGGAGAACGCGCGGGTCTTGCCGTGCAGGGCGATGCCGTTCACGATCGAGGCCGCGGCGTGCTCACGGATGCCGAAGTGCAGGACCCGGCCGTAGGGGTTGCCCTTCCACGCCTCGGTGGAGCGGGAAGCGGGAATGAACGAAGGCGAACCCTCGATGGTGGTGTTGTTGGATTCGGCGAGGTCGGCCGAACCGCCCCACAGTTCCGGCATGACCGGGCCGATTGCGTTAAGTACCTTGCCCGACGCGGCGCGGGTGGAGACGTCCTTGCCGGCTTCGAACACGGGCAGGGCGCCGTCGAGCTCGACGGGCAGCTTGCGGGCCTCGACTCGCTCGAGCAGTGCGGCCGCTTCCGGGTTCCCGGCCTGCCATGCTTCGAAAGAGTCCTGCCATTCGGTGCGGGCGGCGGCACCGCGGTCCACGACGGCGCGGGCGTGGGCCAGCACCTCCTCGTCAACCTCGAAGGTCTTCGCGGGGTCAAAGCCCAGCACGCTCTTCAGTGCCGCGACTTCCTCGGCGCCCAGGGCCGAGCCATGGATCTTGCCGGTGTTCTGCTTCTTCGGGGCCGGGTAGCCGATGATGGTGCGCAGCGACACGATCGAGGGCTTGGAGGTCTCCGCCTTCGCGGCGATCAGGGCGGCGTACAGTTCCTGCACGTCTTCCTTGTATTCGCCGGTCTTGGTCCAGTCCACGCGCTGGACGTGCCAGCCGTACGCCTCGTAGCGCTTGAGGACGTCCTCGGTGAAGGCGACGTCGGTGTCGTCTTCGATGGAGATGTGGTTCTCGTCGTAAACAACGACAAGGTTGCCGAGTTCCTGGTGGCCGGCCAGCGAGGAAGCCTCGGAGGTCACGCCTTCCTGGAGGTCGCCGTCGGACGCAATGACCCAGATGGTGTGGTCGAACGGGGACTCACCGGCGGGAGCGTCGGCGTCGAACAGGCCGCGTTGGCGGCGCTGGGAGTACGCGAAGCCGACCGAGGAGGCCAGGCCCTGGCCCAGCGGGCCGGTGGTGATCTCCACACCGGCCGTGTGCTTGTACTCCGGGTGCCCCGGTGTCAGCGAACCCCAGGTACGCAACGCCTTCAGGTCATCGAGCTCCAGTCCGTAGCCGGAAAGGAACAGCTGGATGTACAGCGTCAGGGACGTGTGGCCGGGGGAGAGGATGAACCGGTCGCGGCCGATCCAGTCCGGGTTCTTCGGGTCATGGCGCATCAGCTTCTGGAAGAGAAGGTACGCAGCCGGGGCCAGGCTCATCGCGGTGCCCGGGTGGCCGTTCCCTACTTTTTCGACCGCATCCGCGGCCAGAATGCGGACCGTATCAACGGCTCGCTGGTCCAAACTGGTCCATGACAGTTCTTGCTCTTCCAAATGTGGCACGAAAACCGGGCCCCTCTCTGTGCTGACGGCAGGTGGTACGAACAGGCCGGAGCGGGGGCACGCATGTTGGTGCCCGCTGCGGTTAGTACCAGCCGTTCACCATTGAAACGTTGATCTTCATTCAGTCGCGTTCGAGATTCCGGGAATGCGCATTCCACTGGCATTCCTTGCGTGCTGATCTGCAGACAGCTTAGCCCCATTCCAAGGGCTGGTCAGCGTGTATCTCACTAAGTGGACTGAATTTTCCTTATATGAATCACCACGCTGTGCCACTGCCGTGAGGATCGGTTAACCTGCCGGAATCATGGAGGCTTTGGGCGCCGGAGAGCCACGGTATGATATTCGGAGGCCACCGCCGGAGGGAGCGGGCCCTTTTTGGGCCGCCGCCGCTGCGAGAACCAGCCGGACTGAACAGCCAGACAGAACAGAGTGACTGCCACCGTGAGCACAACAGATACGCCGCTGAACGCCTCCCGGCTCCCCGGAAAGATCGGGATAGCCCGCAAAGCCAAGGCGTACCTTGCCCTCACAAAACCGCGGGTCATCGAACTCCTTCTTGTGAGCACTCTGCCCACCATGATCTACGCCGAACGCGGATTCCCCTCCATCGGGCTGATCCTGGCGACGCTCGTGGGTGGAGCGTTCGCTGCCGGCAGTGCCGGTGCGTTCAACTGCTACATCGACCGCGACATCGACAAATTGATGCACCGGACCGAGAACCGGCCCCTGGTAACCGGTGAAGTGACGCCGCGCGAAGCGCTCGTGTTTTCCTGGTTGCTGGGTGCGGCCGCCATCGCGATCCTCTGGTTCGGCGCCAACCCTCTCTCAGCATGGCTTGGCCTCGGCGCCATCGTCTTCTACGTGGTCATTTACACAATGATCCTCAAGCGCCGCACGGCCCAGAACATCGTCTGGGGCGGAGCGGCAGGCTGCTTCCCGGTCCTGATCGCCTGGTCCGCCGTGACCAACACTGTGGAGTGGCCCGCCATCGTCCTGTTCATGGTGATCTTCCTGTGGACTCCGCCGCACTACTGGCCGCTGTCCATGCGCTACGGCGAGGACTACCGCAACGCCAACGTGCCGATGCTCGGGGCAATCGCCGGCGCGAAAGTCGTCTCGGTCCAGGTCGTCCTGTACGCGTGGGCCATGGTTGCCTGCTCGCTGCTGCTGGTCCCTGCGGGCGGGGCTGGCTGGGTGTACACCGTCACCGCCGTCGTCGCCGGCGCCTGGTTCCTGTACGAATCGCACGCCCTCTACAACCGGGCCCAGGGTGGCGACGTCTCCAACAAGGGCGCCATGAAGGTCTTCCACGGTTCAATCAGCTACCTGACCCTGCTCTTCATCGCACTGGCCGTGGACCCCTTCGTGGGTTCAGCCATCATGGGCTAGCCCCCTTCCCACTTCCTAACCCCGGACGCTCTCTCACTTCCTGCCGTTTAATACCGGACGCTCTCTCACTTCTAGTGGCAAAATCGGCAACGCTCTCTCAGCTTCCGCAGCTTTCCGGAAAGGCTCCTTCACCCCAGGGTGAAGGAGCCTTTCGTTTTGGGCCGCAGGAAGTGAGAGAGCGTCCGCCGAAACCCCGCAGGAAGTGAGAGAGCGTCGCCAAGGTCAGGCGGGCAAAGAGAAGCACCCCGGTCAAGAATGCTGACCGGGGTGCTTCTCGGGGCTGTACTGCTTGACGGAGGCTGCCTTACGTGACGGCCTCGCGCTGCAGCACGACCAGTCCCTACTTGACCGGGCTGAACCGTGCGATGTCCGCGGCGTTCGTGGCGGCGCTCATGAGCAGCGCGGCACCCAGCATGTGGGCACCCACCAGCAACGCGGGAATGCCGTTGTAATACTGCGTGAAGCCAATGGCCGCCTGCAGCACCGTGACTCCAAGAAGCAGCAGGACGGCAGTGCGGAAGGGGCCTTGGATCCGGTCCCGGAGCACGAGGAACACGCCGAAGAGCGCTCCGGCGGTGACGAGATAGGCCGGCACCGCGTGGATGTGGGAGAAGAAGTCCCAGTCAAGGCCGTTCCTGGGGGCATCCGCATCGCCCGCGTGCGGTCCGGCGCCCGTCACCACCACTCCAAGGGTCACGGCGACGGCAGAGAACAGGGCGACGGCGGCCATCACCGGACGTGCGGCGCCCGGAAGGGCGGGAAGCCCGACGGCGGGGAACCGTCCCGTACGGCCGTACGCCCTGTTGACCAGCAGGGTGGCAATAACAACAAGGGCCATCGAGACCAGGAAGTGCAGGCCCACGACCCACGGGTTGAGCTGGGTGAGCACCGTAATGCCGCCGATGACGGCCTGTGCCGGGATGCTGGCCAGCAGGCCCAGGGCCAATAGGTAGAGGTCCCGTCGCTCTTTGCGGAGGTTCCACAAGTAGACCAGCATCAGGACTGCGATTGCGGCCAGGGCGAACGTCAGGAGCCGGTTTCCGAATTCGATGAACCCGTGGATACCCATCTCCGGTGTATTGACAAGGGACACGTCGGTGCAGCGGGGCCACGTGGGGCAGCCGAGCCCGGACGCGGTGAGGCGGACCGCGCCGCCGGTTACCACGAGCACCGTCTGGCCGATGAGTGACAGGACGGCCAGCCGGCGGACGGTCGAGTCGACCGCAACTGGGAGCTTGGACGTCATGCGTCCGAGGATTTGGGGGAGGCGCGATGCCGTACTCACGGTTTTCTCAATTCCACTTGAACCAACGGATGGCCGCTGCGCCGGCGATAGCCGTCCAAAGCAGCAGGATTAGGGTGGCGCCTCCATTGAAGGTGCCAGCGAGGAAGGCATCCCTCAGGGCCTCGCCCAATGCCCCGGAGGGCAGGAAGTGGACCAGTTCCCGGGCCGGGCCGGGCAGCCGTTCGGCGGGCAGGACGATGCCGCCCAGGGCTCCGAGCAGGATCCACAGGAGGTTGGTGATGGCCAGCGTCGCCTCGGGCCGGACCGTACCCGCGACCAGCAGCCCCAGGGCAGTGAAGGCTGCCGCCCCCAGAACCAGGAGGACCAGCGCCGGGAGCCAGCCCGCCGTCGTCGGCTGCCAGCCGAGCGCAAATGCCACCGCCCCCACTACCAGCACCTGAAGGACCAGGACTGCCAGGACAGCCAGGATCTTGCCGGCGATCAGGCCGGTCCGGCCCAGGGGAGTGGTGGACAGGAAACGCAGCACCCCGTAGCGCCGGTCAAAACCGGTGGAGATGCCCTGGCCGGTGAAGGCGGTGGACATGGCGCACAGCGCGAGGATGCCCGGTACCGCAACGTCGACCCGGGTGCCGCCCAGGCCGTCCAGCAACGGGGTGACGGTCAGCCCCACTAGGGCAAGCAGGGGCAGGACGACTGCAAGGATGAGTTGCTCGCCGTTCCGCAGCATGGTCAGCGCCTCGTACCTGCCCTGCAGCAGAATGCGGCGAAGAAGCGGGGCAGGAGCGCTGCCGAGGACCCGGCTCATCGGATCTCCCTTCCCGAGATATCCAAAAATACGTCTTCCAGGCTCCGCGCCTCCAGGCTCATGGAACCGGGCATAATGCCGTGCGCGGCCCACCAGGCTGTCAGCGCGGCCAGGTCTTGCGGCGTCAGCGCACCGGTGGCGGCGTAGCTCCCGGCCCTGGTTTCGCGAACGTCGACGGCGGCGGGGAGAACGCCCGTGAAGTCCAGTCCGGGCCGAGCCTCGAAAAGCAGTGTCCGGACATGTTCCTGCGCATTATCCGTGCTCAGGTTCCGCATCAGCAGCTGTGCCACTGTTCCTTCGGCCACGTTCCTGCCGGCGTCGATGATGTACACGTAATCAGCCAGGCGCTGGGCGTCGTCCATGAGGTGGGTCGTCAGGATGATTCCCATGCCGGCGTCCCGCAGTTCCGCAATCAGCTCGAAAACAAGCTGGCGCGACTGCGGATCCAGGCCTGCACTCGGTTCGTCCAGGAAGAGGACTTCGGGGTTTCCCACCAGGGCGGCAGCCAGAGCAAGCCGCTGGCGTTGCCCGCCCGAAAGGCGCCGGACGGTGGTCCGGCTGAAGGTGTCAATGCCCAGGCGTCCGATCAGCTCATCGACAGGCCATGGATTCTGGTACATTCCGGCGATATGCTTCAGCAGGGGAATGGGACGGGCCGACGGCGGCAGTCCGCCGTCCTGCAGCATGACACCCACGCGGGAACGGAGTGACGCCCCTGCGGTGTCCGGGTCCTGGCCGAGCAGGGTGACCGCCCCGCCCGACCGCCGCTGCAGGCCCTGCGCACACTCGATGGTGGTGGTCTTGCCGGCACCGTTGGCCCCCAGCAGGGCGGTGACCTGTCCGCGTTCGGCGGCAAGGGAAACGCCGCTGACCACCCGGAGCATCTTGCCGTCAAGGGAGGCCAGCGGGCCAACGTCCTTAATGAGTCCCTTAATGGACAGGACGGGAGAATCGGGAGATCGCACCAAAGCATTCTACGGGATGTAGTAGGCGCACCACCCGACGGGATATGACCGTAGGTCAGCCTCGCCTTACTAGTACGGGGGAGTAAATTACGACATGATTGTGTTGTGTATTCCATGAGCACTCGACTTTCTGCGCCCCGAACCGGGTCTGCCGCGCCAAATGGCGCCGCCGGCTCGTTCCGGCCCGGGAGTTCGTCGCCCACAGTCCGGCAGCCCGCCACGCCGCACACGTTGCCGGCGGACTCGGACGAACGCACCCGCGACCGCGTCCTGAATGCCGTGCTGGAGCACGGGCCGGTCAGCGCAGCAGAACTCGGTGACCTGCTCGGCTTCACTCCCGCAGCCGTGCGCCGCCATCTGGACCACCTCTCACGCAGCGGTGTGATCGAAGTCAAGCGCGTGGCAAAGGCGGGGGCCGGCGCAGGACGCCCGGCGAGGCGCTACGTCCTGAGCACCCAGGGCCAGTCCAGCCTCGGCGACGACTACCTCGACATTGCCGGCCTGGCTCTCCAGCGCCTGGGGGAAATCGCCGGCCCCGACGCCGTCCGCGAGTTCGCAGTCGAGCGGTTTGCCGACATGGAGCGACGCTACGCGCCGGAGATCGAGGCTGCCGGACCGGATATCACCGCACGGGCGCAAGCTCTTTCCACCGCTTTGAGCCGCGACGGGTTCGTCGCCTCCGCGGCCTCCATCGAAGCCAAGGCGCCGCTCCCCGCTGCGCTCTCCAGCGTCCAGCTGTGCCAGGGGCATTGCCCCATCCAACAGCTGGCCACGAAGTTCCCCGTGTTCTGCGACGTCGAAACCGAAGTGTTTTCCCGGCTCGTCGGCGTTGACGTGCGGCGGCTGTCCACACTGGCACGTGGCGGACACGTCTGCACCACCCACATACCTACAGGCCGTCCGGCCGCCAAGGGGCCATCCGGCTCCGGACACACCACGGACAGCCTGGGCGAAGTATCCAACCATCTGCAAGAAAGGCCGTGATGACGGACCAACTATCAGAGAACAAGGTTGCTGAAACTACTGTGATTTCGGAGATTCTGGAGAAGAACCCCGAGCTCCACGGTATCGGCACCTATGAGTACGGCTGGGCCGACAAGAACGATGTCGGAGCCAACGCACGTCGTGGCATCAACGACGAAGTTGTCCGGGACATTTCGGCCAAGAAGAACGAGCCGGAGTGGATGCTGGACCTGCGCCTGAAGGGTCTGAAGTACTTCGACCGCAAGCCCATGCCCACTTGGGGTGCAGACCTCTCCGGCATCGACTTCGACAACATCAAGTACTTCGTGCGCTCCACCGAGAAGCAGGCCGCCACGTGGGAGGACCTCCCCGAGGACATCCGCAACACTTACGAGAAGCTGGGCATCCCGGAAGCTGAGCGCAGCCGCCTGGTTTCTGGCGTGGCAGCACAGTACGAATCCGAAGTTGTGTACCACCAGATCCGCGAGGACCTGGAACAGCAGGGCGTCATCTTCCTGGACACGGACACCGCGCTGCGCGAGCACCCGGAGATCTTCCAGGAGTACTTCGGCACCATCATCCCGGTGGGCGACAACAAGTTCGCCTCGCTGAACACGGCGGTCTGGTCCGGCGGTTCCTTCGTGTACGTCCCCAAGGGCGTCCACGTGGACATCCCGCTGCAGGCCTACTTCCGTATCAACACCGAAAACATGGGCCAGTTCGAGCGTACCCTGATCATCGCCGACGAGGACTCCTACGTCCACTACATCGAAGGCTGCACGGCGCCGATCTACACCTCGGACTCGCTGCACTCCGCCGTGGTGGAAATCATCGTGAAGAAGGGCGCCCGCGTCCGCTACACGACCATCCAGAACTGGTCCACGAACGTGTACAACCTGGTCACCAAGCGCGCCATCTGCGAAGAAGGCGCCACTATGGAATGGATCGATGGCAACATCGGCTCCAAGGTGACCATGAAGTACCCGGCTGTCTACCTTGTGGGCGAGCACGCCAAGGGTGAAACCCTGTCCATTGCGTTCGCCGGCGAAGGCCAGCACCAGGACACGGGCTCGAAGATGGTGCACATCGCACCGAACACCAAGAGCTCCATCATCTCCAAGTCGGTGGCCCGCGGCGGCGGCCGCGCCGCTTACCGCGGCCTGGTCCAGATCCGCGAAGGCGCCAAGCACTCGGCCAACACGGTCCGCTGCGACGCTCTCCTCGTGGACACGATCAGCCGCTCGGACACGTACCCGTACATCGACATCCGCGAAGATGACGTCCAGTTGGGGCACGAGGCAACTGTTTCGCGTGTTTCCGAAGAGCAGCTCTTCTATCTCATGTCCCGCGGCATGCGCGAAGACGAAGCCATGGCGATGATCGTGCGCGGCTTCATCGAGCCGATCGCCCGCGAGCTGCCGATGGAATACGCCCTCGAGCTGAACCGCCTCATTGAACTCCAGATGGAAGGATCCGTCGGTTAATGACTGCCGAAACTGTTACTGAAAAGGCCCGCATCGGGGCGCCTTCCATCGCCGGCTTCACCGAGGAAGGCGAGGGTCTGGTTGCCGCCAAGGTGGACCACGGCCACAATCACGGCGTGACCGTGATGTCTTCCCGCGCCGAACGCCTCACGAGCTTCAATGTCGCCGACTTCCCGCTGCCCACGGGCCGCGAAGAGGAATGGCGCTTCAGCCCGGTCCGCGCGCTGGCCAACCTGCTCTCCGACACCGCGACGGATCTTGATCCCGCTCCGGCCGCCGACTTCACGGTCGAAGCGCCGGAAGGGTATGTTCGCAGCCCGCTGGCTGCCGGGTCCGCACCGCGGGGAACCGTCCTGGTCCCTGCGGACCGTGCCGCCGCCGTCGCCTCCGCCAACACGGAGGAGGCGCTGCACGTCGTCATCCCCGCGGACGCCGAACCGGCCGAGCCGCTCCGCATCCTGGTCCACGGCGCAGGCGCCGGCCACCGCTCCAACGCACACTACGTGCTTGAAGCGGGCGCCAACTCCCGCAGCGTCGTGATCCTGGAGCACACCGGTGCCGCCGACCACAACGGCAACCTGGAAGTCATCGTCGGTGAAGGCGCCAAGCTCACCGTGATCTCCGTGCAGCTCTGGGAAGACGACGCCAAGCACCTCGCGCAGCACGACGCTCAGGTTGGCAAGGATGCTGTGTACAAGCACATCGCCGTGTCCCTGGGCGGATCCATCGTGCGCCTGAACTCCAACGTCCGCTTCTCCGGCGAGGGCGCCGAGGCCGAGCTGCTGGGCCTCTACTTCGCCGACGCCGGACAGCACCTGGAGCACCGGTCCTTCGTCGACCACAACGTGGCCAACTGCAAGTCGAACGTGCTCTACAAGGGCGCCCTGCAGGGCAAGGATGCGCACACCGTATGGGTCGGCGATGTCCTGATCCAGAAGCAGGCCCTGGGAACCGACTCATACGAGAAGAACCAGAACCTGATCCTGACGGACGGGTGCCGCGCGGACTCGGTTCCGAACCTGGAAATCGAGACGGGTCTTATCGAAGGTGCCGGGCACGCAAGCTCCACCGGGCGATTCGACGACGAGCACCTGTTCTACCTCATGGCCCGCGGCATCCCCGAAGATGTTGCCCGCCGTCTGGTAGTTCGCGGGTTCCTCAACGAGATCATCCAGAAGATCAATGTTCCGGCACTCGAAGAACGCCTGACCGACGCTGTCGAGCGCGAGCTCGCCGCGAGCGAAAACTGAAACGGGCAGGCCGGAACGCATGAGTGAACAGCCCAAGGGTGAACTGGTATGCAATGCCAACGACATCCAGGTGAAACAGGCGCTGCGAATCCTGATCGACGACTACCCCGTAGCGGTCGTCAAGGATTCGATGGGCGAAATCCACGCCATCGGCGACACCTGCTCGCACGCGGACATCTCGCTGTCTGAAGGCGAGGTGGAAGGCTGCGCGATCGAGTGCTGGGGCCACGGCTCGCAGTTCGACCTGCGCAACGGCCAGCCGCTTCAACTTCCTGCCTACGATCCCGTGCCCGTCTTCGCCGTCGAGCTTCACGGTGACGACGTCTACGTGGACGTGGCCAATGTTCTGAACGGCGCCACGGTCAACAACTACTGAGCGCCCGGCTTCACAAGACTTACGAACGAAAAGAAAGAAGAGCATGTCAACTCTTGAGATCAAGGACCTGCACGTCAGCATTGAGACCGAGCAGGGCACCAAGGAGATCCTGAAGGGCGTCAGCCTGACCATCAGGACCGGTGAGACGCACGCCATCATGGGCCCCAACGGTTCGGGCAAGTCCACCCTGGCGTCAACCATCGCCGGCCACCCGCGCTACAACGTCACCAGCGGCTCCATCACGCTGGACGGCGAAGACGTTCTGGCCATGTCCGTGGACGAGCGCGCCCGCGCCGGCGTCTTCCTGGCCATGCAGTACCCGGTGGAGGTTCCCGGTGTGAGCATGACCAACTTCCTCCGCACCGCCAAGACCGCCATCGACGGCGAAGCGCCCAAGCTGCGTACCTGGACGAAGGACGTCAAGGCCGCCATGCAGAAGCTGCGGATCGACGCCGACTTCACCCAGCGCAACGTCAACGAAGGCTTCTCCGGCGGCGAAAAGAAGCGGGTGGAGATCCTCCAGCTCGAGCTCTTCAAGCCGAAGTTCGCCGTCTTGGACGAGACCGACTCCGGCCTGGACGTCGACGCGCTGAAGGTCGTCTCCGAAGGCGTCAACCGCGCCCACGCCGAAGGCAACATGGGCACGCTGCTCATCACGCACTACACGCGGATCCTGCGCTACATCAAGCCTGAGTTCGTCCACGTCTTTGTCGACGGCCAGGTAGTCGAAGAAGGCGGCCCGGAACTTGCCGACCGCCTCGAAGAAGAAGGCTACGACCGTTACGCCAAGGGTGCCGGCGCAGCCACCATCTCTGCAGCTGACGCTGCAGTCCAGGGCTAGTTAGGACAACGCCATGACCGAAATCAAAGCGGCCCGTACGGGCCTCGAAGATGTCGAAGAGGCACTGAAGGACGTTATCGACCCCGAGCTCGGCGTCAACATCGTTGACCTCGGGCTGCTGTACGGCCTGAAATACTCGGACGACGACGGCGCCCTCCTGATCGACATGACGCTCACCACGGCGGCGTGCCCGCTCACGGACGTCATCGAGGAGCAGGTGGGCAAGGCCCTCGACGGCGTCGTGGACGAATGGCGGCTGAACTGGGTCTGGATGCCGCCATGGGGTCCGGAGCGGATCACCGAAGACGGACGCGACCAGATGCGGGCCTTGGGTTTCAACATCTAGGCTCCCGTTAGCAACCGCGGTTAAATAACGACGGCGGCACTGAATGTATCGCACTGGTTGATATCGCCGGTCTTGTAGCCCTGGTAGAACCATTTCTGCCGCTGTTCGCTGGACCCGTGGGTCCAGGCCTCCGGCGAAACGCGGCCGGTAGCTGCTTTCTGGATGCGGTCGTCACCAACGGCGGACGCCGCGGAGAGGGCGTCATTCAGGTCCTGCTGGGTCAGCGGCTCAAGAAACGGCTGCCCGGTCTTGGGGTCCTGCTGGGTGGTGGCGTGGCGGACCCAGAGTCCGGCATAGCAGTCAGCCTGCAGCTCGACGCGGACGGCGCCCGATTCGGGACCCTGCGGATCCTGCTGGGCCCGGTCAAGGTTGCCCAGGATGTTCTGGACGTGGTGGCCGAACTCGTGCGCCACAACATACTCCTGGGCCAGCGGTCCGCCGGAGGATCCGAAGCGGTCCACCAGGTCTTGGAAGAAACCGGGATCGAAGTAGGCGGTGGTGTCAGCCGGGCAGTAGAACGGGCCCACCTCGGAAGTTGCACCGCCGCAGCCGGTATTGGTGGCCTGGCTGAAGATCACCGTAGTGGGACGCGGATATTCGGTGTTGTACTGGGCAAGGTACGCCGGCCAAAAAGCGTTGAGGCTGTTTACCGTCCCGGTGATGCGGCAGTCGAGCCGGGCGTCCGCGTCGGCGCCGGACTCGCAGGCCGGTGCACTTCCGGTGCTCTGCGGCTCCTGAACCGTCCCGGCCAGGCCTTCCAGCAGTTGGGGGTTGATCCCAAACAGTGCGGCCAGCAGCAGGATGATTCCGCCGCCGATGCCGCCGCCGATCTTGGTTCCGCGGCCCATGCCGCGGCGGTCCTGGACCTGCGACGGATCCAGTTGGACATTGTCATTGAAACTCATAATGTCACAATAGCCGGACGGGCCCGGCCCGGACCCGTGGACGCCGGTAAAGTTGATCCGATGCCATTCCTCAACAGACTCCAACGCTGGGCCGATGACCGCCCCGACGACACCGCCGTCGTCGTGGCCGGCCGGTACCTCAGCTGGGCCGCCCTGCGGGACGCCGCCGCGGCGCAGGCGGCGGACACCGGCAAGGTGACCGTGCTGGCTCAGGCGAACTCGGTCGACTTCGCCGTGTCGTTCGCCGCCGCGGTGGCCGGCGACCGGCAATGTGCCGTCCTCGACCCCACCTGGCCCACGCAGCTGCAGGCCGAGATCGCGGGGCGGCTGCACACAGAGCCCGGCAATCCGTCGTCGGCTGCGCTCCGGGACGGCAGCCCGGATTCCGTGTTCCTGATCGGCCTGACGTCGGGCACCACTTCGGTTCCCAAGGCGTTCACCCGCTCAAGGCGCTCGTGGCAGCTCTCGTTTGACGCGTCCATCGAGTTCTTCGGACTCACCCCACAGGACAAGACGCTCGCCCCGGGGCCTCTGGCGGCCAGCCTCAACCTGTATGCACTGTCCGAGTGCCTCTATGCGGGCTCGGAATTCCACACGCTGGAATCCTTCGACGTGGGCGATGTGCACGCCGCCATCACGCATGACGGCATCACCCGGCTGGTCCTGGTCCCCACCATGCTCCGGCTGCTTAGTGAGCGCGGGCTTGCCGGCTGCGTGGATGCGTCCGGCATTACGTCCATCATCTGCGCGGGGTCCAAGCTGGATGCCCGGACCCTGGAGGCCGCGCGCCGCTGGGCACCCAGGGCAACCATCTTCGAGTACTACGGCGCCTCCGAGCTGAGCTTCGTTTCCGGGGTTGCGCTGCGCTCCGGGGCTCCGCTGGACGCGGGAGGAACCGGAATCGGGAAGCCCTTCCCCGGCGTCGAAGTCCGGATCATGGACGACGACGGCGCCCCGCTTCCCGACGGCACGGACGGCAATATCTGCGTGCGCAGCGGAATGGTCAGCAACGGCTACCTCTGGGGCGACGACGGTCAGGCGCTGCGCTGTTTCGACGGCTGGTACACGGTGGGGGACCAGGGGTACCTGCAGGATGGCGAGCTTCACATCCTGGGCCGCCGCGCGGACATGATCATCACGGCGGGCAAGAACGTCTACCCGCATGAGGTGGAACTGGCCCTCGCGTCCGTCCCCGGCGTGGCGGCCGCCGTTGCCTCAGGCATGCAGGACGATGTCCGCGGCCAACGCGTCGTGGCAGGGGTGGTCCCCTCCCACGGGGGCATCACGGCAACCCAGCTGAAAGCCGGCCTTGATGACGTCCTGCCCAGGGACAAGCGGCCGTTGCAGTATTTCGCCCTGACTGAGCTGCCTGTGACGGACCGGGGGAAAGTCAGCAGGCAACTGCTGCTGGACTGGATTGAACGCGGCGATACACGGGTCCGCCGCCTTGGCTGAGCCGGCCGCCGCGCAGATGCTCCCCGACCAGCTGCCGCCCGACCGCCAGCCGGTGGTCATCGCGGCGCTGCGGACTCCAATCCGCAGGGTCAACGGAGCGTTCAAGGAACTCAGGGCCCATGAACTCCTGGCCCCCGTGCTTCGCGGCCTCCTTGACCGGACGGGCCTGCCTGCAGGCGCAGTGACGGACGTCGTGATCGGCAACGCGGTGGGAGGCGGCGGCAACGTTGCGCGCCTGGCTGCCCTGGAGGCCGGCCTGCCCGTCAGCGTACCGGGCGTCACCGTGGACCGGCAGTGCGGCTCCGGCCTCGACGCCATTGTGCTCGCCGCGCGGCTGGTGGCGGCCGGAGGCGGCGGCGCCTACCTTGCGGGCGGGGTCGAAAGCATCAGTACTGCTCCGCTCCGCGCGAACAAGGCCGCCGACGGCAGCCCCGAGTTCTTCCGCCGGGCGCAGTTCGTGCCCCTCAGTTATGGCGATCCGGACATGGGCGCCGCAGCGGACAACGTGGCCGCTGTTTACGGCATCAGCCGCGACCGCCAGGACCGGTTTGCCTTGGAAAGCCACCGGCGCGCGCTGGCGGCAGCAGCGGCCCGGAGCTTCACCGGCGAGACGGTTCCGCTGCAGGCTGCGTCCGGAACCGTGGCGTCCGACGACGGTCCGCGGGCACGCCTGACGGCTGCCCTGATGTCCCGGTTCCCGCCTGTCTTCGCCGAGGACGGCACCGTCACCGCCGGCAACTCCTGTTTCGACGCGGACGCCGCGTCCGCCGTCGTCATTACTTCCCTGCAGCGTGCACGGGAACTGGGGGCGGCGGACGGGCTCCTCGTACTGGGCACCGATACCGCGGGCGTGGACCCCCGCGTTCTGGGAATGGGAGCCGCCGCGGCGGCCGGGCGCCTGTTGGCGCAGTACGGTGTCACGGCCGCGGAAATTGAACTGGTGGAGTTCAATGAGGCCTTCGCGTCCCAGACCCTCGCGTGCCTGGATGCCCTCGGTATCGACCCGGAACGGGCCAACCTCGACGGCGGTGCGCTGGCACTGGGGCATGCGTACGGGGCGTCGGGCGCCGTTCTGGTCACGCGGCTCCTGGCTCAGGCCCGAAAGACATCACCGTCCGCGGGCGGCAGGGCCGGCCCGCTGGCTCTGGCCATGATCAGCATTGCCGGGGGGATGGGCACCGCTGCCCTGTTCTGGTACGAACGGCTGGACGGGACCCGCGGCCATTAAGCCGGCCCGGCTAGCCCCGCCCGGCGCCGTCCTGCATCTCGTTGTCATTCATGTCGTCGTCCTCCGTGCCGGGCTCACCAAGGCCCCGGGCCGCAAGTGCGTCGCCCGTCTGTCGCGCATAGGCCACCGTGGTGATGAAGACGGGCAGCACCAGTGCCCGGGGGTTGCGTTCAAGTCCGCGGGCACGGGCTGAATCCCTGACGTCCGAGTAGGCTCCGGCGATGAACGGAATGCTGCGGAGCATGATCGCAATGGTCAGCGCGAACCGTTCGGGGTCCGCGCCAAAGCGTCGGAACGGGACCGCCAGGGAGACGACGCCGTCGAGCAGGCGTTGCATCGGAGTGGTGGCAGTCAGTATGGACGCGGCAACCACGCAGACCAGGACATTCAGGACGATCCGCGCAGCAACCGGACCGCCCAGTTGCCACCACTGGAACAATCCGATGGCCGCCAGTACCGGCAGGATGGGCCTGACGGCCTTGAACAGGCGGGCCGGGCCGGCACCGCTGGCGAGGAACACAATGCACATCAGGGCCAGCACTCCCGTGGCAACCACCCAGTCCACCACCAGGAACGACGCCATGCCGCAACCAACCACCGAGAGGAACTTCAGCCAGAGCGGTGCCCGGTGGACCAGTGACGTACCCGGAACGTAGTTGACCAGCAGGAATCCGTGGCCGCTCACGTGGACTCCGGATGGTGCGGCCAGGACGCGGCGCCCACCGGCGGGAGGCCGGCGGCGGACAGTGCCCGGTAATGTTCGACGGCGGCGTCCGCACCGCCGTCGAACACCACCTGTCCTGAGTCCACCACCAGGACGCGGTCCATGTCCCGGGCGAGCTCAAGGTCGTGGGTGGACATCACGATCTGTTGGCTGAGGCCCGCAATGGTCCGGCGGAGGAGTTCACGGTTCCGGAGGTCCAGGAGGGTGGACGGCTCGTCCAGCACCAGGACCGAGGGCCCCACGGCCAGAACGGCGGCGAGTGCCATCAGTTGCCGTTCGCCGCCCGAAAGCTCGTAGATGCTCTGGTCGGCCAGGGCCAACAGCCCGAAGCGGTTAAGGATCGCCGCGGCGGCGTCCCGGCGTTCCCTCGGGTTCCGGACGGAACGCCGCAGGGAGAGTTCCACGTCTTCCCGGCCGGTGGGCATCACCAGCTGGGAGAGCGGGTCCGTGAACACGAAACCAACTTTCCGGCGCACGGCCCGGACCGACCTGACGGTATCGTCGCCGTCAACCGTCACCGTTCCGTGGCTCGGCGCGACCAGTCCGTTCAGGAGCCGCAGGAGGGTGGACTTCCCTGACCCGTTCGCGCCGATCACTCCGATCCGCTGTTCGGTGAGGTTCAGCGAGATTCCGTGCAGCAGTGTCTTCGGCTCGGGATGTCCGTCCACCGCTACCCGAACGTCGACTTCGTCCAGAAGAATGCTGCCCATGCTAGTTGCCGGCCTGGCCCTCTCGGGTGGCGACCGCCCCGTTGTTCCGGACACCGGCACGGCGGATCAGGAGATCGGGGAACGCCTTGTGCAGGGCGAGTGCGACCGTGACGGCAAGGACGTTCTTGATGATGTCGCCGGGGTAGTAGGCGAGGTCTAGGAGGAAGGCCTTGGAAAGGTCCAGCTTGCCGTTGACCATCATGCCCAGCACGCCCAGGCTGTGGACGAGCACGATGCTGGTGGCCATGGCCGCGGCGAAGAGGAACAGGCCACGGTACTTCACGGTGCGGCGGAGGACGATGGTGGTCAGCCAGCCGACGGCCAGGGCGGCGAGCGGGAAGGCGATGATGTAGCCGGCCGAGGGGCCGGCGAGGATCCCCAGTCCGCTCCGGCCGCCGCTGAAGATCGGCAGTCCGGCGAGCCCCAGCAGGGTGTAGAGGCCGACGGCGGCGAACGCCCGCCCGGGGCCAAGCGCCATACCCGTCAGCATCACCGCGAGGGTCTGCAAGGTGATGGGCACGCCGAGGCCGCCCACGGGAATGGCGGCGATGAGTGCGGAGCCGGCCACGAGGGCGGCAAAAACGGCGATGAGGCCTAGATCCGTGGCGTTCCAGCGGTTCCGGGCCGATTGGGCGCCTGGTTCATGGCTGGTGGCCGGCTGGTTGGTGACGGCCTTGTCAGTGTGGGTCATGGGGAAGTCCTGTCGGTCAGTGCAAGTGCGATGCAACGGGGAGGGGCAACTGCCTGCGGGCAGCCTTTTCCCCTCAATTCCGACGATACGTCTCCGGCCGCAACCCTTTTTTGTAGGGGATCCACTAACGGAAGGCGCTGACTCTGGACGGGGTGGCCAACGCAGCCGTGCGGCGGGTGCCGGGGCGGGGTACACCCTGCGGGTCTTCCAGGACGTGCGGTGCCGGTAGACTGGTAAAGGCCGTTCTCTCGGCCACACTGCCCCGGCCCCGCCCAGACTCCATCCGCTGTGCCGTGGCGTTCCCTGTTGTGAAAGGCCTTAGCTGCATTGATTACCGTCCAGGATCTCGAATTGCGCGCCGGCGCCCGCCTCCTCATGGATCAGGTGAGCTTCCGGATCGACAAGGGAGACAAGATCGGCCTTGTGGGCCGTAACGGTGCAGGCAAGACCACGCTCACCCGCGTCCTGGCCGGCGAGGGACTGCCCGCCGGCGGCAAGGTCACCCGCAGCGGCGAGATCGGCTACCTTCCCCAGGACCCCCGCACGCCGGACATGGAACAGCTCGCCCGGGACCGGATCCTTTCCGTCCGGGGCCTGGACGTTGCCGTAGGCAAGCTTCGCCTGGCCCATGAGGAGATGGCAAGCGAGGACGCAGCCGTCCAGCGCAAGGCCATGAACCGTTATGACCGGCTGGAATCGGAATTCCTGGCTGCCGGCGGTTACGCGGCCGAGGCCGAGGCGGCAGCGATCTGCTCGAACCTGGCGCTGCCGGACCGCCTGCTGAACCAGCCCCTGAAGACACTCTCCGGTGGACAGCGTCGCCGTGTGGAGCTCGCCCGCATCCTCTACTCGGATGCCGAGACCATGCTCCTCGATGAACCGACCAACCACCTCGATGCGGACTCCATCGCCTGGCTCCGCGACTTCCTGAAGAACCACCAGGGCGGTCTGATCGTGATCAGCCACGACACGGAACTGCTCGAAGCAACTGTTAACAAGGTGTTCCTGCTGGACGCCAACCGCGCGCAGATCGACTTCTACAACATGGACTGGAAGCGCTACCTCCAGCAGCGCGAAACGGACGAACGCGCCCGCAAGCGGGAACGCGCCAACGCCGAAAAGAAGGCCCAGGTCCTGTTCGACCAGGCCAACAAAATGCGGGCGAAGGCCACCAAGGCCGTTGCCGCGCAGAACATGGCCAAGCGCGCCGAACGCCTGCTCAGTGGGCTGGAGGCTGTTCGCGAAAACGACCGCGTGGCTGCCCTGCGCTTCCCGGATCCCTCGCCCTGCGGCAAGACCCCGCTCACTGCGGACGGCCTCAGCAAGTCCTACGGATCGCTGGAAATCTTCACCGACGTGGACCTGGCCATCGACCGCGGCTCCAAGGTGGTCATCCTGGGCCTCAACGGCGCCGGCAAGACCACCCTGCTGCGGATGCTGGCCGGCGTCGACAAGCCTGACACCGGCGAAGTGATCGCCGGGCACGGGCTGAAGGTGGGTTACTACGCCCAGGAACACGAGACGCTCGACGTCGACCGCACTGTCCTGCAGAACATGCGGTCCTCCGCACCGGACATGAATGATGCTGAGGTGCGCGGCATCCTTGGTTCGTTCCTGTTTTCCGGTGACGACGTCGACAAGCCTGCCGGCGTGCTCTCCGGCGGCGAGAAGACCCGCCTGGCCTTGGCAACCATCGTGGCGTCAAGCGCGAATGTGCTGCTCCTCGATGAACCCACCAACAACCTGGACCCCGCCAGCCGCTCCGAGATCCTGGGCGCCTTGCGTAACTACACCGGCGCCGTCGTCCTGGTCAGCCACGATGAAGGTGCCGTCGAAGCGCTGAACCCCGAACGCGTTGTCCTGCTGCCCGACGGCGTCGAGGACCACTGGAACGAAGACTACCTGGACCTCATTACGCTGGCTTAGCCTGCGTTCATCCCTGCTTAGCGGACGGCCATTTCTTCTGCGCCGGTGATCTTCTGTAGCTCGTCGTAGGTGATGCTGAACATCGAGTTGTGGTCGCCGGCTCCTGCCCAGAGGACGTTGTGCGTCTTGAGGGAGGTGTCCAGGAGGGTCTTGATCTTCTCCGGGTGGCCTACCGGGGCTACTCCTCCCACTTCCTGCCCCGTGTGCTGCAGGACGAACTCGGGGGAGGCCCGGCGGATCTTGCCCGTGCCCAGTTGCTCGGCGACCTTGCGGACGTCCACCCTGGCGGCGCCGCTGGCCAGAATGAGCAGCGGCGCGCCGTCGACGTCGAACACCAGGCTGTTGGTGATCGCCGCGAGGTCGCAGCCCAGCGTGGCGGCGGCAGCTGCGGCCGTCGGGACTTTTGAGTCGAACACCGTCACGGTGTCGTCGGCGCCCAGCGCGGTCAGGGTGCGCTTGACGTTGGCCACCGGTTCGGGAATGCTGTCGAAACTCATCGGTCAGTACCCCTGGGCGTCCAGGATCGCGTCTTCCTCTTCCTCCGCCGTCGGATTCTTTCGCTTGCGGGGTGCAGGGCGACGCCGGTTCGCGGCCATGGCGTACTCGGGTGTACCGTCCTCGGCTGCGTCCTGCGCGTCAATCTCCGCATTGCGTGCCTGCTGACGCGCCGCGTAGCCGAAGCCAATAAACATCAGCACGCCGAAAGCGAACCACTGCAGCGAATAGGACAGGTGTGTTCCTTCTTCCACGGAGGGCTTCGGGAAGGGGGACGGCATGGTGGAGACGGCCGGTGTTTCGGAGGCCAGCTGCCCGTAGGCGCCGGTTAGCACCGGGTATCCTAGCTGGGCGGCGTAGGCCGGAAGATCGATGGAGGCAAGCTGACCGTCGGGAGCGCCGCGCTGAAGCTCCGGCTCACCGGGTTTCAGGCGGACCACCACGGTGACATCGCCCGACGGCGGTTCCGGAACGGAATCAGGGCGTCCTGGAGTGTTGTTCCCGATTGGGAGCCAGCCGCGGTCCACAACAACCGTCTGTCCGGTACTGAGCCTGAAGGGGACCACCACTTCGTAGCCGGGCTGGCCGTTGAGCGGGCGGTTCCGCACCACTCGCTGGCCGCCGACGTCGTAACGGCCCTTCAGCTCCACCTGGGTCCACTCTTTGTCGGCGTCCAGCCGGGAGAACTGTGCTTCGGCAGCTGCGAAGGGCAGGGGAGTGGCCGAGTAGTTCGACGTGACCCTGTTGATCTCCGCCAGGGTCTCCGCCCTGCGGTCCATCTGCCAGCGGCCCAGGAACACGCAGGCAGTGGCAAAAATCGCAGCCAGCAAGAGGTAACCCAGCCATTTGCTGGAGAAGAGGAAGCGGTACATTCAGCTGTCCGTGCCTGAAACAGCGGCAAGATCCAGCGGCAGGGTCTCTTTCCAGAGGCCGCGGGTCTGCAGGTAATCTTCCAGCCACAGCCGGTGCTCCTCGCAAGCCAGCCAGACTTTGCGGCGTTCGGGCGAGTGGATCTTCGGGTTGTTCCACAGCAGCTGCCAGGCGGCGCCGGTCCGGCAGGCCTTCCTCGAGCACATGGGTGCAGCCGTTTCCGCAGGCCCGGCGGCGCCGCCGGCAAGGTCAAAAATGTTCATGAAGCTGCCCGTTCCTGGCCGTCGTTATCGTCTTCGTCCTCGATGAGTTCGCCCTGGAGTACCGTGGGGCCTTCGTCCGCGACGGCGGCCGGGAATTCCGGTGCTTCGAGCTCTGCCAGCGGGGCAGCGTCAAGCAGGTGGTCGCTGTGAATTTCTGCTTTGTCGCTCCCGTTGGCGATGACCACGGC
Source organism: Arthrobacter sp. GW460-12-1-14-TSB2 (assembly GCF_059423525.1). NCBI lineage: Bacteria > Bacillati > Actinomycetota > Actinomycetes > Micrococcales > Micrococcaceae > Arthrobacter > Arthrobacter sp. GW460-12-1-14-TSB2. The sequence continues at coordinate 217,983 of NZ_JBWKYC010000001.1, forward strand.
AATCCACGGCAGGAATACTGCCCCGGCAATCGGGAGGACTTTGAACCAGCCATCGACAACAAACACCAGGATCAGGCACACCATGCGGATGCCCATCGCCACGGCATACTTGATCATCCGCACGCGCATCTCTTCTGAATGGGCGCTGGCGGCATCCGTGATGCTGTGAACCTCGGCGTCACCGGAGACGGCGTCCGGTTCACCGGACATCGAAGGTCCGGGTCGTTTTGCAAGTGTCACGGCTGTTTCATCACGCTCCCAAGGCTTAATCCAATTCTCTCACCCTCACCAGTGCCGCCCAAACGGAGGCTAAGATCGGAGGCAGTAAAAATCCCGCCCCTCACCGCGGTGCCCCATGCCGCAGAATCCCGGAGCAAACTATGACTGAAGTAGCATCGACCGGCCGCAGCGTCCTGATCACCGGCGGAAACCGCGGCATCGGACTGGCCATTGCCGAGGCCTTCCTGGCCAACGGTGACAAAGTTGCCGTGACCTATCGCAGCGAGTCTGCACTCCCGGAGGGAATCCTGGGCGTCAAGGCCGACGTCACGGATGAGGCGTCAGTGGACGCCGCGTTCGCCACGGTTGAGGCTGCGCACGGCCCGGTCGAGGTGCTGGTGGCCAACGCGGGAATCACCAAGGACACGCTGCTGATGCGCATGAGTGAAGACGACTTCACCTCGGTCATCGACACCAACCTGACCGGCGCCTTCCGCGTCATCAAGCGCGCTTCCAAGGGCATGATCCGCATGCGCAAAGGCCGGGTTGTGCTGATTTCCTCTGTTTCCGGGCTTTACGGCGCTCCCGGCCAGATCAACTACTCCGCCTCCAAAGCCGGACTGGTGGGAATTGCCCGCTCGCTGACCCGCGAACTCGGCGGCCGCGGCATTACGGCCAACGTTGTGGCGCCGGGATTCATCAACACTGATATGACGGCGGAACTGCCGGAGGCCACCCAGAAGGACTACCTGTCCAAGGTGCCGGCGGGACGTTTCGCCGAAGCCGCTGAAGTGGCGAACGTGGTGCGGTGGATCTCCAGTGATGAAGCGTCCTACATCTCGGGTGCCGTTATCCCCGTTGACGGCGGCCTGGGCATGGGCCACTGACCTTTCGCACCCTCCCGGCGCTGCGCCGAACCCCTGGCCATGAGGGGACCTTCTGCCCATTACACCCCGCTCCTGCGGGTGTGTAATGGGCATATCGGTCGTGACCATTCCCGGCCGGCCACAATCTGCAGCGAACAACACTAGGGAGCTATCATGGCCGATCTCAACAAGTGGACGCCGTCGGACGTTCTGGACCCGATCCGGCGGTTCCTTGAAGGAGACCTGACGATGCCGTCCATGCGCGTGGAACAGTTCATGGACGGAAACGCGCTCGTGGTGAGGGCGGAACTGCCTGGCATTGATCCCGAGAAGGACGTGGACGTCTCCGTGGCCGACGGTATGCTCCACATCAAAGCGGAGCGCGAGGAGAAATCCGAACACAAGAGCAAGAGCGGCTATCGCTCGGAGTTTCGTTACGGCTCATTCTCTCGGAGTGTCTCGCTGCCGCCCGGCGCCCGGGAGGAAGACGTGACGGCCTCCTACAACGACGGGGTCCTGGAAGTCCGCGCGCCGGCGAGCGAGCAAGCTCCGGCAACCGGGACGCGCAAGATTCAGATCAACCACAGCTGAGGAGGGGCCGCGGCTTCCGTTGCGGCCCGGCCTAATGGGTGTAACCGGGCTGACGGCGACCGTAGCCGATCGCACGTCTCAGCAGCCGGGGTATGTGGCTGCATACAGACCAGTAAGCCACACCTGCGCAGAGCGAGGCGGCCACTGCCAGTGCCTGGCTAACTTCTGAAATTGGCGGATAGACCAGCCAATGGACGAGGTAGATATACAGCGAGGAGCTTGCCAGCAGACCGGTGAGCCGTTGAAGTCCGCGCGGTACGGGGATGCTGGGCAGCCACATCAGCACGAGGATTCCGGCGAGGAGGGTCATTTCCCGGACCGGGTTGTCGAAGAATCCGGGAATGCTGAGTACCGCGATAGCCGACGCCGTGCAGCGGTGGGCCCAGGTCCTGGATCGGGCCACGGCCCATCCCAGGGCGAAGAGCCACAAGGCCGGCGCCGTGTGCGGGACTCCGGGATCGACCAGGTCGTAGCGGGTTGTGAGCCCTGCCGCCAGGAGGGTAAGCGGAAAGAGAAGCGGAAAACGCCTTTCCGCTTTGTCGACCCAGGGGATGGCGAGCAGCGCCGTCATCCCCAGCAGCACATATACGAGGACTTCGACAAACCAGAAATGCCATTGGGTGGTTACTTCCTCAGGCCCGATGACTGCGTTGAGCAGGACGATATTTGCCAGGCTATAGCGGTCTGTCAACAGGTAAGCAACCGTGATGAAGGCCATGCTGGGGATCACCACGCGGGAGAGGCTCCCGAGTTGCCGCTTCAATCGGGGAACGCGATCTCCGGTCAACTGGAAGCGGGCAAAATTGAATCCCGCGACGGCCATCAGCACGTGTGCCATACCCGGCCAGCTGAACAGTCCGACATGCGTACCGGTGATCAGAATGATCGCAACCGCACGGAGCACAATGCTCGTATCAGTCGGGGCGAACCAGCGCCTTCGTGCGGGATGATGCGGAGTCCGGGCCTGCGGTTCCAAATCCCGGACTGGTGTCACATGCCAGTCAGGCGGAAGGTGCCCGAGCATCTGTTCGAGTCGCACAGACGCCGCCACGTAGGACAGTGAGTCTCCACCAAGTGAGACGAACGTGTCGCCGTCGGTCACGTCCGTCCGCTCGAGTGTGGCTTCGAAGATTTTCCTGACGCTGTCCCGCCCGGTGCCGGTATCCTCGACGGAGGCAATTGACGGCTCCACTGGCACGCGGTTGTGCTGCGGGAGGGCCAGGATTCCCTGATAGTCCACCTTGCCCGAAGCCAGGCGCGGAATCTCCGGCACGCCGTAGACTTCCAGCGCCGCCCGCGGCAGGCCTATGCCCTGTGCCAGGACCTTGGCCACGAGTTGCAGATCGTTGGAGCCTTTGACAGCGACGACGAGTCCTTCGTCCGTGCCGGCACAGGCAGCTTCCATGCCGAGGTCCGCAAGGATGCGTTCGACCTGCCCGAGGTCGACGCGGAGCCCGACGATCTTCACGAACCGGCTGCGCCGGCCGACAACCTCGTACAGGCCCGAGGAATCCGTTCTGGCCAGATCGCCGGTGCGGAGCTCGCGGACGGTCCGGCCCAGCGCGAGATCCTCAGGGCTCTGCGCGTACCCGAGCATCACATTCGGGCCGGTGTAGACAAGTTCGCCGTCCTCCAGCCCGGGAACGGGGTCGATGCGGAAGGTGCCGCCCGGGACGGGAAATCCGATTGCGCCGGGGCGGCTGGCCGCCAGGCGTGGAGGAAGGTAAGCCATCCGGGCGGTGGCCTCCGTCTGCCCATACATCACGAAGAGGTCCCACCCGCGCCGCCGGCCGTGTTCGGCGTAGCATGCCACCATATCGGGCGCCAGCCTGCCGCCTGCCTGCGTGATGTAGCGGAGGCTGGGCAATTCCATGTCGGCGAACCCCACGCGGTCGAGGAGTTCGAAAGTGTAAGGGACCGCAGCGAACGATGTGACGCGATGCCGACGGAACAGCTCCCAGAAGCAGGTGTCCACAACAGAAAGGTCAGTCAGGACAAGGCTGGCTCCGCGCAGCAGGTAGCTGTTGATCACGGACAGTCCGTAGCAGTAGGACATGGGCAGCGTTGTTATCGCACGGTCGTCCTCTCCGATGCCGAGGTAGTCGGCAATGGACTCGGCGTTGGATTGGAGGTTGGCGTGGGAAAGCCGGACCAGTTTAGGGGATCCCGTGGAGCCCGACGTGCTCAACAGCAGCGCGAGGTCGGGGTGCAACTGGTGCCGGGTTACTTCCCGTCGCTCTTCCAGCAGGTTCTGTCCGTCGGCTCCGGATCTCAGGATGACGTCGGGGTCGTAGGCGGCCACGAGCGAGTCGAAGGCAGCAGGTTTGTCTTCCGGGAGAAGGATCAGCGGATGGCCGCCCGCCAACGCCGCGAGGTACCCGACGACGGAGGCAACGTCGTTGCCGGCAGTAAGGGCCACGAGCCGCCGCGCGGTTCCCAGCCGGAGCCGCAAAGCCTCGACGCGTTCTGCGAGCTCCTGGTAAGTGAGGACGAGCTCTGCCGTAACGATCGCCGGCCGTTCACCTCGGCTGGCTAGATCAGCAGCGAAGGGCACCCGCGCAACGTCGGGTTGAATACTCAGGGAGGCAAGAACGTCGGCGTCGGCCGGATATGCGCCAGTGCGCCGGCTGTGGATGAGGACCATGGATTTCCTAGGTGATTTAGGCTTACCTAACTCCGAAACTGTACAGCCCCGGGGGAGTAATTAAGAAACTAAAATATGCCCTATTTCTCCAGACCCTTGGCTAAAGCTGGCCGCACCAACGGCAGGAGCGGGGTTCAGCCCGCTTCCCTGCGTGCTTCGCCAAGCCAGCCCGCCACTTCGTCGTCGAGGTCGGCCCGGGAGCGCAGCTCCAGGTGATGCATCCACACGCCGGGGGCCGGGCTGATCACTTCCTTGAACCGGGCCGAATCGATGCGTCGCGGCAAAGCTATCGACAGAACTGCGGGCACGTCCGACCTGATGTACCTGGCCGGCCACCACATGTAGGCAAATCCGCGGTGTCCGCGGAACGCCACCTGGCTTTTGGTGGCGTTCATGGTCGACGGCGGGTACGCGGCCAGGATGCCCTCCACCTGCCGCAGTAACTCCAGGCCCAGCGGGGAACCGCGGAAGACCTCCTCCGGGGTGGACTCCTCGGCGGCACCGCGGGTCATCATGGCGCGACTTCTGACGGGAGGTCCCTGGCTTTCATGGCGGCGAGCCTACGCCGGCCCGCCGGGGCCCAGCAATGGCATGCGCGGCGCCGCAACTATCCCCGGTCCGCTTCTTTGTTGACGTTGAACAACTGGATTCTTCCCGTCCGCTGGCATGATGGATGGCAGACCGACAGATTTTGGACGTTTGGAACAAAGGAGCTCGAATGGGATTGCTGGACAACAAGACTGCCATTGTGACCGGTTCGTCGAGGGGGATCGGCGCTGATGTTGCCAAGCTCCTCGCTGCCGAAGGTGCCGCCGTCGTGGTGAACTATCGTCAGAAGGCACCGCGTGCCAACAAGGTTGTGGCCGAAATCGAGGCCGCCGGCGGCCGTGCCGCGGCGGTCGGCGCCGACCTGACCACGCAGGAAGGCGTCCAGGCACTGGCCAGCGCCGCCATGGAAAACTTCGGCACGCTCGATGTCCTGGTTCTCAACGCCTCCGGCGGCATGGAATCGGGCATGGAAGAGGGCTACGCCCTGAAGCTGAACCGGGATGCCCAGGTCAACATGCTCAACGCCGCCGTGCCGCTGATGCGGGAAGGCTCCCGCGTGGTGTTTGTCACCAGCCACCAGGCCCACTTCATCGATTCGGTCCCCACCATGCCGGAGTACGAGCCGGTAGCACGCAGCAAGCGGGCCGGCGAGGATGCCCTGCGCGCCCTCATCCCAAACCTTGCCGACAAGGGCATTTCCTTCGTGGTGGTTTCCGGCGACATGATCGAAGGAACCGTGACCGCCACGCTGCTTGACCGCTCCAACCCGGGCGCCATCGAGGCCCGCCGGGCCGAGGCCGGCAAGCTGTATTCCGTCGCCGAGTTCGCCGCGGAAATCGCCAAGATGGTGACTGCCGACGTCGAAACAGGCCACACCGAATACGCCGGCGGTGCCGATTACTTCGGCAAGAGCACCGGCCAGGCCGGCTAGGACCCTAAGCGCCCAGCCCGCCCAGATGGCACGTAGCGGCAATTGTTCCCAGGAACATTGCCGCGGCGTGCCATCTCGCGGTTAATGCCTCAAGCAGCTAATGCCTCAGACCCCGGCGATGTGTCGCACGGCGTCCAGGTAGGGCATGTTGACTACTGCGTCCGCGACTGCGCGCACCGCGGGTTTGGCGTTGAAGGCCACGCCGATTCCGGCGGCACCAAGCATGTCCAGGTCGTTGGCGCCGTCGCCCACGGCGATGGTGTGTTCCATGGGGATGCCCTCGGCGGCAGCCCACTCGCGGAGGTACTTCTCCTTCGCCGCACGGTCGATCACCGCGCCGAGCACTTTGCCCGTCAGCGCGCCGTCGACAATTTCCAGCTCATTGGCGATCCAGTGATCCATCCCGAGGTCCTCCGCGATGGGCTGCAGGATCTGGTTGAAGCCGCCCGAAACGACTGCCACGGCGTGACCTGCCGCTTTGAACGCTGCCACAAGTTCCGCTGCGCCATCACTGAGTTTCACCTCGGCCCGTACGGAATCGACGACGTCGGCCGGCAGCCCGGCGAGGACCGCCACCCGGGCATGCAGGCTCTGGGCGAAGTCGAGCTCGCCGCGCATGGCCGCTTCGGTGACCGCAGTGACTTCCTCCTTCTTCCCGGCGTAGGCGGCCAGCAGCTCGATGACCTCCTGCTGGATCAGCGTGGAATCAACATCCATGATGAGGAACTTGCGGGGTGCCTCCCGGAGGGCGGCCGGGACAATGGCCGTGTCCATCGCGGTGAAGCCGGCGGAAGCCACGGCATGGCGGAGCGCGGCGATCTCGGCAGCGGTGCCGGATTCCACGGAGAAGTCCACTGTGTACGCCTCAAAGCGGTGGTCACCGCCGCGGGATTCTGCGGAGAAGGAAGCGCCTGCCCCGGTCAGCAGGGAACGGAGGTGTTCCAGTTCCGGAGGGGACAATTTGACGCCGTAGCTGACCGCAGTCACGTTCGAACTCATGGCTGCAATCTTAGCCAGCGCACTCGCGGCACCCGAATTCGTTTCGTCCCGCCCTGTTGCAGGCCCCGCGCGTGGTGTATCAGTTATCAGTCGCGCCGTGTTTTGTCCTAGTGTCTACTCCTATGAGTGATGTTCTTGAAATGGCTGCTGTCAGCGTTGTCCGCGGAGCCAAAACGCTCCTCAACAAAGTGGACTGGCAGGTCAAAGAAGGCGAACGCTGGGTAATCCTCGGACCCAACGGCGCGGGCAAGACCACTCTGCTCCAGATTGCGGCGGCACGGCTCCACCCCACAAGCGGGATGGCCGGCATCCTGGAAGAGATGCTGGGGGCTGTTGACGTTTTTGAACTCCGGCCCCGCATCGGCCTGTCCTCGGCTGCCCTTGCCAACCAGATTCCCGAGCAGGAGAAAGTACTCAACGTAGTGGTCACGGCTGCCTACGGAGTGACCGGACGCTGGCGCGAAGGCTACGAGAAGGACGACGAACGCCGTGCGTTCCGGCTGCTGAACGAGTGGGGGATGGGTCCGCTCCTGAACCGTGCGTTCGCGTCCCTGTCCGAAGGCGAAAGGAAGCGGGTCCAGATTGCCCGTGCCCTGATGACTGACCCGGAACTGCTTCTCCTGGACGAGCCCGCGGCAGGGCTGGACCTCGGCGGCCGCGAGGACCTGGTGCACCGCCTCAGTGAACTGGCACGCGACGAGGCTGCCCCGGCGATTGTCCTGGTGACACACCACCTCGAGGAAGTTCCGCCGGGCTTCACCCACGCGATGCTGATGCGCGATGCCAGCGTTGTGGCGGCCGGTCCCATTGCCGAAGTCCTGACCTCCGAGCACCTCAGCGAGACCTTTGGCTTGCCGCTCGACGTCACGGTCAACGCGGGACGCTACGCCGCCACCGCACGCCGCTGACCCGGCGGCCTTCCAAGCGTGGAGTTACTCAACGGCGTCTTCATCTTCTTCGCGGGGCTGTGGGCCGGAACCATCAACAGTGTTGTAGGTTCAGGTACCCTGGTCACCTTCCCCGTTCTCATTGCCCTGGGCATTACCCCGGTAACCGCCTCCATTAGCAATGCCATGGGGCTGGTGGCGGGGAACGCCGCCGGCGCCTGGGGATACCGGAAAGAACTCGCGGGACGCGGCAGGCAATTGCTTCGGCTGTTGCCGGCATCCCTGCTGGGCGGCATCAGCGGGGCCTGGCTGCTGCTGCATCTGCCGGAGAAAGTCTTCCACTACGCCGCACCCGCCCTGATTGTGCTCGCCCTGCTGATGGTAGTCTTCCAGCCCCGGCTCCAGCAGTGGGTGCGCAACCGGGAGGCAAACCCCGAGCACGCGATCAACGACAAGCGCCACGGCGTGCTCCTGATCGTGCTGGTGTATCTGGCCGGTGTCTACGGTGGCTACTTCGTGGCCGCGCAGGGCATCCTCCTGGTCGGCATCTTGGGCGTGTTTATGACCGGAACCATCCAGAACGCCAACGCCATGAAGAACATCCTCGTCCTCGGGGTGAACATCGTGGCGGCGGCGTCCTATTTGCTGTTCGCATTCGGGCGCATCAACTGGCCGGTTGTGGCCATTATCGCGGTGAGCTCCCTGATCGGCGGGATCGTCGGTTCCAAGGTGGGCCGGAGGCTTTCCCCGCCCGTTCTGCGCGGCGTCATCTTCGCGCTGGGCCTCGTCGCCCTGGGGTTCATGATCGCGAACCTGTTCAAATGACCATCACTTGACCCGATGCATCACCCGTCCCGATGAAATGACTTCCAGTGACTTTCCACTACCTCGAATCCGCTGATGATCCCCGGGTGTCCGACTACACCCGGCTGACGGACGTCCACTTGCGCAAGGTCCGGGAACCCGCAGAAGGCATGTACATCGCGGAATCATCGCGCGTGCTCCGGCGCGCCCTGGCTGCAGGTCACCGGCCGCGCTCCTTTTTCCTTGCCGAGAAGTGGCTCGAGGACCTGACCGACGTCTTTGCCCAGTTTCCGGACGTCCCGGTGTTTGTCGGCAGCGCCGCGCTGCTGGAAGACATCACCGGATTCCACCTGCATCGCGGCGCCATGGCGGCCATGCACCGCCCGGAACCTGTGCCGCTGCCCGAACTCCTGGCCGGTGCACGCCGGGTGGCGGTCCTCGAAGACATCGTGGACCACACCAACGTCGGCGCCATCTTCAGGTCGGCGGCCGCCTTGGGCGTGGACGCCGTGCTGGTCTCGCCACGGTGCGGGGACCCCCTTTACCGGCGCAGTGTCCGCGTGAGCATGGGTACCGTGTTCCAGGTTCCGTGGGCGCGCCTGGAGTCGTGGCCGGGCGATCTTAGCGTCCTCCGGGAGCAGGGTTTCACGGTGGCGGCCATGGAACTCACGGGAGACGCCGTGGACCTCGACGAACTGGCCGCCCGCAACCCGGACAAGCTCGCGCTAGTGCTGGGCACCGAAGGAGCAGGCATGAGCCCGGAGACGCTCGCCGCCGTGGACCTCGCCGTCAAGATTCCCATGCGGGCGGGAGTCGATTCGCTCAACGTCGCGGCGGCCTCCGCCGTCGCTTTCTGGGAACTCCGCCCGAAGGGCTGACCCCGCCCGCCGGACTGCCCGGTTCGCGCCCCTCTGATTCGTGCCGAAACCGTGTTTAGGCTAGGATTGAGTGTTGGTCCGGACACCCGGTGTTTGCATGGCTTTTAGCAACCACCGTTGCCCCGCACCCTCATCCCATTCATACCTGGCAGCTGGCAAAATCCAGTTGTGCGAACGAAGGTCCAATTATGAAGTCTAATACTCACCCGAAGTACGAAGCTGTTGTTTTCAACGACCTGGCTTCCGGCGTCAAGTTCCTGACCAAGTCGACTGTGTCTTCCAAGAAGACCATCGAATGGGAAGACGGAAACACCTACCCGGTCATCGACGTCGAAATCTCCTCCGAGTCCCACCCGTTCTACACGGGCAAGCAGCGCATCATGGACTCCGCAGGCCGCGTCGAGCGCTTCAACGCTCGCTTCAAGGGCTTCGGCGGCAAGAAGTAATAACTTCTCCCCAAGGCAGTTGGAAAAGCCCGCATCTTTCGGAATTCCGGAAGATGCGGGCTTTTGCGTTGGTGGGGCAGGATGGGATGCATGACATTCCCTCCTTTTGAGACCGGTCCGGCGGACGGCACGGACGACGGCGGCCGGCGCCACGGTGAGTACAAGGTCCCGGGCGGCAAGCTCGTTGTGGTGGATTTCGACGTCGTCGGGGGCCGCCTCGCGCACGTTTCCGTCAGCGGTGACTTCTTCCTGGAACCCGATGAAGCGCTGCTGGACATTAACCGCGCCCTGACTGGGTTATCGGAAACAACTGCAGCCGCGGACATCTCCGCCGCCGTGGCCGCCGGCCTCCCCGAAGACGCCGTGCTCTTCGGCTTTTCGGCCGACGCCGTGTCGATCGCTGTCCGCAGGGCCCTCGCGAAGGCGACCGGCTGGGCAGACCACCACTGGAATGTCATCGCGCCCTCGGTCCTGCCGACGCACATCAACGTTGCCCTGGACGAAGTGCTCACCGAGGAAGTGGGGGCAGGGCGCCGTAACCCGACCCTCCGGTTCTGGGACTGGGAGGAACCGTCCGTTGTGATCGGCAGTTTCCAGTCGGTCCGCAACGAGGTCCATCCCGACGGCGTGGCACGCCACGGCATCAGCGTGGTCCGGCGGATCAGCGGCGGGGGAGCCATGTTCATGGAAGCGGGCAACTGCATCACCTACTCGCTGTACCTGCCCCAGACCCTTGTGGACGGCATCAGCTTCGCCGACTCCTACGCTTTCCTGGACGCCTGGGTCATGGCTGCACTGGAGAAACTGGGCATCAGTGCCTTCTACGTCCCCCTCAACGACATTGCCACGGAGCAGGGGAAGATCGGCGGTGCCGCCCAGAAGCGCCTGGCCAACGGCGGCATGCTGCACCACGTCACCATGAGCTACGACATCGACGCCGACAAAATGGTGGAGGTCCTCCGGATCGGCAAGGAAAAACTCTCGGACAAAGGCACCGCCAGTGCCAAAAAGCGCGTCGATCCGCTGCGCCGCCAGACCGGCCTGGCCCGAACGGAAATTGTTGAGGCCATGATCGATGTGTTCAGCGGCCGCTACGGGGCCACACCATCAGTCCTGACTGACGGAGAACTGGCCGCCGCCCGTGATCGCGTGGCGGCGAAATTCGGCACCTCGGAATGGCTGCACCGGGTGCCTTAGCCCCGTCCGCGAGCCTGTGCTGTGAGGGAACGGTGCAGGTGGCTCCGCTGCTCGATGACGATGCGGCGAAGCGCCCGTGGAGCCTCCGGGTGCCCGGCCAGCCAGTCGTCCGTCCGGACGATCACGGCGTGGGTGTCCGGACTGCTGCCGTCCAAATCCTGGCCCGCCGGATAGAGCCCCCGGACAATCCGGCTGGCGATCTCGATGCTGCGCTCCGCCCAGACGTTCTCCAGGCACTCGAAGTACGGTTCCACAAACGGGTCCAGCAGGCCGTCCGGTGCCGTGTTGAAACCGGCAATCGTGGCGCTGAGCAGCTGGTTGGAGAGAGTGCTGCCTTTGACGGCGGCATCCCAGGCTGCGGCTTTGACGGCCGCCTCGGGGCGGGCGGCCAGCGCCGTGGCGTGGCCCGCGCGGCCCGAAGCCGTGGTGTCACGGGAAAGTTCGGCGTCCAGTTCAGCTTCCGTTGCCTGTCCGTTGGCCGCCAGGGCATGCCACAGGCTCCAGCGGAGCTCCGGGTCCACGGCAAGGCCCTCGACGACGGTTGTGCCGTCCAGGATCCCCCTCACGAGGTCCAACCGGCCTGCTGACTGCCTGCTCGTGGCGGCGAGGGTCCTTGCCCAGGCAAGCTGGTGGTCCGAACCCGGCCGGGCTGCGCCAAGTTCCCGGGCAGCCACGTCCAGGAAGCGGTTGCGAACCGAGTCCCGCACGGAAACCGGGACATAGCGGTCGACGGCGGTCGAAGCGTTGCCCAACACGTTGAGCAGGACGCCGATTCCGTTTTCAGCGGCGCCGAATTTCTCCACGGCCGCAACGTAGCTGTCCGCCGGTGCCATACCGTCGCGGGCTGCATCCCAGAGCGCTGTCCAGCAGAGCGCCCGCGCCATCGGGTCCTGCAGGGCACCGAGGGACGTCCGCGCGGTGGCTTCCGATCGGGGATCGAAGCGGACCTTCACATAGCTGAGGTCGTCGTCGTTGACCAGGAGGAGGGCGGGCACAGGCTTGCCCGCCAGTTCCGGGACCACCGTGCTCTGGCCGGTCAGGTCGGTCTCCACGCTGTCCGTGCGGACCAGCAACCCGTCGGCGTCGAAATCGTACAGCCCGACCCGTAGACGGTGCGGCCGCAGTTCCTGCTGTCCGGTGACCGGGTCCACTGCCTCCTGGACGAGGGACACCCTGCCCAGCACGCCGTCGTGCTCTTCGATTTCTGCCGTGACGGTGGAGATCCCTGAAGTCTGCAGCCACTGGCGGGCCCATGCTGCGAGGTCCCGGCCGGACGCCTCGCCAAGCGCGGCCAGCAGGTCCGCCAGGGTGGTGTTGCCGTACTCGTGGTCCCGGAAATACCGGCGCGAGCCGGCGATGAACGCCTCAAAGCCGACGTAGGCCACCAGCTGCTTCAGCACGGACGCGCCCTTGGCGTAGGTGATGCCGTCGAAGTTCTGCTTGGCCGCCTCGAGGTCGGGAATGTCGGCCACGATCGGGTGGGTGGTGGGCAGCTGGTCCTGGACGTAGGCCCACGCCTTGCGGTTATTGGCGAAGTTCACCCAGGCCGTGTCCCAGTCCGTGGCGCGGTCCACGCCCAGGGTGCCCATGTAGTCGGCGAAGGACTCTTTGAGCCAGAGATCGTTCCACCACTGCATGGTTACGAGGTCGCCGAACCACATGTGTGCCATTTCGTGCATCAGGGTGTTGGCGCGTGCCTGGTACTGGGAATCGGCGGCCCGGGACGTAAAGACATAGTTTTCGGTGAAGGTGACCAGCCCGGGGTTCTCCATGGCACCGAGGTTGTATTCGGGCACGAACGCCTGGTCGTACTTGCCCCAGGGGTAGGGGTAGTCGAAGAGGTTGTTGAAGAATCCGAGACCCTGCTTGGTGAGCTGGAACAGGTGCCCGGTATCGAAGGATCCTGCCATGGAATTGCGGCAGTAGAGCGCCAGCGGGATTTCCAGCGCAGTGCCGTCCTCCAGGGTTCCGCTCCAGTGGTCCTCAGCCTTGAAGTAAGGCCCTGCCAGCACCGTAGTGATGTAGGTGGACATTCGCCGCGTCGGTGCGAAGTCCCAGCGGCTCGTTGCGGGATCGCTGGTCAGCTGCGTGCGGTTTGCCTCGGCGCCGTTCGAAGCGACCTGCCAGTCGGAGGGAGCCATCACATGGAACGTGAACTCCGCCTTGAGGTCGGGCTGTTCAAAGTTGGCGAACACCCGCCGGGCATCAGCCGGCTCGTACTGCGTGTAGAGGTAGCACTGGCCGTCGGCGGGGTCGAAGAAGCGGTGCATGCCTTCCCCTGATGTGCTGTACAGCGCGGTCCCGGTGACGGTGACCTGGTTTTCGGCCCGCAGGTTGTCGAGCCGGATACGGGATCCGTCCACGACGTCGGCGACGGCCAGCCCCTTCCCGTTCAGGAACACGCTGTGCACGTCGCTGCTGATGAAGTCCAGGAATGTGGAGCCGCCGGGTTCCCGGGCGGAGAAGTTGATAACGCTGCGGCTGGTGTAGCCGGTAACCTCCGGATCCAGCGCCGTGCGGACGTCGAGCGAAACGTCGTAGCTATGGGTGGTGATCAGGGCTGAGCGATTAGCCGCTTCATCGCGTTGCAGGTTCTCATTCGACACCAAGCTATTGAATCATGGCGCAAGCCGGATCACCGGTGCCGCAGTTCCGGTGCCGTTGTCCGGGTGGGACCAGACAGTCACGGCTGAACGATCAGCATGGCAGCCCCAAGGCCCAGGGCGGCGATGAGGAGCCACGCGGCGAGGGCAGCCAACAGGGCCCTGGCGCCGGTGTGGAGCAGGGTTCGCACCCGAACCGCCGAGCCCAGGCCGAAGAGCGCCGTGCCGAGCAGCAGGTCCTGCACGGCGGCCGCCGCCTCCAGCCAACCGGGGGACAGCCACCCGGTGGACCGCACGCCCACCATGGCCACAAATCCAATGACGAACAGCGGAACAACGGGCGGCATCCGCAGCTCCGCGCCGTCGGCGTCGGATGCCGGGCCGCCCGGCTCCGCACGGGCAATCCCGTCCGTCCCCGCGCCGTCCGTCCCCGCGCCGTCCGTCCCCGCGCCGTCCGGCACAGCCCCGTCCGGCACAGCCCCGTTGCGCTTATCGCGGTTGATGGCCGACCGCTGGTGGATCCCCGCAGCGGCCACCATGGGGGCCAGCAGGATCACTCGCGTCAGCTTCACGACGACGGCGATCGCCAATGCACCGGTGCCTGCGGTCTGTGCGGTGGCCACCACCTGGCCGACGTCGTGCACCGAAGCCCCGGTCCACGCGCCGAACACTTCAGGAGTGAGCTGCAGCGGGTGCAGGAGGAGCGGCAGGACACCTATGGCCAACGTGCCACACAGCGTGACCAGTGCAACCGGCAGGACGGTGTCCACATGGCGGATCCTGCGGACCGCCGCCATCGCCCCAATGGCTGAGGCGCCGCAGATTGAAAAGCCGGTGGCGATGAGCAGGGAGGCATCGCGGGTCAGGCGGAACATCCGGGAAATCCCGTACGTTCCGACGAAGCTGACCAGAACCACCCCCGTGATCAGCAGCAGCGACTGCCAGCCAAGCCCCAGGACGTCCAGCACGCTGACTTTCAGTCCGAGGAAAACAATCCCGGCCCGCATCAGGTGCTTGCCGGCGAAGTCGAGCCCCGGACGCGCCCGCCCCGCCGCCCAGGTTCCCGTGCCGGGGAGGTTCGCAGCGAGCAGGCCCAGCACCACGGCGACGGTCATGGCGGGCAGGACAGGCACCATTGCGTGTACGGTAAAGGCCACCCCGACGGCGAAAACGGCAGTGAGTAGTCCCGGCAACAGGGGTGGGATCCGTGTGGAGATCCGCCCTTGGAGGGCGGCGGGGAATCTGGGCAATGGCACTCACCTACCTTGCCGGAACAGTGCGGAAAAACACGAACCGGAAGGGTGGCTTCAACACGCCCCAATGGGCATCAGTAATGAATTCGAAACAAAAAGGTGGTTGGCTAATGACCATGTCTGACCTATTCCAGGATTACTCCGAGGCTGCCGGCCGCACCGGCGCCTACGACGAGATGTTTGCACCCGGCCAAGAAGCCAGGAAGTCCTACGGACAGGTCGCGGGTGCCCTCCGGGAACTTTCCCTCACCGATGTCACTGCCCGTGCCGATTCGATGGCGCGTACGTTCCTGGACCGCGGTGTCACTTTCGACTTCGCCGGAGAGGAACGTCCGTTTCCCCTGGATATCGTCCCCCGGGTGATCCCTGCCGATGAGTGGACCGTCCTTGAGAAGGGCGTGGCCCAGCGGGTCCGTGCCCTCGAAGCCTTCCTCAATGACGTCTACGACAAGATGACGGTCGTGGCAGACGGCGTCATCCCGCGCCAGCTCGTCACCACCAGTGCCCACTTCCATCGCCAGGTTCACGGTTTCGAGCCGGCCGGCGGCGTGCGCGTCCACATCTCGGGGATCGACGTCGTCCGTGACGCTGCGGGAACCTTTCGGGTGCTCGAAGACAACGTGCGGGTACCCTCCGGCGTAAGTTATGTGCTGGAAAACCGCCGGGCCATGGCCAAGGGCCTGCCCGAGGCGTTCGGCCAGCAACTGATCCGTCCGGTGGAGGAATACCCCCGCCGGCTGTTGTCGGCACTCCGCAAGACAGCACCGTCCGGCGTCGACGACCCCACCGTAGTGGTCCTCACGCCCGGCGTGTTCAACAGCGCGTACTTCGAACACACCCTCCTGGCCGGTCTCATGGGCGTTGAGCTCGTTGAGGGCCGCGACCTCATCTGCCGCGGCAACCGGGTGTACATGCGTACTACCGCCGGCGAACAGCGCGTTGACGTGATCTACAAGCGGATTGACGACGACTTCCTCGACCCGCTGCAGTTCCGCGCCGATTCCATGCTGGGCTGCCCCGGTCTGGTCAATGCGGCCCGCGCCGGTGGCGTGACCATCGCCAATGCGGTGGGCAACGGCGTGGCCGACGATAAGCTCGTCTACAGCTATGTGCCCGACCTCATCCGCTACTACCTCAACGAAGAGCCCGTGATCGCCAACGTGGACACGTTCCGGCTGGAGGAGAAGGAAGCGCGTGAGCACGTCCTGGACAGGCTGGATGAACTGGTGGTAAAACCGGTGGACGGCTCCGGCGGCAAGGGCCTGGTCATCGGGCCCGACGCGTCCAAGGAAGAACTCGAGGCGCTCCGCAAGCGCGTCATCGCGGATCCCCGTGGCTGGATTGCGCAGCCGGTCCTGCAGCTGTCTACGGTTCCCACCCTCAGCGGTGATAAGTTTGGCCCTCGGCACGTCGACCTGCGACCGTTCGCCGTCAACGACGGCGACGAAGTCTGGGTGCTTCCGGGCGGACTGACGCGCGTTGCCCTCAAGGAGGGTTCGCTGATCGTCAATTCCAGCCAGGGTGGCGGGTCCAAGGACACGTGGGTGCTGTCGGACTCTCCCGAGGTTCCGGTGGAGCTCCTGCCCAGGCCGTCCATCACCGTCCGCGAGCGGGTTTCGGTGTGGCCGGTCGAAAGCAACTGGCGCGACCGCCAGACGGAACAGCAGCAGTGAGCCGCCGCCGTCGGGAGTTCCCCGCACCAGTTTCCATTTCTATGTACATGCAGATTTCGGACCCGCAGGAGGTAGCCGCGAATGCTTAGCCGTATCGCTGAGTCCCTATTTTGGATCGGCCGCTATGTGGAGCGGGCTGACGGTACCGCCCGCATCCTGGACGTCCACCTTGAGCGGCTCAACCACCTGCCCACGGAGGAGCGGGACAATGTGGCCCGGGAACTCCTGGCTGTTATGGGAGCCCGGCCCGAGAGCGACGAATTCGGCCTCGAGGAGCTGCTGCACGCCCTCGCCTACGACAAACAGAGCGCCACATCGATCGCCGGATCGTTGGGGGCTGCCCGCGAAAACGCCCGCCGTGCCCGCGAAACGGTTTCCTCCGGGCTCTGGGAAAGCTTGAACACCACGTACTACGGCCTGAACCAGCACCGCAAGGACGTCGTCGGCACCTACCGGTTCTGCCACTGGGTGCTGGAGCGCACGGCCATGGTCAGCGGCCTGGCGGACACCACCGTGAGCCACGACGACAGCTGGTTGTTCCTGGCCCTGGGACGTTCCCTGGAGCGTGCCGACATGACGGCACGCATGCTTTCAACCCGCGATGTGCTCTCCGCCGGCATGTCATGGGTCAACATGCTCCGCTGCGCCGGGGCATATGAGTCCTTCCTCCGGACCCGCAGGGCCGCCTTCGGGGACCAGCATGCCGCCGAGTTCCTGCTGCTGGACCGGTTGTTCCCGCGTTCGATCGTCTACGCCCTGCGTGATGCTGATGAGTGCCTGGCGAAGCTCGACCCTTCCGCCCAGCGCGTCGGTTTCATCAACGACGCACGCCGGATCGTGGGCCAGGCCCGCACCTTCCTGGAGTTCCACCGTACGGACGACCTCATGTCCGAACTGCCGGAGCACATGGAGCGCGTCCAGAAGGCTGTGTCGCAGGCGTCCGACGCCATTTCCCGTAAGTACTTCAATCAGGCGGACGAACTGGCCTGGGTGGGAGAAGTTTCATGACCCGGCTGAGCATCATCCATAAAACCGGCTACAAGTACAACAAACGCGTCACGCTCTCGTACAACGAAGCCCGCATGACGCCGCTGACGGATCCGCAGCAGGTAGTGCTGGAATCGTCCATGAAAGTTGCGCCGTCGCAGGCCGCCATCAGCAGCTACCGCGACTACTGGGGCACACGCGTTACGGCCTTCGACATGCAAATGCCGCACGAGTACCTGGAGGTGGTCGCCACTACCACGGTCGAAGTCCACCGCGCAGAGCGCGTCCCGGCAGAGGGCGACATCGTCTCGTGGGACGTGCTGCAGGCGCCTGAGACGCTCAACCAGTTCAGCGACTGGGTCCCGCAGTCCAGGCTGAGCGGTCCCGGTGACGAAGTCCTCGGCATCATTCCGGGGATCGTCGAAGGCAGGAATCCGCACGGGTCGGCCATGGCCATCTTCGAATGGATGCGCGGCGAGATGACCTATATGAAAGGCTCAACCGGCGTCACCACCAACGCCGCGCAGGCCTGGGGGCAACGCCAGGGCGTCTGCCAGGACCTGGCGCACCTCGCCATCGGCGCGCTGCGCAGCTGCGGTATTCCGGCACGGTATGTCTCCGGTTACCTTCACCCGCGTTCGACGGCGGACATCGGCGAGACGGTGGCAGGCCAGTCGCACGCGTGGCTGGAGTGGTGGGACGGCGAATGGCGCAGCTGGGACCCGACCAACCACAAACCGGCCGGCGACTTCCATGTCACCGTGGCACGCGGACGCGATTACCGGGATGTGCCGCCGCTCAAGGGCATCCTGTCAGGCGGCGGCGGTTCCGCGTTGAACGTGAGCGTCGAAATCACCCGTCTGGCGTAGGCCGGCCGCCCTGGCAGGCTTATTCGTACCCGGACCTGGTGGCGTCATCCAGCGGCGTCCACCAGGTCAACGGGGGAGTGACCTTGAAACGCCTGCCCGTGACCGTGTCCGGTGTAATCCGGACGAAGTGCTCTTTCTTGCCGGCCTGCCAGGGGAAAAGCAGCAGTCCCACAGTGTCCAGAACCTCCTGCTGGTTCTTGACCGGCGCGGCTTGCCCTTTGATCACCACGCTCCAGGCGATGCCGCTGTCCGCATCCACGCCGTCTGCCTCCACGGCAACAGGAGTGTCGCCCGTGGCTGCCTGCAGCTTGGTGCCATCTGCCGTGCGGAAGACGAGAGTTCCGTGGTCCACCTTGTAGTTGATGGGGAAGATGTCCGGGTGGTCCTCGACCCAGACTGCCAGCCGGCCCACTGAGACGCTCCGCAGCAAACGCCAGCATTCGTGGTTGTCAAGGTTTTCGACTTCGTGCGGATGGTCAGCGCCCGGTTTAGGATCAGTGCTCATGACGCCGAGCCTAAGCGAGGGTAGGTCCGGAAAGCTAGGGCCCAAGGTCCCTGCCGCCAAATCGACACCCCCTCGCCCCATGATGATTGCCTTAACGGTATTCTGGCCTCACGACGCCGGAGCGGACGGACGCGGTCAGGAGTGGTTTGTGGATATGCATGCCGATGGCGACGCCCCGGGGCGATACACCGCGCCAAGCGGCACCAGGATCGAGGACTTGCTCAAGGACTTTGTTTCCCGGGCCGGTGAACTCCTCCAGTTCCAGGAACGCATGGGTGGCCTGCTCGAAGCGGTGGTTGCCGTTGCAGAGGACTTGAGTCTCGACGCCGTCCTGGAACGGGTTGTCCAGTCAGCCTGCCAGCTACTGCGCGCCCGCTACGGTGCCTTGGGTGTCATCGGGGATGACCGCGCCCTCAGCCACTTCATAACGGTCGGGATCGACGGCGAACTCGCCAAGCAGATCGGCCCCCTCCCCACCGGCCATGGCGTCTTGGGATTACTGATCTCCGACCCCCGGCCACTGCGGCTTCATGACCTGAGGATCCATCCCGAGGCCTACGGCTTTCCCAAACACCATCCGCCGATGCAGTCATTCCTTGGCGTTCCGGTCCGGGTCCGGGACGTTGTCTTCGGAAACCTGTATCTGACGGAAAAGGTGGGCGGCGGCGACTTCACGGTGGAGGATGAAGAGTTGGCCGTTGCCCTCGCGGCAGCCGCCGGCGTAGCCATCGAAAATGCGCGGCTCTACGACGACGCCAGGCGGCGTGCCCAATGGCTTGAGGCCTGCATGGATGTTGCCGGGCTGATGCTGGGGACCGATCCCGCCCACTCCGCCGGGCTTGGTCCCATCGCCGGGAGGGCCCTTCGAGAGTCCGGATCCAAGCTGGCCCTGATCGTGGAACCCGCGGCAGACGGCGACGGCTATGTCGTGGCCGGGGCCGACGGCGAAGGCGCTGAGCTGTTTTCCCGCTTGCCGTTGTCCCTGGATTCGGAAACGCTCCGGGGCGTACTCTCCGGAGGCGACCCCCTTCTCGTGGACAACGCCGCCGACGTGCTAGGAGTGTTGGAAGGTACTGTGGCCGGACCGCTGCTTGCGGTGGCACTCAGCACCCAGGGCGCCCATCACGGCCTGCTCCTCCTCGTCCGGGATTCCGGGGCCGGCCCGTACGGCCGGATCGATGTGGAGATGGGCGCTGTTTTTGGGTCCCATGTCGCGTTGGCGCTGGAACTCGCCAGGGTCCACCGCCTGCGGGAAGAACTGTTGGTGTACACCGATCGCGACCGTATTGCCCGCGACCTTCATGACCTCGTAATCCAGCGGCTCTTCGCCGCCGGCCTGAGCGTCCAAAGCCTGAACCGCTTCACGAAGGAAGAACTTGCCCTGGATCGGATCCGCGCCGTCACCGGGGAACTCGATGAGGCCATCCGCAGCCTCCGGGATACCATCTACTCGCTGAGGACCGGCAACGGCGATACGGAATTGCTCAGCGCGCGGCTCCGCCGCGTCACCCGGAGCGCGGCCAAGTCACTGCCCTTTGCGCCCGGACTCATGCTGGAAGGCCCGGTTGACTCAGTCCTCCCGGACAAGGCCGAACATGTGGTGGCCGTAGTTTCAGAGGGGCTGAGCAACGCCATCCGCCATTCGGGAGCGGACTCGATCGAGGTGTCCGTTTCTGCCCTGGACGGCAGGATGACGGTCCTGGTCACGGACAACGGCAGCGGGTTCAACGGTTCCACGAAGCGCAACGGTCTCAACAACATGGAGGAGCGCGCGAGGATGCTGGAGGGAACGTGCACCATCACCGGCGCGCCAGGTGCGGGCACCAGCCTCGAGTGGTCGGTTCCGCTTTAGTGCCTGTGCCCGTCGGAATCGGTGCCGGCCGAGTGGGCCGAGGACGAATGTGCCGCAGCGGAGTGCCCTGAAGACGACGCAGCCGGCATGGAGCTGTTGGCAATATACACCGCAGCCTGCGTCCGCCGTTCAAACCCAAGTTTTGCCAGCAGCGAGGACACGTAGTTCTTAACGGTCTTCTCCGCCAGGAACATTTCCGCAGCAATCTGCCGGTTCGTCAGGCCGCCGCCCACGAGCTCCAGGACGCGCCGTTCCTGCGGTGTCAGCCCGGCAATCCTCGGGTCCACCTGCTGGGGCGTGACGAGGCTTTCGACGACGCTGGCCGCCACGCCGTCGTCGAACAGCGACTCACCGGCAGCCGCACGCCGGAGTGCCCCGATGAGGTCAGTGCCGCCGATTTCCTTCAGAACGTAACCGCGGGCGCCGGCGAGTACCGCGCCCCGCAGGGCCTGCTCATCGTCGAAACTCGTCAGGATCAGGCAGTTAAGATTCGGGTCCACCGACCGGACATCCCGGCAGACTTCAATGCCCGTGCCGTCCGGAAGCCGGGCGTCGAGCACGCTAACGTCGGGGTGCAGAGCGGGAATGCGCCGCGTTGCCTCGACAGCGGAACCTGAGCTGCCCACAACCTGGAAACCCTCGCCCTCAAGGAGCTCCTGAAGCCCGCGCCTGACAAGTTCATGGTCATCGAGGATGAACACACGGATCAGGTCGGTGTTCGCGTCCTGTGCGGTGGGACCTTGGTCTGCCCGAGGAATCATGGTCCTCCTGTCCGGCGGCCGGAGCCGCCATCATCGGTCCGCAACCGGCTTGCGGTGCGGTGCAGATCCCATTATGTCTGTCCGGACCCGGTTTCCCTCATCCGGCTCTGCCATTCTCGTTGACACCTCCGGGCGCAACAAGGGTCCTTGGACCCACAGCGGGCATGACTTTAGGCCCTAGCACCGCGCGGTTCCGGCACACATCCTTGAAGAACACCTGCCGGTCCGCGGCCGGGTTCCACCCGTGAAAGCCCCTGCGAAAGGGAACGACATGAATGAGGCCAGGGATGTCCGTACCATCGTTGTCGGAGTGGATGGTTCGGACGCGTCGGTGGAAGCCCTGAAGCGGGGGCAGGGCCTTGCGGAGCAACTCGGAGCCCAGGTTGTCGCGCTGGCGTGCTGGGATTACCCGCCCGTATACGACGGCTACGTGGCCATGGGCATTAACGACTTCGATGTCCGTGCCGGGGAGATCCTGAACGAATCCGTAGCCAAGGCCTTCGGGCCGGAGACACCGCCGAACGTCGAGACCCGGCTGGTGCAGGGGCGCCCGCGTCATACCCTCATTGACGCCAGCCGGACCGCGGACATGCTGGTGGTCGGCCGCCGCGGCCACGGCGGCTTCGGGGGCCTGCTGCTAGGGTCCGTGAGTTCTGCCTGCGTTGCGCACGCGCATTGCCCGGTACTGGTGGTGCATACCCCGGAGAAGCGCTGACACGCGGAATGTAGACGCCGGCGAATGTCGATGCCGGCGGCCGGGCGTGCGCGCTATCCGAAGGCCGCGCTGCCTACTCGAAAGCCGCGCGCCGGGGATCGGAGAGCCGGGTGTTCCACAGGTCCGGCTTCTTGACCTTGAATCGCCGGCCGGTCAGGGCCTTTGGCGCGACCCTGACGTAGTAGTCCTTGTCGCCGGGCTGCCATGGTTCCAGGAAGAGGGCATCAACCTCGTCCTTTTCGTCCTTGGCCTCGATCAGTTCGGCTTCGCCGCGGGCAACGACGCTCCAGGCCATCTCTTCATGGGCGTCATAGCCGTCGATTTCGAAAGCCACGGGCTTGGCGGTCATGGCAGCCCAGAGCTTGGTCCCGCCTGCAGTGCGGAAGACGATGCTGCGGCGCTGGAGCACGAAGTTCACCGGGAAGATCTCGGGGTGGCCGTCGACAATGAGGGCGATCCTTCCCACCGTCTCCGTGTCGAGCATGACCCAGCACTGGTCAATGGACAGCTGGCCTTCGGGCGGCGTCATGTTGTTCATGTAAACCCACGTTACGGTCCTGCCGCCATGCCCATTAGGGCCATAGGGCCCCTTGCGGCACCACAACAGCCTCTGATAGCGGACGAGCTACGTTGTTGCGCCTTACCAGGATTGTGGCGCCTACCAGGGGCTGGGCTTGTAGTCCTTGAGGAAGACGCCGTACTGGTCCTCGCCGTTTTCGCCCATGACAATCGGGTCGTAGACCCTGGCTGCACCGTCCACGAGGTCCAGCGGCGCATGGAAGCCTTCCTCCATGAGCCTGACCTTCGTGAAGTGGGGCCGCTCATCGGTAATCCACCCGGTGTCCACCGCGGTCATCAGGATGCCGTCGGAATCAAGCATTTCCTGCGCACTGGTCCGGGTCATCATGTTCAGCGCCGCTTTGGCCATGTTCGTATGGGGGTGGCCCGGGCCCTTGTAGGCGCGTGAGAACTGGCCCTCCATGGCCGAGACGTTCACGATGTACTTCCGGTGCGCGGTGGAGCGCTTCATGGCTGCACGCAGCCGGCTGACCAGCAGGAAGGGCGCCGTGACGTTGCAGAGCTGCACCTCGAGCATTTCCAGCGGATCCACTTCGTCCACCACTTGGGTCCAGCTATTGATCGCGGCAAGATCCGGGACCAGTCCGCCGGCGTCAATGGCCGTGCCGGAGGCAATGCGTTCCAGCGATGCCGAGCCTGTCGAGAGGGCAAGGGAGGTGATGGCATCCCCGGCCAGGACGGGGTGCTCCATGACGCTGCTGGCAAGGGCGAGCGGGTGTTTGTCATGGGCATGGCCGAACGTCACCAGTTCCGGGCCGCCATTGGCTACTTCAAGGGCTGTCGGCAAGGGCTCGTCCTCGGCATCAACCAGGGGTTTGTACGCGTTCCCGGACCGGCGGACGGTCTGGGCGGCGTTGTTGATGATGATGTCCAGGGGCCCCGCGGCGTCGAGGGAGTCGGTCAGGGCCATCACCTGGGAGGGATCACGGAGGTCGATGCCCACAATCCGGAGCCGGTGGAGCCAGTCACCGCTGTCCTCCATGGCCGCGAAGCGACGTGCAGCATCCTTCGGGAACCGCGTGGTAATCGTGGTGTGGGCGCCGTCTCGGAGCAGCCGCAGGGCAATGTACATGCCGATTTTTGCGCGCCCTCCCGTGAGCAGCGCACGCCGGCCTGTGAGGTCGGTGCGCGCATCACGCTTGCTGTGGCTGAAGGCAGCACACTCAGGGCACAACTGATGATAGAAGGCGTCAACCTGCGTGTAGTGGTTCTTGCAGATGTAGCAGGGGCGGGACCTGATGAGGTGCCCGGCAACTTTCCCCGTCGCTGAGGGTTCCAGCTTGTTCCCGCGGGTTTCGTCGTCGATCCGGTCGGGTGCAGCCGTGGCCGTCTGGGCGATCACTGCCCGGTCCGATTCCGCGATCAGGTCGCGTTTCGTGACCCGGCGGTGGCGTTTGACAGCCTTGAACATCTTGCCCGTGGCGCGGCGCACCGAGACGTAGTCAGGGTGTTCCTCGTCGTAGGCGTGGATGGTGTTGAGAACCTTGAGGCAGGCCTGGATGTCCTCAGGCGTCAAATCGGCGGTGTTCATTGGTCCAATTTTACAGCCTGGGAATCCTTCGGCCTGCCGTCAGGTTTCGGGGGATAGGGATCCGGCTCCTAGTCGGCGACCGTCACACCCAGTGTCGCTGCGTGGGCTTCGCCCAGCTTGGTCACGGTGTCCCGCACAGCCGGGTAGTTTTCCGTTGCCGCCTTTATCGCGTTGGGGACCAAGTGAAGGTTGGCGGCGGACAGTGCGCGTTCGGCGTCGTCCGGCTCGGGGACTTCCTGGCCCTTGGACAGCACGGTGATGCCCGAATCGGTGACTTTGAACCCGCGGGCCCGGTCGCGCTCCGGGTCCAGGCCGATCGCTGCGCCGGCGGGCACCTTGACGTTTTTGTCGATGATGGCGCGGTTGACTACGGCTCCTTCGCCGATCTGGACCTTGTCCATCAGGACCGAATCAACCACCCGGCTGGACGTACCCACGTAGACGTCGTTGGACAGGACTGAACCCTCCACGATGCCGCCGGAGATCACCACGCCGCTGGCCACGATCGAATCGAGCGCCGTACCCACGGTGTTTCCCTTGCCGCGAACGAATTTTGCCGGCGGGGAAATGCTCTGCCGGGTGTAAATGGGCCATTCCGAGTTGTACAGGTTGAAAACCGGCATCGGGGAAATAAGGTCCATGTGCGCATCGTAGAAGGAATCGATGGTGCCCACGTCGCGCCAGTAAGTCCGGTCCCGTTCGGTGGAACCCGGAATGTCGTTCAGCGTGAAGTCATAAACGCCTGCTTCGCCTTTGTTGACGAAGTACGGAATGATGTCGCCGCCCATATCGTGCTTAGTGTCGAGGCGCTCGGCGTCAACATGCAGGGCGTCCACCAGGGCATCGGCATCGAACACGTAGTTACCCATGGAAGCCAGGAACTGCGTCGGATCAGCGGCCAGGCCCGGAGTTGAGGACGGCTTCTCCACGAAGGCCGCAATCTTCTGGGGATCGTTCTGGTCCACTTCGATGACGCCGAACTGGTCGGCCATGTTGAGGGGCTGGCGGACGGCGGCCACCGTCGCCTTGGCGCCGCTGGCGACGTGCTGCTCCACCATCTGCGCGAAGTCCATGCGGTAGACGTGGTCCGCACCGACGACGACCACGATGTCCGGGTTGGCGTCATGGATCAGGTTCAGGGACTGGTAAATGGCATTAGCGCTGCCAAGGAACCAGCTCTTGCCCACACGCTGCTGCGCGGGGACGGAAGCAATGTAGTTTCCCAGCTGCGTGGACATCCGCCACGTTTCGGAAATGTGCCGGTCCAGGCTGTGGGATTTGTATTGCGTGAGCACCACAATCTGCAAATAACGGGAATTCACGAGGTTGGAAAGTGCAAAGTCAATCAGCCGATAGCTTCCGGCAAAAGGCACGCCGGGTTTGGCCCTGTCCGCCGTCAATGGCATCAGACGGTTGCCCTCGCCGCCTGCAAGGACAATGGCCAGGACTTTCTTATTCAACGGCATGGTGGTCGCTCCTGTACGCCTTCGTATCTTTCCCCAATAGTCCGGCACGCCCGGACCCCTTCACACTAGAACAGATACGCCGTAAGGACTACCTTGGGTATCGTGCGAATAGACATTGTGACTAAAGAGTTCCCGCCCGAGATTTACGGTGGCGCCGGGGTCCATGTGGCTGAACTGAGCCGCGTGCTGGCCAAGCATGTGGATTTGCAGGTGCGGGCCTTCGGGGCGCCCCGGGATCCCGACTATCACGGGGCGCAGGTGACGTCCTACTCCGTTCCGGAGGATCTGGGGGCCGCCAACGCCGCCGTCCAGACGCTCGGGGTCGATCTGCGCATCGTGCCGGACATCGCGGGGGCCGACCTTGTGCATTCGCACACCTGGTATGCCAACATGGCGGGCCACCTGGCCTCGCTGCTGCACGGCATCCCGCATGTGTTGAGCGCCCATAGCCTGGAGCCGCTCCGGCCGTGGAAAGCCGAACAGCTCGGGGGCGGCTACGCCTTGTCCTCCTGGGTGGAAAAGACCGCCTACGAGGCCGCCGCTGCCATCATCGCCGTGTCCGAAGGGATGCGGCAGGACATCCTGCGCAGCTACCCCGATGTGGATCCGGCCAAGGTCCGCGTGGTGCATAACGGCATTGACGTCGAACTCTGGCAGCGTGACGAGGCAGACGACGCCATCCGCGCCCTGGGCATCGATCCGGCCCTGCCCAGCGTGGTGTTCGTAGGCCGCAACACCCGCCAGAAGGGTGTTCCGTACCTGCTGCGTGCCGCGGCCAAGCTGCCGGCGGATGTCCAGCTGGTGCTGTGCCTCGGCGCGGCGGACACTCCGGAGCTCGCCGCGGAAACTGCCCGCCTGATCGAGGAGCTGCAGAGTCAGCGCAGCGGAGTTGTCCTTATTGAACGCATGCTTCCGCGCAACGAACTGATCCAGGTCCTCAGCCACGCAACCGCCTTTGCCTGCCCGTCCATCTACGAACCGCTGGGGATCGTCAACCTCGAGGCCATGGCCTGCGGTGCGGCCGTGGTGGCCAGCGCCACCGGCGGGATCCCGGAAGTGGTCCAGCACGGCGAAACCGGACTGCTGGTGGATCTGGAACAGGTCACCGACGGCACCGGAACCCCGCTGGATCCGGAGAAGTTCGTCAACGAATTCGCAGCCGCCTTGACCGAGGTGGTGTCCGACCCCGAGCGCGCCCGCGCCATGGGACAGGCCGGCCGCCGCCGCGCGGAGGAGCACTTCTCCTGGGACTCCATCACGCAAACCACCCTTGAGGTGTACCGCTCGGTCCTTGCCTAAACGGAATTAATCGACGACGGCGCCGCACCCCGCTAAGGGGGCGGCGCCGTCGTGGTTTCCCGCCGGTATGACTTCCTACCAGCGAACGTCCTCAGACTGTCCGGACAGTGCCGGCAACCTAGCGGCGCTGAGGCTTGGACTCACGCGCCTTCTTCGCAAGAAGGACTTTCTCGTCAACGGGGGCCTTGCCGTCGGCGCGCTGCGAACGGAAGTAGGCCCTGGCTTCGTCCTGCCGGATCTGTTCGGCGCCGGTCGCAATCGCCGCCCGGAGATGCTCCGGTCCATACCCGAAGGCGTCCACTAAATCCACGGCGTGCGGACGGATCTTGACCAGGAGCCGGTTAATGTAGTCGCCCACCGTTCGCGCACGCTGCATCGACAGCCGCCCGTTCATGAGGTACCAGGACAGGTTCTTCTCGATGAGCGAGAGTCCGAACAGATCCCGCAGCCAGGTCAGCACCCGCTTGGTGCCCGGGTCCTTCACGTTGGCCAGGGCCTCGGTGAAGGCCTCCCACTGCAATAGCTCCGCGTGTGCCTGCGCCGCTTCGATCAGTTCGTGCTGGTGCTGGTTGAACGCCTCGGCAGCCTTCTGCTGCGGCAGCTTGTTCGTCCCCTTCAGTGCGGCTCCCGCTTCGGCAACCATGGTCTGCACCCGGTCGGTCAGCAGCAACCGCTGCGTGGCCTCGTCCCGCAGCGCAATGGCTGCCTTCTGGACGGAGCCAGTGTCGGCCACGAACTGGGCGACCTGGCGAAGGCCCGTCCGGTGGACTGCAGTGCCGGCGGCCTGGCTCACCACGTAGCGGGCCAGCACCCCGACATCGACGTTGCGGAATTCCTTGGCGTAATCCGCGAGGAGCCGCTTGGCCACCAGCTGGAGCAGCACCGTGTTGTCACCTTCGAAGGTGACATAGACGTCCAGGTCGGCACGCAGGGATGCAAAGCGGTTCTCAATCAGGAACCCGGCACCGCCGCAGGCTTCACGGCATTCCTGGAGCGTGTCGAGGGCATGCCACGTGCTGAGAGGTTTGAGCGCGGCGGCCAGGGTCTCGAGGTCCTGGCGGTCCTCGTCGGTGTCGTGGGCGCCCGAGAACACGTCGTCGAATTTCTGGAGCAGCTGCTCGTGGGCGAAGCCCGCGGCGTAGGTCGTGGCCAGCCGGGTGAACAGCCGCCGCTGGTGGCGCTGGTAGTCGAGCAGCACTTCTTCGTCAGTGTGTGATGAAGCGTTGAACTGGCGGCGTTCGGTGGCGTACTGGATGGCGGTCTTGAGGGCGATCTTGCTGGCAGCCACCGCGGCACCGTCCAGCGAGACGCGGCCCTGGACCAGGGTGCCCAGCATGGTGAAAAAGCGGCGGCCGGGGCTGGCAATGGATGAGGTGTAGGCGCCGTCAGTGTCAACGTTGCCGTAGCGGTTGAGCAGGTTGGTCCGCGGGATGCGGACGTTGCTGAAATGAAGCCGGCCGTTGTCGATGCCGTTCAGGCCGCCTTTGACGCCGTCGTCCTCACCGCCGATGCCGGGCAGGAATTCCTTCGTCTCCGGATCCCGCAGGTCCACGTAGAAGGCGTGGACACCGTGGTTCACGCCGCTGGTGACCAGCTGGGCGAACACCACGGCGCCGAGTCCGTCTATGGCGGCGTTGCCGATGTAGTCCTTCCACGCTGCACGAAAAGGCGTGTTGACCACGAATTCCTGGGTGGCCGGGTCAAAGGTCGCCGTGGTGGCAATACTCGCAACATCGGAGCCGTGCCCGGTTTCCGTCATCGCGAAGCAGCCGGGAATGTCCAGATTCATGATGCCGGGCAGCCACTTGGCGTGGTGTTCCTCAGTGCCGAGGTGCATCACAGCCGAACCAAACAAGCCCCACTGGACGCCCGCCTTGATTTGCAGCGACGGATCGGCCGTGACGAGTTCCTCGAACCCGGCGATGTTGCCGCCGTGATCATCGGAACCGCCCAGCGACGCGGGAAAGGCGCGGTGGACGGCGCCATTGTCCACCAGGTACTTGAGCTGGCCGAATGTGCGCTTCCGGTGCTCCGTATGGGTCAGGCCCTCGGTCTTGTACAGTTCGGGGCGGCCTGCAAGCTCGCGCGAGTGCAGGCGGATCCGGGCCCACTTGCCCAGAAGCTGCTCACCTAGCGCCTCGACGTCGACGGACGGCGTGGCGTCCGCGCGGTGGTGTGCGCGGGCGGCGGGGCGGCTTGCCTGGCTGGCGGGGCGGTCAACTACGTCAGTCATGTCGATTCCTTCTTTGGTTCTGACAATTCACTAAGGGTCGGATTGAGTGGATCCAGGACTTCGAGTTCCGGGGCTATCCCGACGCACAGCCACGCCGTGATCTGGCGGGCCATCATTTCCTGGTCCGGTTTGTTGGTTGATTCCGGTGTGGCGAGCCACTGCTCCCCGGCATTCCGGACGAGTCCGATCGCCGCGGTAGGCCAGTACCCGATCACGGCTTCCTTGCCGGCTCCGAGGTGTTCCCGCATGGGCCGGGCGATCATGTCGCGGACTTCTTCGAAGAAGTGGCCAAGGGCACCGGCTGCGGCCATTCCGCCGGTGGTCGTTCCCGGCTCGCCCGCCGAATAGGTGGTGACGAACGTGTAGACGTGGGGACTGGTTTCAGCCATTTGGAGGTAGGCGGACACCATGGCCAGAAGCCCCTCCCTGGGCGTTTGCGCGCTCTGCGCTGCTTCCTGGATACGGCGCTGCATCTGGCTGAGCACCACCTCGCCGACTGCCTGCTGCAGGCCGGCCTTGTCGCCGAAATAGCGGTAGAACACGGACTTGGACGTGCCGGCTGCAGCCGCGATGTCCTCCATGGAAGCGTCGCTCCCCAAGGCGTGGACTGCCTTCCGAGCCGATTTGATCAGTTCGCGCCGCCGCTCCTCACGGTGCGACTGCCAGCGTGCGGCGCGTCCGTCGATGGCCGAGCCGCTTGCGGAAATACCGCCGAGGGAGTTGCCGTCCCGGGGCGCGGGAGGATCAACGGGGGGAATGTTCACGATACTCAGCGTATCAGGTACGCTGGGTATCGGTAATCAGAGTTCAGCCAAAGGAGACAGCACATGTCCTTTACCGGACAGTCCGCCACCGGACCAGAGGAATCATCCAACGCCCAAGCGGCCACACATGGACGGGACTCATTGCGCAAAGCTGTGGTGGTGGGCGGAAACCGGATTCCGTTCGCGCGGACCGGCGGCGCATATACCAAGTCTTCGAACCAGGACATGCTGACTGCAGCACTGGACGGCCTGATCGCCCGTTTCGGCCTTCAGGATGAACGGATCGGCGAGGTTGCCGCCGGCGCCGTGCTCAAGCACTCCCGTGACTTCAACCTCACCCGGGAAGCAGTTCTGGGCTCGGCGCTCTCCGCGGAAACACCCGCCTATGACCTCCAGCAGGCGTGTGCCACGGGGCTCGAAACGGTCCTGGGCTTAGCCAACAAGATTAAGCTTGGACAGATTGATTCGGCGATTGCCGGTGGCGTCGATTCAGCATCCGATGCGCCGGTTGCCGTGAGTGAGGGCCTGCGCGAGGTCCTGCTGGACCTCAACCGGGCCAAAACCCTGCCCCGGCGGCTTCAGGTCCTGAGCCGCCTTCGTCCCAAGGACCTGGCACCCGACGCACCCAATACGGGGGAACCGCGAACCGGGCTGTCCATGGGTGAACACCAGGCCCTCACCACCGCACAGTGGAAGATCACACGGGAAGCCCAGGACCAGCTGGCGTACAACAGCCACCGCAACCTCGCCGCCGCCTACGATGCAGGCTTTTTCGACGATCTGCTCACGCCCTACCGTGGGCTGACCCGGGACTCAAACCTCCGCGCTGACACCACCCTGGAAAAACTGGCAACGCTCAAGCCCGTCTTCGGCAAGAGCCTCGGCGCCGAGGCAACTATGACAGCGGGGAACTCCACACCCCTCACCGATGGCGCGTCCACCGTGCTTCTTGCTTCGGAGGAATGGGCCGACGCCCACGAACTGCCCAAGCTCGCCACCGTGGTCGACGGCGAGGCGGCCGCCGTCGATTTCGTCCACGGCAAGGACGGCCTCCTGATGGCGCCGGCATTCGCCGTGCCGCGACTGCTGGCCCGCAACGGCCTGACGCTCGATGACATCGACTTCTTTGAGGTCCACGAAGCGTTTGCCGGCACCGTCCTCAGCACGCTGGCCGCCTGGGAAGACGAGGAATTCGGGCGCACTCGCCTGGGTCTGGACGGCGCGCTGGGCAGCATCGACCGCTCCAAACTGAACGTCAACGGATCCTCACTGGCCGCGGGGCACCCCTTTGCTGCGACCGGCGGCCGGATCGTGGCCTCCCTGGCGAAGATGCTCCACGACAAGGGCCGGGTGGACGGCCGTCCGGCGCGCGGCCTGATTTCCATCTGCGCCGCCGGCGGCCAAGGGGTCGTCGCCATTCTTGAAGCATTCTAAGGAGGCCGGTGTGACTGACAAGTACACACAATTTGTAAGCCGTGGAATCGGCAAGGATGTGGCCAAAAAGCTCGGCCTGCCGCAGCCGGTAGTGCTCCGGCGCTACCAGCCGGGACAGCCCCTGGTCCCCGGTCCGATCCTGGTCCAGGGCTCCAGTGACGGCGCCGACGAAGTCGCCGCCGCCCTTTTGTCCTGGGACCTCGACGTCCGCCGGCATGCGGTGCCCCGGGAGAAGCTGGGCGCCATCATCCTGGTGCTGGACGAGCTGGGCCGCCCGGAGGATCTGGAAGGGCCTGTCCTCGCGGCGGCAACGTCCATTCGGGATTTGTCACCCAACGCCCGCGTCGTGACGGTGTCCCGGACAGCGGCAGGCGCGCCAGGTCCGGCGTCTGCGGCAGCGCGCCAGGGTGTGGACGGACTATTGCGCTCCCTCGCCAAGGAGTTGCGCGCCGGCGCCACGGCAAACGGCATCGTCCTGGCGGACGGGGTAACGACCACGAGTCCCAGCGCCCTGGGAGCATTGCGGTTCTTTCTCTCCGCCCGGTCGGCTTTCGTCGACGGCCAGTTCCTCACCATTGCATCCGGGGAAGGGAAACTGCCGGCCGATCCGGACAAGCCGCTGGCCGGGAAGGTCGCAGTGGTGACCGGTGCCGCCCGCGGCATCGGCGCGGCAATAGCCCGCACGCTTCACCGGGACGGGGCCACCCTGGTGGTCGTCGACATCCCTGCTGCCGGCGACCATCTGGCGGCAGTGGCCAACGAGGTCCGCGGCACAGCGCTTCAGCTAGACATCACCCGGGAAGACGCCGGGCAGCGGATCATCGACCATGCAGTGGGCAGGCACGGACGCCTGGACATAGTTGTCCACAACGCTGGCATTACCCGGGACAAGTTGCTGGCCAACATGGATCCGGACCGCTGGAACTCCGTCATTGCCGTCAACATCGTCGCCCAGCTGCGCATCAATGAGGCCTTGCTGGCGTCCGAACAGTTCCGCAACTCCCCGCGGATCGTCTCGGTCGCGTCCACCAGCGGTATCGCAGGCAACCGCGGGCAAACGAACTACGCGGCATCCAAAGGCGGCGTGATGGGCATGGTGCGCGCCACGGCACCGCTGCTCGCGGAACGCCACGGATCCATCAACGCTGTGGCGCCGGGCTTCATAGAAACCGAAATGACTGCCCGGATTCCGTTTGCCACCCGCGAAGTTGCCCGCCGCCTGAACTCCCTCCAGCAGGGCGGCCGGCCCGAAGACGTCGCAGAGGCGATCGCGTTCCTGGCGGGCGACGCCGCCGGCGGCATTACCGGCGAAGTGCTGCGGGTGTGCGGACAGAACCTGGTGGGCGCATGACCGGTGCCCAGCCCGTGATCCTCGGGGACATGCCGTCGTTATCCAAGCTCTATGTGAATGCCGCGGCCACCGCAGCACGGCGCCGGGTGCTGGGTACTGACGCGGGGATCACGCTTCCACCCTGCGGGCATGAAGTCAGGGGAGTGCGGGCCCAGGTGGCAAATCTCACCGCCTACCAGCATCTGGTGGGCGAGACAGCAAGCGACGTTTTGCCTGCCGGATTCATTCACGCCCTGGCGTTTCCGGTGTCCATGAGCGTAATGAACCGTGACGATTTTCCGCTGCCGCTACTAGGAATGGTGCACCTGAGCAACAAAGTGGAGCAGCACGGAGCCTTCCTGTTCACGGAGGCCATGGACATCACGTCCTGGGCCGAGAACCTGGGCGGTCACCGTGCCGGCACGCAGGTTGACATCGTCGCGGAGGTTCGGCGCGCAGGGGAATCCGCGGTCCTCTGGAAGGGAACGTCCACGTACCTCGCCAAGGGCGTCTTCCTCCCCGGGATCGACAAGCCCTCGGCGCCGGCTGCACCTGCGTCGTTTTCTGCGCCGGATCCCACGGCGCTGTGGCAGTTGGGCGTTGACACGGGAAGGGCCTATGCGGCCGTGTCCGGCGACTTCAACCCCATCCACCTGAGCGTGCTCTCGGCCAAAGCCCTGGGTTTGCGCCGTTCCATAGCGCACGGCATGTACCTGGCCTCGCGGGCACTCGCCGACGTCGGCGCCGTGAAGGGGGATTCATTCCGCTGGGATGTTGCGTTTGAAGCGCCGGTGTTCCTGCCGGCACGGGTCGCGCTGGACATCAGTTCGGTCCATACCCCTGCCGGGGCCTGGCTGTGCTCCGACTACTCCGCATGGAATCCGCGGTCCGGCCGCCGGCACTTCACGGGCAGCGTGAGTGCGATATAGCTCAGGACTGCCCGGCCGAGACCACCCGGAGGATCCGGTGGAGATTCAGCACGATGGATTCGGCAGCGCTGGGGGCATCGGGATTGACATCGTCGGATGCCATCCGCTCTGCCAGTGCGTCCACGGCGGTTTTGGCTGACTCAATCAGCTCGTTTTGCTTTTGCGGGTGCTCGTCTTCCATGGACCTGAGGACCTCGCTGACTGCGGCCAGTGCATCAGCCAGCGGCTCGCTGTAGGGCAGTGGGATGACGAAGGGCACGTCCTTGTCCCAAATGACGTCCGCCAGCACCTCGGTCATGTCCTGGATGTGGAAGGTAACGCTCTCCAGGCCCCTGACGTTGTTGTAGTCCCGGTCCAGGTCATGTGGATGGAGCCGGCGCCGCGGATTGGCCTGCCGGCTTGCATCCGCCTTTTGGACGGCGGCCCGAACAGCCCGGGCCGACTGGGCGAGCTCCTCCGACCGCACCGCCCAGTCTTCATGCTCGGGCGGCCATGTTTCCCTCAGGGCCTCGCCCATGTCCGAGAGCTGCTTGGCGAGCGCCCACCGGAGCTCGGCGAGGCTGAGCGCGGCAGCCTTGAAATGCAGGGGCGGGAAAACCAGCATGTTGACGGCGATACCGACGGCGACTCCGACGCCCATCTGAACAAGGTAGCCGAAGGAGAAGTCGTCAGGGTTGTTTCCGCCTACCAGCAGCACCAGCAGGGCCGCCGTCGGGATCCAGTCGCGGCCGGCCCCCAGGCGCGGCAGCCCGGCCAACAGGACGCCGAGCCCCATAAAGATGGCCACGGTGACAGGCGAGGGTTTGCTGACACTGATCAGCAGGAAGGCCAGGCCGATGCCAAGCCCAAGGCCCACCAGCGTCTGGACGCCCTGCTTCATGGAACCCGACACGTTCTCGTACATGGCGACCAGTGCGCCGAGCGGGGCATAGTAAGGGTACTGGGCCGCGGCGCCGGGCATCAGGGGCGCAATGAGGAAGGCAAGCCCGGCGGCCAGCCCTGCCTTGGCTGCGAGTTTCAGCCGTGGGCCTGACAGTGCCACCGCAATGCTGTCCGTAACGGACTGCCATATCTTGCCGGCCCGCGAGGGGAGGGCCTCTTCCTGCTGTTTTGAGTTAGCCATTGGGCCTCACCATAGGGCTGTCCTGAAGCTGCTACAAGTGGATAAACCTACTCACGGGTAAGAGCTGGCGCCGTGGCTCCTCCGACGGAGGCAGCCGCCTGCCGGACCGCGTGGGCCAGCCGGTGTGCGCGGCCCGGGGTTCTGCCTTCCTCCTGCGTTCCGGGCACGTAGCCGAAGGCGAGGTCGTAGGCAGGATCCGCAAAGCCCAGGGCGCCACTGGCACCTTCGTGGCCGAACGCCCGGTGGCTGCCGAAGTTGCGACTGGGGTGCGGCTTCATAAAGACAACAGCAAAGGCGTTGTCCAGCCCGGACGCGCGGTCCAGCCCCCATACCTGTTCTTCGGACATGATCCGGATGGTTTCCGGTGACAGGAAGGCCGGACGGCCCTCTAGGCCAGTGGTGGCGGCAGCATAGAGCCGGGCCAGACCCTCTGCCGATCCCACGCCTCCGGCGCTGCTCATGCCGTGTTCGCGAATGACTCGCTGGTTGGGGAGTTCCATCACTGTGCTGACTGCGGCATTGCCGTTGAGGCCTTCAAGTCCCAGCGGGTCCAGCCAAGGCTGGCTGGGGTCGACGGTGTACAGCACGTCCCGGTAACGGGGCTCCTGCTCCGCCGGAAGCCCCAGGAAAAAGTCGATGCCGTACGGCAGCCGGATGCGTGACGCGTACAGCTCCTGGAGGGTACTGCCGGAGAGCCGCCGACAGAGTTCCTCCATGATGATGCCTATGGTCAGGGCGTGGTATCCGAACATGGCGCCCGGCCGCCACAGCGGAGGCGCCGCAGCCAGCTTCCCGGCCGCGTCCGCCGTCGTGAATTCACTCAGCGCGAATCCTCCTTCCACCCCAAGCAGCCCGGCCCGGTGCGAGAGCGCCTCGCGCACTGTGATCGTGTCTTTTCCGTAGGCAGCGAATTCGGGCCAGTAGTGCGCCACTGTACGGTCAAGGTCCAGCAGTCCGTCCTGGACCAGGAGGGCGATGACAAACGCGGCGGCACCCTTCGAGCAGGAGTAGGTGCCCGTGATCGAGTCCGCTGCCAGGCGGGGCCCGCCGCTGACCTCCAGCACTTTCGTGCCTGAACGGTAGGCGGCAAGCTGGGCGCTGTACTGCGGGTCATCCCGGAGGAATGAATCGAACAGGCTCCGGACGGCTTGGTATTCGGGCACGGCAAAGCCTGACGAAAGTTGCATGGGACAACACTAGCGGCGCGCCAGGATCACTCCCGATCAGCGTGCGCCGTGTCCCGCGGCAACTTCCTCGCCGCTGCGGACGGGACCGGGAGCGGTGCCCGCTCCGAAGGGGCGGCCGCCCAGGGCCTCGCGGCCGTGGCCTGTCAGCCATCCGGCCAGATCAGGCCCCTGCGGGACGATTCCGGTGGGGTTGATGTCCTCGTGGACGATGTAGTAGTGCTGCTTGATCTGCACGAAATCGATGGTGTCGCCAAATCCTGGGGTCTGGAAAAGATCCCGGGCGTAGGCCCACAGCGCCGGCATCTCGCTAAGCTTTTGCCGGTTGCACTTGAAGTGGCCGTGGTAGACGGCGTCGAAACGGACCAGCGTGGTGAACAGCCGCACGTCCGCTTCGGTGATGGTGTCGCCCACCAGGTACCGCTGGCCGGCGAGGCGTTCCTCCAGCCAGTCCAGGGTGGTCCACAGGCGTGTGTACGCGGCGTCGTAGGCGTCCTGCGAACCGGCAAAACCGCAGCGGTAGACGCCGTTGTTTACCTCGGTAAACACCCTTTTGTTAACCTCGTCGATCTCGGTCCTGAGATGGGCAGGGTAGAGTTCCGGGGCCCCGGGCCGGTGGAACGCGGCCCACTCAGTGGAGAAGTCGAGCGTTATCTGCGGGAAGTTATTGGTGACCACGCCGCCTGAGCGTACGTCCACGATGGCCGGCACGGTGATTCCGCGGGGGTACCCCGGGAATCTCTTGAAATACGCGTCCTGGATCCGCTCAATTCCGAGGACGGGATCAACGCCGCCCCGGTCCAGGTCAAAGGACCAGGACCGCGCGTCATGCGTAGGGCCGGGCTGCCCCAGCGAGATGGCATCCTCCAGTCCCAGCAGCCTGCGGACGATAACTGTCCTGTTCGCCCAGGGGCAGGCACGGGCTGCGATCAAGCGGTACCGTCCGGCTTCCACCGGCCACCCCGGCTCCCCGTTCCGTCCCGGCGCGCCGTCCCGGGTGATCCGGTCCTCGATGTAGTTGGTGTCCCGGGAAAATTCTTCACCGCCGGTGACGTATGAGCCCTTGGTGCTGAATCCGGGGTCGGAAGAGTGATCAGCCGCGGCGCGGGAACCTGAAGTCATGTTTCCACCCTATTGGCTCAGCAGCGTTGCAAACACCCGGGCCATGGGCTGCCAGGCCACCCACCACGAACCGGCAACCACCACGGCGAAGAGCAGGATCCAGACGGCGGCGGGAACCGACGTGGCCCGGTAAAGGAGATGCGCGTCGGATGTGGGCAGCCTGTCCCGGCGCCGCAGGTGCACGTTTGACAGCTTGGCGAGGTCGCGGACGGCGGCCACCAGCAGGGCGAGGCCCAGTGCAATCACCACGTGGCCGGTGAACTGCGGCGGGACGAAAAGCACCAGGAGTGCGCTGCCTACAACTGCTGCGGAGGTAATGAGCAGCCCCATGGCGTTGCGGATAAACAGGAACGAACCCGCCAGGATTAGCGTGCCGACGGACATCGCCGCCGGTCCCCAGCCGTTGAAACCCGACCACACCATGGCCGCTCCCACCACGCCGGGCACGGGGTAGCCCCAGAACGTGGACCAGACTGCGGGGAAGCGTCCCCTGCTGTACGTGGTGGTGGTCCCGGAGTGGTCCAGGCTCAGCCTGATGCCGCCCAGGCGCTGCCCGGTCATCAGGGCAGCGAACGCATGCCCGAGTTCATGGGTGACGGTGGCCAGCAGCCCGAAGTACCGCCACGAAGCACGGGGGAGCGACAACACCGTAGCAAGCACCACCACAATCAACAGTTCTGTCGCCGTCACCTGCGGCGAGGGCGACTGGGAGAATCCCGAAACGATACGCTCCCACAATGAACCGGCAACATCCGTCATGGCTTTGGACCTGACTTTCCGCCGGCGTGATCGATGCAATAGGGGGTCCAGGGGCGGGCTTCGAGCCGGCCCTCGGCAATCGCCACGCCGCAGATTTCACAGTGGCCGTAGCTGCCGCCCGCTATCCGGGCAAGTGCCGCCTCAACCTGCGCCAGGGTGGCGCTGCTTTGGTGCATCAGCGCGGCAGCCTGGGAAAGCTCAAAGGCAATAGTGGCGCCCTCGGGATCATGCTCGTCATCGACGTTGGAGTTCTGGCGCGCAGCGTTCGCGGCGGTGATGTCGGCACGGAGCGCCGGCAGCAATAGCGTTTTCCGGGCGCGCTCGGATTCAAGCAGAATCCGGAATCTCTCGACGTCAACCATAGTATTCAAGGCTAGCCCGGCGCGGGGGCCGAGCCTAAAGGGCAGAAGGTTTTCGGGCCATAAGACCCCTCACCGACGGGCCGTGCGTCCGTAGAGTGAAATTGCGTAAAGCCAGTACCCGCCCGGTGAGGGGCCGCCCGCCGGACGGCAGGCGCGCACGAGACCGGGAGGGACGATGAACCATCCGTCAGAGAAGGACCCTGCTGCGGAGAACGAAGCCCTGGAGGCCGTGGAAAGGCACCACGCGAGCATGTTGAAACGCCTCACGGCGCTCGTTGCCGCTTTGACGAGTTCGGTGGAGAAACGCGATGCCGGGGGCGAGCATGACGCGCACGAGATATTGCTGGAATGGTTGGAAAACGAGTTGGTGCCCCATGCCCTCGCCGAAGAAGGCCC
This sequence comes from Arthrobacter sp. GW460-12-1-14-TSB2, assembly GCF_059423525.1. Classification (NCBI taxonomy): domain Bacteria; kingdom Bacillati; phylum Actinomycetota; class Actinomycetes; order Micrococcales; family Micrococcaceae; genus Arthrobacter; species Arthrobacter sp. GW460-12-1-14-TSB2. The sequence continues at coordinate 256,723 of NZ_JBWKYC010000001.1, forward strand.
GCTCTATGGTGGTCCCCGGAAATCAGCGGAAGCGAGGCTGCTGGTTGAAGGCATGCTGGCAGAACACCAGGTGGTCGTGGCACTCGTCGAAGAGTTCCGTGGGGCGCGGGGTGTGGCCGCCGCCGTAACAGCGGGCTCCATTCAACGCATCTTTGCCCTACACCTGGATAAAGAGAACAGGCTCCTGATGCCATTTGTGGTGTCATCGCCCGAACTGTCCCTGGCCGAAGCCGTCTCAGGGCTGCACGAGTTGGTGGGCGAAGAGCACGCGCACCACCGGGGCAGCGCGCATCATTAGCACAGGGCGCAGCAGCACGAAAATAGGTGGCGGCGGTGTCCTTGCCGAAGCCCGGCGACCCAATAGAGTAAGGGCCATGGCGCATGGAACGGGACAAGAAACCACAGGAATGGCCGATGAACTGCTTCGCAAACTGGCGGCAGCCCGCGGCGTGAGCACCTCCTTCCGCGGCTGGGATGGCAGGCAACATCCCGTCGCGGCCGGGACGCTGCACGGCGTATTGGCTGCACTGGGGGACCGAACCGGGACAGTTGATGACCTCCATGGCGCCCTGCGCGATGCGGAACAGGCGCCGTGGCAGCGTCTCCTCCCGCCGTCGGTCGTTTCGAGGGAAGGCCGCGAAATCCACGTTGCCGTCCACGTCCCGCACGGAACACCCGTCAGTGTGTGGGCGGTAACGGAGGATGGGAACCGAGTGGACGCCGAGCAGCGGGACAACTGGGAGGAGCCTCGTGAAGTGGACGGCACGCTCACCGGCCGGGCGTCCTTTGCCATTTCCGGCGATCTGCCCCGGGGCTGGCACACCCTGCATGCCGACGCTGGCGGGGAACTCGCGGAATGTGCCCTGGTCATTACGCCCGAGCGGCTGGAGACCACCCGGCGTCTGGCGTCTGACCGGCAGTGGGGGCTGACAGCCCAGCTATATTCGGTCCGGTCGTCCCGTTCATGGGGCATCGGCGATTTCTCCGACCTTGTGGACCTTGCTGCGATTGCAGGAAAGGACGGCGCGGGTTTCGTCCTGGTGAATCCCCTGCATGCGGGGGAACCCCGGCCTCCTATCGAGGATTCGCCGTATCTGCCCACCACCCGCCGTTTCTTCAACCCGCTCTATATCCGCGTTGAGGACGTGCCAGAGTACGGATACCTGGACCCTGAAGCCAGGGCAGGCATCGAGAAGAACGCGGCATTGCTCCACACCGCCAATACGGCGGACGGCCTGCTGGACAGAAACGCCAGCTACCAGGCCAAGCTCGAGGCACTTGAGCTCATTTTCAAGGTCCGCCGCAGTCCCGGCCGTGTCGGCATGTTTGAAAACTTCTGCGCAGCGGAAGGCAAGGGCCTGGATGACTTCGCACTGTGGTGCACGCTCGCAGAGCGACTGCCGCCGTCGGCGCCCGAGTGGTCCGGCGAGGCACTGTCACCGGAGACCCCGTACTGCGACAACGTGCGGCTTGAGCAGGCGGACCGGCTGGAGTTTTACCGCTGGATGCAGTGGATCTGCGACGAGCAGCTGGCTACCGCCCAGCGGACGGCCAAACAATGCGGGATGGCCATCGGCATCGTCCATGACCTGGCGGTGGGCGTCAAGACAACGGGAGCAGACGCGTGGATGCTTCGCGGGGTGCTCGCCCAGGGTGTGACTGTCGGTGCCCCGCCGGACGTCTTCAACCAGCAGGGACAGAACTGGACCCAGCCGCCGTGGCACCCCGGACGGCTGGCGGCGGCCGGGTATAAGCCGTACCGCGACATGCTGCGGACGGTACTCCGCCATGCAGGCGGCATCCGCGTCGACCACATCCTTGGACTCTTCCGCCTCTGGTGGATCCCGGAAGGAGCCGGTCCGGACGAGGGCACGTATGTGTACTACGACCATGAAGCCCTCATCGGGATCCTGGCCCTTGAAGCCCAGCGGGCTGGTGCGACCGTTGTCGGTGAGGACCTTGGCGTGTTCGAGCCGTGGGTACGGGATTACCTGACGGAGCGGGGGATCCTGGGCACGTCCATCCTGTGGTTCGAACACAATGAATCAGGTCCGCTGTCCCCGGAGGAATACCGTCAACAGTGCCTGACCAGCGTCAACACCCACGATCTGCCACCGACGGCGGGTTACCTTGCGGGTGAGCACGTGACACTCCGCGAATCATTGGGCCTGCTCCTGCGCCCGGTCGAAGAGGAGCGGGCAGAGGCAGCGGCCGAACAGGAGTCCGTGCTGGCCCTTGTCCGCGAACGCGGGCTGCTTCCTGATTCGTCGGCGGACGTTCAGCGCACCGTCGAGGCGCTGTACGCCTTCACCGCCCTGACGCCGTCTGCCCTGCTGGGTGTCGCCCTTGTGGACGCCGTCGGGGAAACCCGTACGCAGAACCAGCCGGGAACAGACGCGGAACACCCTAACTGGCGCATCCCGCTTGCGGGGCCGGACGGTCCGGTGCTCATCGACGATCTGCCGGAAAACGGCCGCTTCAATTCTTTGGTGGGTGTGGTCCGGAACGCGCTCAAGGCGTCCGGCTAAGCCCGCCAGGGCATTCCTAGCGTTCTGGTCCCGGCGGATGCCCGGGATCAGTCCTTGCCGGTCCCAGGATCCGCAGTGCCTCGTTTTGCGACTCAACTTCCGCGGGGCGGAGGGTCTGTCCGCGCATGAAGCCGGCACCGGCCAGCATCTGGCGCAATTCCGAAAGCGCCCGCGGCGTAGTCACACCGATGTGCGCCATGGCATGGCAGTTAGCGCAGAGCGGCACCAGATCCGTGACGGGATCCAGCCGGTAGTTGCTGTCGAGCATCGAAAACGGCACGGTGTGGTGGACGTCGATGAAGTCCCTGCCGGCTTCGCCGTACGCGATTTCAAAGGAAAAGCCGCAGGCGGCACAGCTGGTCCCGTAGTGGGCGATGCAGGCGCGCCGCGCCTCCGGATTCCGTTCGTACCGATTCACCACAACTGTGCTGACCGCCCACGCAGGGTAGCTCCCTGGCAGCGGAAAGGTCGTCTCCTGAATCGGCGCCGGGCCTTCAAGCCGCCAGAGGTCACGGACCCGGGCTTCTGCGGCCGGGTCCACGACCTGGCCGTTGCGGACGTCGTTCCACGGCACTTCGGGAAGGTTAGTGCTGAGGGTCTCCAGCCCCACCTGGTCGCCGAGGGGAAGGAGGGAGTCGAACGCGACAATCAGGGGGGACAAAGGCCTTCCGGCAGCTCCGGAGCGCGGTCCGGGGCAGCGCCCCGCAGAGATCACCACGCCGTGCCCAAGCAGGCCCCGCCAGTTCTTTCCCCGCAACAGCAGCCAGGCGTCCGATCCATCGGGGATACCGGCCGCGCCCGCAACGCTCCAAACACTGTGGGACTGCCCGGTTTCCTGCACCTGCACGACGACGGATGTGTAGTTCCAGTCGTCCTCACGGTCCTGGTTCCACACCAGGAAGATGGCTGTCATGCGCCCATTCTTTCAGGGCTACCGCTGAGTGAACCCATTGGCCCTCCGAAGCGGAAGTTCACCCGCTGACGGAATGAAGCCAGTTGAGTGCTTCGTCCTCGTCCGTGAAGTACTCGCTCGGACAGGCCGGCAGCGGGAGACCCAGCAGGCCGTGGGCAATGACTCGGTCCACGGGAGTGCTGCCCAGGATGGCGAACGCGCTGACAGTGACCGCCGAGCTGTACACGCTGATCGCTTCCCTGCTGACTGAGCCCACGCCTGTGATCTCCAGTAGCACGCCGCCCCGCGTGCCCCCGGTCAACGCCAGCAGTTCCTCCCTGGTGCGCTGCCCGTCCTCCTCCGTGATCCGGGCGCTGGGCCGGAGGGTGATCCGCGATATGCCCTGGCTTACACGGCCCACGCTGACATTGGCCCCGGTGTTGTGTGTCATTGACTCCCCCAAAGGGGCAGTGCCCAGTGCAGCCGGGCGGCTGCAATTCCCCCGGCGTTTCAGGGCCGGGAAACCTGCCCCGGCGTCAATCTAACGGGGCAGGCCACCGTTGTCCATCAACCACGCAGGTTGCCACCGCGCATCATTTGCGGGGGACATGGTGATGCTCAAGAACATAGTCTGCAATCGCCAGCGCCGAGGTGTCCGCGGGGGAGGGGGCGTTCCGTAGGAGCGTTACCGGGCCCACTTTCTCGATCGCAAAGTCGTCAAGGAGGCTGCCGTCCAGTGACCATGCCTGGGCGCGGCGTGTGCGATCGCGATGCCGCCTCCAATGATGCCTACGCGTTCAGTCATTGATCCCGTCTTCCGGCCCGTTTCTTAGCTGAATTACACTCCATCAGATCCATGCGTGCCGCCGTAGCGGCGGTTCCGCTCCGCCGGGGCGTTGCACGAGCACCTGGTTCACTCCGGTCAGTCCGTCCTCGAAGCCCAGCGCACTGGCGGCCATGTAGAGCCTCCAGATCCGTGCCCGCCCGGGGCTGGCGGCGCTGACGGCCTCATCCCAGTGCTGCTCCAGGTTTCGCACCCAGGCCCGGAGGGTCAGGGCATAGTGCCGGCGAAGCGCTTCGACGTCGAGCACTTCGAGTCCGCCGGACTCCAGCGCACCGATCATGTCCGCGAGGCTGAGCATTTCGCCGTCGGGGAAGACGTAGCGGGGTATAAACGAGTCCGGGTCCGGGCTCGTCGGACCCGCATTCCAGGAGATGGCGTGGTTAAGGAGCCGACCGCCGGGACGCAGCAGTCCGTGGAGCTGGGATACGTAGCGGGAAATCTGTTCGCGGCCCACGTGCTCGGACATGCCGATGGAGCTGATCGCATCAAACGGGCCATCGTCCACGTCACGGTAATCCTGGACCCGGATGTCCACGCGGTCTGTCAGGCCGGCGTCCGCCACACGTTTGCGGGCAAGCCCCGCCTGTTCGTTCGAAAGGGTCACCCCTACGACATCGACGCCGAAGCGCTGGGCTGCGTGGAGGGCGAAACTGCCCCAGCCGCAGCCGACGTCCAAAACCCGCATGCCGGGCCGCAGTCCCAGCTTCCGGCAGACCAGGTCGATTTTGGCTTCCTGGGCCGCTTCCAGGCTGTTCGGGCCCGCAGATTCGTCCGTTTGGTCGTTCCAGACAGCGCAGGAGTAGACCATTGAGGGACCCAGGACGAGGGCATAGAAGTCGTTGCCCACATCGTAGTGATGCGAGATCGCTGCGGCATCGCGGCTCTTGGAGTGGCGCCGTCCGTGCCGGTGGATCTTGGATTCCTCCGGTGGCGGAGCAGGATTCGGACCAATCGCGCCCACCCTGACTGCGGTCTTGGCGAGTGTCCACGCTTCCTTTGCCGTCAGCGGCGGAAACGGCCCGGGCTCGGCGAACTTACCGGCCGAACTCAGCGCCGCGAAGCTGGCGAAAACGTCCCCCGGCGCGTCGATGTCCCCGGCTACGTAAGCCCGGCTGAGGCCCAGTTGCCCGGGCGACCAAATGATACGTCGCAGGGCCCGCTTGGAGCGGAACTCGAGGACCGGGGCGTCCTCCGGACCTGCCTCCGAACCGTCCCAGGCGCGCAGCCTCAGCGGGATCCCTTCAGTGCCGAGGACTACGGCCAGTGCTTCGGCCAGCCGTGATGCCACACCCGTTGTCTTCGCCATGTGCATTGCCTCTCATCCAAACTGAAACTGCTGCCTGCCCGTTCCTCATCCATGGTGGCGTGAGCTCCCTGCCGGTCCCCACGCACCTGTGGTTGTTCAATCTATGGTGCAACTCCCGACGGTGTCTTGGGCCTAACGACACCCCCTGACCTTCGGTCCAAAAACTGTCGACCCGCGCGCAAATTGGGAGGAGGATTAAAGGGCATTCACTATGAGGAGGTCAGGGATGTGCTATCCGTATAACAAGGACTTCCGGAGGGACATTCGGAAAGAGGACTCGAGGGAACCTGAGAAGCAGCCCGAGCCACGCGTCGAGGCGAAGGACTTCAAGTTCTGGGCCTTCCCGCGCCGGGAACGGAAGTTCACAGGTTCAGAGCCGGTGGTGGACCGCACCCCCGAGAAGGTCTAACGGAACCTGGACAAAGAAACAAGAAAAAGGCCCCGCTTTGCGGGGCCTTTTCTGTGGGCACTGGCTTCGTGGGGCTCCAGCCTAAAGGTCTTCCTTGGAGAGCGCCTTGGTCTCAGCCGGGGTGGACCGGCCCAAACGTTCGTCGAGTGCAACCCGCAGCCTTGCTGCGGCCACCTGGACCCTGTGCTCCGAAGGGGTCAGTTGCTTATCGCGGGACGCGGAGACGTGACGGGGTGTCCGGGATTTCTTTTGTTCCGGTGTGCTGGTGCTCATGGCCTTCCCTCCTCCGTTCGGTCCGTGCTCGTTGTTCCATTGTCGCCGATTGGTTCCGCGGAGTCCACGGCGTCGACGTCCTCGTCCCACGTGCCGTCGCCGCCGTTGGCCTCGGTCACCGATTGCCACGCAATATCCAGCAGCTCAAGCTCTTCTTCCCGGGCGAGGTCGCTCCGTGCGAGTACCGCAAGCGATGCCAGGCCAAGGGCCTTGGCATCCTCGTCGCCGTCGAGGGCCTTATCCAGTGCCCACTGCGTGCGTTTCCACCACTCGGCCCGGTCGTCGGCCCGTGTCCTTTGCCTGAGTGCCTGCGCGTCCGCCACAGCTTTTTGCCGCAGGGTCCGCCAGCCGATGAAAGCGGCAAGGACGGCACCGGCCAGGACCGCCAGCGGCCCCAGTGCGGCAACGATCTGCCACCACTCGGCAGGGGCCGAAAGCGCAGCTTCAAGGGGGGCAGGGGACAACGTCACATGTCCAGCCTAGGCCTTGGACGCCTGCCGGGCCGGCATTTTGGAAGCTGCAGCAGCGAGTCTCCTGACCCGTCGCGCCATTGGCCGGTACCGTTTATTTGGGGGTGCATGACATGGAGAACGGAGTTACGGACCGGCTGTGGGACAAGGCCGTGCAGGAGTTCATAGCCGCCTGCCGGCAGGAGAAGCTGAGCGACATTGCATTGACCAATGAAGGCCTGGACAACGGGCAGCAGCTGGCCGTGTCCGCCACGTATCTGTCCAGGAAAGGTCGCAGCGTGCCCGTCGGATTCCGATGGACGGCTGCAGAGTCCGGCCTCGCGGCCGAAATCTACGTGGGTAAGGCCAAAGCCCCCGCCGGCCTGGAGCTTGACGGACTGTTCAGGCTCGCGTTGCGAGCCGGCCTGTGGATGGAGCGGCGGCATGTCGCCTTTGCGCTCCTCGCGGTCACAGACATTCACTCAACGGCCGACGGCGTCCGCGGCCGCCTTGAGCTTGAGTACCTGAAGACGCTTGCCGGCGAAGGATCAGTTACACAGGCGCGGGACCTGACCCTGCAGACGCTCAACGATCTCGCGTACCTCTACGGCTCCCGCTCGGCATACGGCACGCCCTAGGCCCCGCCGTGTGCTTGTTGCGGACGGCGGCACTAAGCCGACTGGACTGCTGTGACGGGCGCCACCCCCACGCCTGCCAAGTCAGTGCCCGCAGCGGCGATAGCCTGAGCTGGACTCCGTATCAATGAAGGACAAGACGATTCCACGCCGCAGCTCCAAAGCACTGACCCTTGTGACAGCCGTTGTACTACTGGGAGGCCTGGCCGGCTGCGGCGCCGCGGAATCCGCCGGAACCGCAATCGCGGAAGCCCTCCGCAGCGCCGCACCTTCTGTTGACGGGAAAAATCCGGCCGCACAGCCGGCCATCGACCCCGATGAGATCGCTGCCGCCGTCGCCCGGCTCGCTTCCATCCCGGTGAAGGGGCGCGCTCCGAAGACCGGCTACAGCCGCGACCGGTTCGGTCCCGCCTGGGCTGACACGGACCACAACGGCTGCGACACACGCAACGACATCCTGGCCCGGGACCTGACCGGAGAGACGTTCAAACCCGGCACTCACGACTGCGTAGTTGCCACCGGAACCCTGGCTGACAGATACACCGGCAAGACAATCCGGTTTGTCCGCGGCGCGGACACCAGCTCGGCTGTCCAGATAGACCACATCGTGCCGCTGTCCCTGGCCTGGCAGACCGGAGCACAGCAGATCAGCGACGACCAGCGCAGGGAGTTCGCCAACGATCCCCTGAACCTCATGGCCGCCGACGGGACTTCCAACATGGCCAAGTCCGACAAGGACGCCGCCACCTGGCTTCCGCCGAACAAGGCCTTCAGGTGCGAATATACAGTCCGGATCACCGCGGTGAAGGCAAAGTACAAGCTTTGGGTCACCCCGCCCGAGCACGACGCGATCCAAGGCATCCTGACCGACTGCGCGTGATCCCGGGCGATGGCCCCGTTCCATCACCGGTACTTTTGACTCTGGGGACCGTCCACCCTTGGCACCACACTGGTGCAATGAGTGTGCTGCTGACACTGGTTCCCCCGGTTGAACGCAACGTGGGCGCCAACCGGGCCCTGCATCCGCACCGTCCGTGGATCCGCTTGGCGCGTGGCGGGGCCGGACTGGCCATGCTCGCCGCCCTCGCCCAGGAGCTCTTCGACGCGACGCAGCCCGGCAACTCCATCGACATTCCCCAGCTCATCTCCCACTTCACGTTCCAGTCGAACCTCGTCCTTGGGCTCGTGCTGCTTGTGTCGGCCGCACGCCCGCGGGTAGTCGCGGCGCTCGACTGGCTCCTCGTCACCTGCACCGTCCGTGGTCCGTGGCAGCGGCCCCTCCTGTGGCTCTGCTACCCGGTCGCATTCCTGATCTTCTCGTGGGGGCGCGGCGCCCTCGACGGCTGGTATCCCTACGACTTCCTGGACCCGAGGCTCGACGGCGGCTGGCCGGCAGTGATCGCCACGAGCGCCCAGGTGCTCGCAGCGTTCCTCATAGCCGGGGTGCTCGTGCATCTGGCCGGCAACGCCCGGGTAGGCCTCGCCCGCGAGGCCGGAAATGAACCCCATGCCTAGTCACCACTCCTGGCCAACCCGACTCGGGGTCATGCTCGTGGCAGTGCCCGCGCTGTTCCTCGCCGCGTGCTCCCAGCCTGCGGGCCAAAGCGGGCAGACCTCGTCGTCTGGCCCCTCCTCCGGCACGGGCAGCCCGGCCTGCAATCTCATCACCCCGGAGATTGCGGCGAAGGTCGAACCCGGGCTCATGCCTGCCGGCCAGAACAGCCCGGCCAGGCCGCCAGGCAGCAAGGCGTACCTGTGCACCTATTCGAGCAAGTCAAAAGAGGGAGGTCTGACGGCCCTGTCGGTGGCACTCACGTCTCCCGCGTCGGCCGCCGACATCTCCAAAGCCAAGTCGACGCCGGATTGCTCACCGGTCACCGGCATCGGCGACTTCGCATGCCTGCAGTGGACGGGATACTTCCGGGGTGAGGCCGGCGGCGCTTCCGCGAATGTCGTCCTCACAGCAGTCCGTGGCAACGAGACCCTCGAGATGCCCTACGTGGCATCACCGCCCATGGCCGGTTCCGGCGTCCCGGACGGCGACGCGATGGCCCGCGCGCTCTCGCAGGCTGCAGTGGACGCCGGCTGGGGCAACGGCGCTGCACTCAGCGTCCCCGCCGCTCCGCCGGCGGGTTAGCCCGGGCGGGTTAGCCACGGGCGGGTCATCACGATGCCGGCATGTTTCAGGAGCTCTCGTCATGCCATCATGCGCGCGACATCACAGAAAAAAACCCCCGGAATCCTTGGATTCCGGGGGTTTTCCCTTGTGCGCGGAGGGGGACTTGAACCCCCACCCCCTTTCGAGGACTAGCACCTCAAGCTAGCGCGTCTGCCATTCCGCCACCCGCGCAGGTGGTAATTCGGAGATCGTTTCCGCCTTTCAGCGTTTTGGATTTCTCCGAAGCAGCGAGAAAGACTCTAGCACGACTTTTCCGGAAACAAATAATCGAGGGTTGGAGGGGGCTTGTGGGTAGGCTGAAACCAGCAATCAGGCCGCCCCCACGAGGAGTGAAACATGACTGAAGTACGCCCCGAGGATGAAGTTGTCAGGATCTGCCAGGAACTGATCCGGATCGACACTTCGAACTACGGCGACGGAACAGGACCGGGGGAGCGTGCGGCCGCGGAATACACCGCAGGCCTCATCACCGAAGTGGGGCTGGACGCGGAGATTTTCGAATCGGCGCCCGGCCGCGCGAACGTTGTCACGCGGATTGCGGGCGAGGACCCCTCGGCCAGCGCCCTGGTGGTTCACGGGCACTTGGACGTTGTACCTGCACTGCGGGAACAGTGGTCAGTGGATCCCTTCGGAGCCGAGCTCAAGGACGGCCTGATCTGGGGCCGCGGAGCCGTGGACATGAAGGACATGGACGCCATGATCCTCTCCGTCATGCGGAACTTTGCCCGGACCGGGCGCAAGCCCAAGCGGGACCTGATCTTCGCGTTCTTCGCCGACGAGGAGGCTGGCGGTACCTATGGCGCCCGCTACGCCGTCGAGAAGCGTCCCGAACTCTTCGACGGCGCCACCGAGGCGATCTCTGAAGTCGGAGGCTTCTCCGCCACCATTGGCGGCCAACGCACGTACCTCCTGCAAACCGCAGAAAAGGGGCTCTCCTGGCTGCGGCTGGTGGCCCACGGCCGGGCGGGCCACGGTTCGCAGATCAACACCGATAACGCCGTGACACGCCTCGCCAGTGCCGTGTCCCGCATCGGCGAGTACAAGTGGCCGGTGGAGCTGACGCCGACCACCCGGCAGTTCCTCGACGGCGTGACGGAACTCACGGGCGTGGAATTCGATCCGGACGATCCGGAGAAGCTTCTCAAGGAGCTCGGAACCGTGGCGCGCTTCGTGGGCGCCACGCTGCAGAACACCACCAACCCGACGCTCCTCAAAGGCGGGTACAAGCACAACGTCATTCCCGAGTCGGCCGAGGCCCTGGTGGATTGCCGGACGCTTCCGGGCCAGGAACAGCAGGTGCTTGAGATCGTCAGGGAACTGGCAGGCAAAGGTGTAGAGGTGTCATACGTCCACAACGACGTGTCCCTTGAGGTGCCGTTTGCCGGCAACCTCGTGGACTCCATGGTTGACGCCCTGCACGCCGAGGATCCCGGCGCCAAGGTCCTTCCCTATACGCTGTCCGGTGGTACTGACAACAAGTCCCTGAGCAGGCTGGGTATCACCGGGTACGGCTTTGCCCCGCTCCAGCTCCCGGACGAGCTCGATTTCACCGGCATGTTCCACGGCGTGGACGAACGGGTCCCCGCAGACTCACTCAAATTCGGCGCCAGGGTGCTGGACAGGCTGCTGACCACCTACTGAACCCCACCCTGTTCCCAAACCACAGAAAGCTGACCTAAGCCAGGCCATGACACCGGACCAGATCCTCACCGAGCCCCTGCTGGAACGCATCCGGGGCCGTGCCGCACACTACGATCGGGAGAACTCGTTCTTCACAGAGGATCTGGAGGAACTCGCCGCAGCGGGATACCTCAAGATTTTTGTGCCAGCTTCCGACGGCGGACTGGGCCTTGGGCTTGCGGCGGCAGCGCAGCTGCAACGGAAGCTGGCGACGGCGGCCCCCGCCACCGCGCTGGCGGTCAACATGCATCTGGTGTGGACCGGCGTCGCCCGTGTGCTGGCAGCCCGCGGTGATTCGTCTCTGGACTTTGTCCTCCAGGAGGCCGCGCAGGGGGAGATCTTCGCTTTCGGGAATTCGGAGGCAGGCAACGACTCGGTGCTGTTCGATTCACGGACTGTGGCCACCCCGCATGCCGACGGCAGTTACAGCTTCACCGGGCGGAAGATCTTCACCAGCCTCTCTCCGGCGTGGACCAGGCTCGGGATCTTCGGCAAGGACAATTCGGCCCGGGCAGGCGAAGGCGAACTCGTCCACGGATTCATCTCCAGGGACACCGCCGGCTACGAAATCCTTGACGACTGGGACACCTTGGGTATGAGGGCCAGCCAGTCGAACACCACGGTGCTGGACGGCGCTGTGGTGCCCGCGGACCGGATCTTCCGGAAACTTCCGGTGGGACCGAACGCGGACCCGCTGATTTTCGCGATCTTCGCCTGCTTCGAGACCCTGCTGGCCGCGGTCTACACCGGCCTGGGAGAACGTGCACTGGAGCTGGGCGTCGACGCCGTCAAACGCCGGACGTCCTTCAAGAATGACGGGCGGAGCTACGCCCAGGATCCTGACATCCGCTGGAAGGTGGCGGAGGCCGCCATGGCGATGGACGCCCTATATCCCCGGCTGGCCGAACTCTCCCGCGACGTTGATGGCCTGGCGGATCACGGCGGCCAGTGGTTTCCCAAGCTCGTTGGCCTCAAGGTCCAGGCTACGGAAACTGCGCGCACGGTGGTGGACCTGGCAATCCGGGTCTCCGGAGGCTCCAGCTACTTCCGGGGGACTGAACTCGAACGGCTCTACCGCGACGTGCTCGCCGGGATGTTCCACCCCTCGGACGACGAGTCGGCGCACAACACCGTGGCCAATGCCTGGCTGGGGCCACTGGAGACGCCATAGCACCGGCCGTGCTGAATTGCGCCGGCACTACTAATCGGGGGGCCGGGCGCTACACCGTCCGCTGGACCTGAATGACTTTCCGGCGGAGCCAGAAGCGCCGTCCGCCGCCCAGATAGAGGACGCTGCGCTCCAGTTCCCATTTGCCGTACTCGGAGTGTTCAACCAGGCGCCGCCGGGCTTCCGGCAGCGAATCGTCAGGGCTGACCGTCAGTACGAGGTACTCGTACTGCCTCGCGTAGTCCCGCTCCCGCTGGACTGAACTGCTCAGAAAATGTTCTTTCATTGCTCTCCATTTTCGTCCATTTCCGACTAACGTGAAGTCATGAGCATCGATCCGCGTGTCGCGCTTCAGTCCCTGACCACAGCCCTTGAAGAACACCTGATCGCAGCCTCCGCCCGGCGGGGTGAAGGAGACCCAACGGTCGAAGCGGCGTTCTTTGCCGTTGCTGATGCCTTCGAAGTCTATGACGATTCACTCTACGAGGCCTACGGCGAAGTGACTCCGCTGGAGGTTATCGACGATGTGGATGACGACGACGAGCAGGATGCCGAGGACGACGAGGACCTCGAAATCGTCCAGGACTGACTACGGGCGCCGGCCCGCCCCAATGCTCACTAGTCGGACTGCCTACTCCGGCGCGGAAACGTCTTCCAGCGCCCGGGCGATTTCCGCAGGAACGTGAGTCAGTTGCGCGTCCAGGATCTCCTTGAGCTGCACGGGGGACCTGGCCCCCACGATTGCGGTGGCCACGCCGTGCTGCGACAGCAGCCAGCTCAGGGCAACATCGACCGGTGACCGGCCGAGTCCCCGCGCGGCCATCGCCACGGCCTCCACAATCCTGGACGCAGGCTGCCCCAGATACGGCTCCACGTAGCTGGCCAGCCTCTTCTGCGACGCCCGCGAATCCGCAGGAATGTGCCCGCGGTACTTGCCGCTCAGCACTCCGCGGCCCAGGGGTGCCCAGGCAAACAAGCCCAGGCCGGCGTCCTCGATGGCCGGAATGAGCTCGGATTCAGGCTTGCGTTGGAGCAACGAGTACTCCGACTGGCTTGCCACCAGCGGGAAGCCGGCCACCGCCGCGGCCTTGGCCGTCTGCCACCCTGTGAAGTTCGACACACCGGCATACCGGGCGCGGCCTGAGCGCACGGCAAATTCCAGGGCCGACAGCGTCTCCTCGAGGGGGACGTTGGCATCCCACGCCTGCGCAAACCAGATGTCGACATAGTCGGTGCCGAGCCGGGCGAGGCTGGCATCAAGCCCGGACAACATCCCGTTACGGGAGGTATCGACGCTCCGCCGGCCGTCCGACGTCGAAATTCCCGCCTTGGTGGAAATCACCACCTCCGACCGGGACACGACGTCGCCAAGCATGGACCCCAGGAGGGCCTCCGCCTGGCCGTCGGCGTAGGACGCGGCAGTGTCGATCAGGGTTCCGCCGGCGTCAACGAACGAACGCAGCAGTTCGGAGGCGTCCTGCTCATCCGTCTCCCGTGCCCACGACATGGTTCCAAGGGAGAGTGAGGACACGCGCAACCCACTGTTGCCGACATAACGCTGCTGCATAGCAGTTAGCTTACGGGGATTCACCCGGGTCCATGACGTAGGGTCTATAAACGTGAACTGGTTTGAAGCGGCCCTGCTGGGTCTTGTCCAAGGGCTGACCGAATTCCTCCCGATTTCCTCAAGCGCCCACCTGCGCATCGTCGGTTCGTTCCTTCCCAATGCGGCGGACCCGGGAGCAGCGTTTACGGCCATCACGCAGCTCGGAACCGAGACTGCGGTGATCATCTACTTCTGGCGCGACATCGTCCGGATCGTCAAGGCCTGGTTCGGCTCCCTGACGCGGCGCGTGCCGTCCGACGACCCGGATGCCCGCATGGGCTGGCTGGTCATCCTGGGCAGCCTTCCCATCATCGTCCTAGGCCTGATCTTCCAGGACCAGATTGAGTCCGTCCTCCGCAGCCTCTGGATCGTGGCCACCATGCTCATCGTCTTCGGCCTCATCCTCGCCGTGGCGGATGCTGTAGGCCGCCAGGAGCGCGACCTGACGAACCTGACGTACAAGCACGGCATCCTCTACGGGTTCGCGCAGGCGATGGCGCTTATCCCCGGCGTGTCGCGCTCCGGCGGAACCATTACGGCTGGCCTGCTGATGGGATACACCCGCGAAGCCGCGGCCCGGTATTCGTTCCTCCTCGCCATTCCGGCAGTGTTCGGCAGCGGCCTCTACCAGCTGTACAAGGTCGTATCCAAGGAAGGGATCACGGGCCCCTTCGGCCTGCCGGAAACAGCCTTGGCCACCGTGATAGCCCTCGTTGTTGGCTACGTCATCATCGGCTGGTTCCTGAAGTTCGTCTCCACCCGCAGCTACCGGCTCTTCGTCTGGTACCGCATCTTCCTGGGGCTGGCGCTGTACTTACTGCTCGGTTTCAATGTCATCAGCGCCTAGCACTAGGCTTGGTCTGTGAAATCCTGGATCTCCCGCCCTGTCCCTCAGCTACCGGGCCGAATGCCCGCTGTTCGGATTTTCGACACCGCCGAGGGGGCCTACAGCACCCTGGCGGCGACCGGTGAGCAATCACTTTATGTCTGCGGAATCACCCCGTATGACGCCACCCACATGGGGCACGCGTCCAGCTATGTCGCCTTCGACCTGCTGAACCGTGCGTGGCGGGACGGCGGCCAGCGCGTCGCCTATGTCCAGAACGTGACCGACGTCGACGACCCACTGCTCGAGCGGGCAACGGCCACGGGCGTGGACTGGCGCGACCTTGCCGCGAGCCAGATCGACCTCTTCCAGACCGACATGGCGGCCCTGAACGTTTTGGCGCCCGACCACTACGTCGGGGCGGTCGAAGCCATCCCGGAAATCGTTCCCGCGATCGAGCGCCTCCTGCACCTGGGCCTGGCCTACCGCGTCGCCGGCACTGCCGGTGAGCCGGACGGCGACGTCTATTACGACGTCGAGGCCGCCAGCAAGCAGTCAGCAGACGCCGGGGCCTGGACACTGGGATCGGTGTCCGGGCTCTCCGAAACCGAGATGCTTGAACTCTTCGCGGAACGTGGCGGCGACCCCGGCCGCGGAGGCAAGCGGCAGGCCCTTGACCCGCTGCTTTGGCGGGTGGCCCGTGCCGGGGAACCCAGCTGGCCCGGCGGCGAACTGGGGGAGGGCCGGCCCGGCTGGCACATTGAGTGCACGGTCATCGCGCAGAAATACCTTCCCGCACCGTTCACCGTGCAGGGTGGCGGATCAGACCTGATCTTCCCGCACCACGAGATGGGCGCTGGTCACGCCTATTCGCTGGCCGGGGTTCCCTTGGCACAGCACTTCGCCCACGCCGGAATGGTGGGACTCGACGGCGAAAAGATGAGCAAGTCCAAGGGAAACCTGGTGCTCGTATCCAAACTCCGGGCTGCCGGCGAGGAACCCGCGGCCATCCGCCTCGCAATCCTCGCCCACCACTACCGCACTGACTGGTCGTGGACGGACGCCGGCTTCGCCGAAGCAAAGGCCAGGCTGGAGGAGTGGCGCAACGCCCTGACAATGGCCCCGCAAGGATCAGCCGCGGCCCTTATCGCCGAAATGCGGGCCCAGCTCGCGGACGACCTCAATGCCCCCGGCGCACTCTCGGCCGTGGACCGCTGGGCCGCCGACGCGCGGAAGCGGTCGGTTGCCGGCTCGCCGATGGACCAGGCGCTGGTCAGTGACGCCGTTAACGCACTGCTCGGCGTCGAACTCTAGACCTCGCCAGGCCCTACTGTTTGTCCTTGCCGCGGCGCTTGAGGTACCGCTCGAATTCGCGGGCAATCGACTCCCCGCTTGCTTCGGGAAGGTCCGCGGTGTCCTTGGCCTCTTCCAGTTGCCGCACGTAAGCAGCAATCTCCGGGTCTTCCGTGGCGAGCTCATCCACCCCGCGCTCCCAGGCATCCGCCTCTTCCGCAAGTTCGTGCGTATCGAGCGGCACTTGGAGCAATTCCTCAATCCGGTGAAGGAGGGCGAGCTGCGCCTTGGGCGAGGGGGCCTGGGCGACGTAGTGCGGTACCGCCGCCCAGAGGGACACGGTCGGCAGCCCCGCAAGCAGCGCCACTTCCGAGAGCACGCCGACAATACCCACCGGTCCCTCGTACTGCGATGCCTCCAGGTTCATCCGTTCCCGCAGCGCGCTGTCGTCCGTGGACGTGCTCACCGGAATCGGACGGCTGTGGGGCACGTCGGCGAGCAGGGCGCCCACCAGAATGACGTAGTCCACGTGCAGCGCCTCGGCATGGACCAGCAGCTCAGCCGTGTAGGCCCGCCACTTGTAGGACGGCTCCGTGCCCTGGACAAAGATCACATCGACATTCGCGTCCGGGGCACTGGCCTTGTAGATCCGCGTGGACGGCCATTTGATTTTGCGTTCCCCGGATGAGGTACGGCGGATGGTGGGCCTAGTGAACTGGAAGTCGTAATATTCGTCAGCGTCAATCGAGGCCACCTTCTTGCCGCCCCACAATTTGTTCAGGTAGCGCAGGGCGTCGCTCGCTGCTTCACCGGCATCGTTCCACCCCTCGAAGGCGGCGAGCATTACAGTGATGCGCTGGCCTTCTGGCACGGGCTGCAGCAGCCGTTCCGGCTCGGGCGTGGCACCCGGTTCGCTGGTGTCTCCGTCGAAGCTATTCATTTCTTCACCCTACGTCCAAGACCCCGCCGGGTGCATGGAATGAAGCGCCACAAATCTTCGGCGGGCCGCATCCGTACCGCGCCACACCGCAGCGTCCCGCAGGATATTCGCCAAGGGCGTACTGCCGGCTTGCTCCGGATGTCAGCACCGTAGACTTGGAGCCATGCGATCCTCAGCCTCCCAGCCTCTTCTCAAAGCCGCTTTATGGGACATGGATGGCACCATCGTCGACACCGAGCCGTACTGGATCGAAGCCGAGCATGCGCTCGTCGCAGCCCATGGCGGGCAGTGGTCCCATGCCCAGGCCATGCAGCTGGTGGGACAGTCCCTGGTTTTCTCCGCCGGCGTTCTCCAGAAGGCCGGAGTCAAGCTTGAGGCCCGGGAGATCATCGACTCACTGACAGCCCAGGTCGTCAGCAAAGTCCGCAAGTCCGTTCCGTGGCGGCCGGGAGCCCGTGAATTGCTGGACCAGCTCCACGAGGAAGGTGTCCGGTGCGCCCTGGTGACGATGTCCGAAGGGCCCCTGGCGCGCGAGGTGGTCGCGGCGCTGCCGAAGCCCTACTTCGAATTCCTGGTCACCGGGGACACCGTCACCCACGGCAAGCCCCACCCCGAGGCTTACCTGAAAGCCGTTGAACTTCTGCAGCAGGAAGACCCCGCGCTCACCATCCACGACTGCGTGGCGCTGGAAGACTCAGCACCGGGAGTTGCTGCTGCCATGGCCTCGGGAGTAGTCACCGTGGCGATCCCGCACATCGTTCCGCTGCCCGCCGACCCCGCCCGGGCCACCTGGCATTCCTTGGAAGGACGCACCGTGAGCGACCTGCAGCAGCTGGTGGCCCGCCGGGGCGACTTCGCGGCGGGGGACATCGGCCTGGAGGATGCAGCAGTCCGGAGCCACGGCCTTGACTGAACCTACGCGCGGCGGGGACCCGAAGGCACCCAACGGCCGCAGGGAAGGCATATCACTGGGCCGCATCGCAGGGATCCGGGTGGTCCTGGCTTATTCGTGGTTCATCATCGCCGCGTTCACGGTGATTGTTTACGGACCCGTGCTCGAAGGGCAATACCCGGATATGGGCATCGCAGCCTACTACGTGGCGTTCGCCTATGCGCTTCTCCTGCTCATCTCAGTCCTGGTCCATGAGCTCGCGCACGCCCTGACGGCCAAGATCTTCCACTGGCCCACGGAGAAGATCGTACTCAACCTCTGGGGCGGCCACACCCAGTTCGAGGGCTTTACCGCCACGCCCGGACGCTCGGTGCTGGTGGCCATGGCCGGGCCTGCTGCGAACTTGGCCCTGGCCGGCGCCGGCTGGCTGTTCATCCTCGCCGCGGACCCCTCCGGTGTGGCGGGCATCCTGTCCAACATCTTTGTCTGGGCGAACATGCTCATCGGCATCTTCAACGTCCTCCCCGGCCTTCCCCTCGACGGCGGCCGCTTGGTAGAGTCCGCCGTCTGGAAAGCCACGGGAAGCCAGGAAAAGGGCACCGTGGCCGCAGGCTGGGCAGGCCGGATCATCGTCATTGGCCTCGCTGTCTGGTTCGTCCTGCTTCCGCTGGCGCGCGGTGACCGCCCCGACGTGTCGCTGATGCTCATCACGGTACTCGTGGGCAGCTTCCTCTGGATGGGGGCCTCGGCTTCCATCCAGCACGGACGGCTCCGCAGCCGGCTGCATCTCGTCAACGCCGCCGCCCTCGCCGAACCGGCCATCGGAATCCCGGAATCCTCCACGGTGGCCGACATCCTTCGGCTGTCCCCCCAGGGAACTCCGGTCATTGTCCTGTGCGGACCGGACGGACGGCCCGCGGGAATCGTCTCCGATGTCGCCGTCGCCTCCGTTCCTGCGGGGTCGGCAGCAGTGACGCCGGCAACCGCGGTCTCGCACGCCCTCGGAGCAGGCGCCTACGTGCCCGAGTGGTCCCAGGGCCAGGAACTGGTGCAGTTCCTCGCCCAGCTCGAAGGACAGGAGTACGCAGTGGTCGATCACCACGGCAGGGTGACCGGCCTGCTCCGCCAATCCGCCGTAGTGACTGCCATTACAGGCAAGGAAATGCGCCGCGGCGGGCGCGCCAAGGCGCAGAACCGGTAGAGTTACCTGCCGGTCGTGAAATACCGGCGCCCCGGGCCCGGCGACTGGTGCCAGGCCATCCTGATGCACGGCCACACAGGTTTACAAAAGCGAGGAATATCCCATGAGCAGCGAAACTGCCGCCAACAACATCACGCCGGTCGACACCGCAGACGCCGCCGGCACCACCGGGGCAACGCCGGTGGGCGCTGCCCGGCGTCGCGGACCGTTCCGCGAGGGCGAACGTGTGCAGCTGACTGACGAGCGCGGCCGGATGAACACCATCACCCTGGAGGCCGGGGGAGCATTCCACACCCACCGGGGCTTCCTCAACCACGATGAAATCATCGGCAAGGTGGACGGTTCAGTGGTCACCAACAACGTGGGCCAGCAGTACCAGACCCTGCGCCCGCTGCTCTCGGACTTCGTGCTGTCCATGCCCCGCGGAGCTGCTGTGGTGTACCCCAAGGACGCCGGCCAGATCGTCACCATGGCGGACATCTTCCCCGGCGCCCGCGTGGTGGAGGCCGGCGTAGGTTCAGGCGCGTTGTCGATTTCGCTGCTGCGCGCCGTCGGAGACAACGGCTACCTGCATTCCTTCGAACGCCGCGAGGAATTCGCGGACATCGCCCGCGGCAACGTGGAAACGATCTTCGGCGGCCCGCACCCCGCCTGGAAGATTTCCCTCGGCGACTTCCAGGAGGAAGTGGTCCGCAGCGAAGCTCCCGGTTCAGTGGACCGCGTGGTGCTGGACATGCTGGCACCGTGGGAATGCCTCGACGCGGTTGCCACGGTCCTTGCCCCCGGCGGTGTCTGGATCAACTACGTGGCAACCGTGACACAGCTGTCCAGGACGGCGGAGGCCATCCGTGCCGACGGCCGCTTCACCGAGCCCGATGCCTGGGAATCCATGGTCCGCGGCTGGCACCTGGAAGGCCTGGCTGTGCGGCCGGACCACCGCATGGTCGCCCACACCGGCTTCCTGCTGGTCACGCGCAGGCTCGCTGACGGCGTCACCGGCATCTCGGTGAAGCGGCGGCCGTCCAAGACCGACTTCAACGAAGAGGACGTCAATGCCTGGACTCCGGGCGCAGTGGGGGAGCGGCTCGTCTCGGACAAGAAACTCCGCCGCGCTGCCCGCGATGCAATTGCCGGAACCAATGTGAAGGACGATCCGGAGGTCACGAACTAGTCCGTATTTCGGATGTCTCCAGCAGTACCCGGCTTCTTGGGGCTATGGTCTTAATAGAAGCGCAGGAAGGGGCTGATGCATGATGGAAACTCCGAACAACGACTCCTCATGGACACCGGACGAAGCCGCAGGGGCTGTGGAACCTGAGAATGCCCGCTATGTGGCAAACGAACTCTCAGTTGCAGACCGGCAGGTGAACATCCTCCGGGACAAACTGCGGCACATAGACCGCCAGCTTGCTGCCGCGACGCAGAACAATTCAAAACTGGTGGGCATGCTGGAAACCGCGAAGGCGGAAATCCTGCGTCTTAAGAACGCCCTGGACCAGGAGGGCCAGCCGCCCTACAGCTTTGGCACCATTCTGCAGCTGAACCCCAAACGGCAGCCCACTGCCGGCAACAGCGGGCAGGCCGCCACGGAAGAGTCGGTGGATATCTTCAACGCCGGCCGCAAAATGCGCGTCGGCGTGAGCCCTCTGGTGAACATGAACCAGCTGGCCGTGGGGCAGGAAGTCCTCCTCAACGAAGCCCTGCTGGTGGTAGCCGGACTCGGCTACGAACGCGCCGGAGAACTGGTCACGCTCAAGGAAATGCTGGGCACGGACCGTGCCCTGGTGGTGGGTCGCGCTGACGAGGAGCGCGTCATCCGCCTGTCGGGGGCATTGATGTCGGAAAAGCTCCGCGTCGGCGACGCCCTTTCCATCGATTCCCGGACAGGGTATGCCCTTGAGAAGGTTCCGCGCTCCGAGGTGGAGAACCTGGTGCTCGAAGAGGTCCCGGACATTACGTACGAGGACATCGGCGGCCTGGGCCCGCAGATTGAGCAGATCCGGGATGCCGTTGAACTGCCGTTCCTGCACCCGGACCTCTACCGCGAACACGGACTGAAGGCTCCCAAGGGAATCCTCCTCTACGGTCCGCCCGGATGCGGCAAGACGCTCATCGCCAAGGCGGTGGCCAATTCGCTGGCCGCACGGGCAGCCGAGCGGACCGGCAACGTGGACCTGAAGAGCTACTTCCTCAACATCAAGGGCCCGGAACTGCTGGACAAATACGTGGGCGAAACGGAGCGGCACATCCGCCTGATCTTCTCTCGAGCACGGGAGAAGGCATCGGACGGCAGCCCCGTCGTCGTGTTCTTTGACGAGATGGATTCGCTGTTCCGCACCCGCGGCACCGGCATTTCTTCCGACGTCGAAACCACCATCGTGCCCCAGCTCCTGAGCGAGATCGACGGTGTTGAACGCCTGGACAACGTGATTGTCATCGGCGCGTCCAACCGAGAGGACATGATCGACCCGGCCATCCTTCGCCCCGGCCGGCTGGACGTCAAGGTCAAGATCCAGCGTCCGGATGCGGAGGCCGCCGCCGACATCTTCTACAAGTACATCACCACGGACCTCCCGTTCCACGAGTCCGATCTCGCCGAACACGGCGGCGACGTACAGGAAACCGTCGATGCCATGGTCCAGCGCACCGTTGAAGCGATGTACTCCACCGAGAAGTCCAACGAGTACCTCGAGGTGACCTACGCCAACGGGGATACCGAGATGCTCTACTTCAAGGACTTCAACTCCGGCGCCGTTGTGCAGAACGTGGTGGACCGTGCCAAGAAGTACGCCATCAAGGACCTTCTGACCACGCAGCAAAAGGGCCTCCGCATCGACCACCTGCTGCGCGCCGTCGTCGACGAATTCCGTGAACATGAGGACATGCCCAACACCACCAATCCGGATGACTGGGCACGCATCTCAGGCAAGAAGGGTGAGCGCATCACCTACATCCGCACCATCGTCCAGGGCAAGGCAGGACAGGAGCCCGGTAAATCCATCGAGACAATGCCCAACACGGGCCAGTACCTGTGACGCCTCGCCGCGACGGGCTACCAGGGGGGCCGCTGCCGGTAGGCGGCGCCATGCGGGTGATGGGATCGGAGACGGAATACGGCATCCATGCCCCATCGGCCCCGGGCGCCAATGCCACGATGATGTCCGCCCGCGTGATCCAGGCTTACGCCCAGCTGACCCGGCAGCGCGCCGCCGGCGGCGCCGAAACCCGGTGGGACTACACCGATGAGGAGCCGCTGCACGATGCCCGCGGCTGGACGCTGGAGCGGAACCAGGCGGATCCCAGCCAGCTGACGGACCAGCCACCGGTCCTTGACGCCGAAGCGGTGGCGCTGGCCTACGGACGGCAAGAACTGGAGCAGGACGGCGAGGACGAAACCGGCTCGCTCCTGATGAACATGGTGCTGGGCAACGGCGCGCGCTTGTACGTCGACCACGCGCATCCTGAGTATTCCAGCCCTGAGGTCACGAGTCCCACGGATGCGGTCACCTGGGACGCCGCCGGGGACGTCGTTGCACTCTCCGCGGTGCGCAGAATGGCGACCGATCCGCAGCTGCCGCCGGTGAACCTCTACAAGAACAACACCGACAACAAATCGGTGTCCTACGGCTCGCACGAGAACTACCTCATGCCGCGAGTGGTCCCTTTTGGCGACATCGTCCGCGGGCTGACGCCGTTCTTTATCACGCGCCAGGTCATGTGCGGCGCCGGCCGCGTGGGCCTTGGCCAGGACAGCTCCCGGCCGGGGTACCAGATCAGCCAGCGGGCCGACTTCTTCGAGGCGGAGGTGGGCCTGGAGACCACCATCCGCCGGCCCATCATCAACACGCGGGACGAGCCGCACGCCACGGCGGACAAGTACCGCCGGTTGCATGTGATCATCGGTGATGCGAACCTCAGCCAGGTGGCCAATTACCTGAAGTTCGGCACCACGGCAATGGTGCTCAGCCTGATAGAGGCCGGGCTGGCACCACGCATCGAGGTCCACGAGCCGGTAGCTGCCCTCCAGACCGTCAGCCACGACACCTCGCTGACGGCCACCCTCCGGCTCCTGGATGGACGACGGGTCACGGCCCTGGACCTGCAGTGGATCTATTACGAAGCCGCCGCCAAGCTCGCCCAGGACACCGGAGTGGGCGATGCAGTGGACGGAGACGGCCATACCCACGCCCTCCTGGAACGCTGGGCGGCAACACTGACCGATCTCGACAGCAACCGAACCGCCGCTGCCTCGTCCGTGGAGTGGCTGGCCAAGCTTTCCCTGCTGGACGGATACCGGCAGCGGGACGGACTGGAGTGGAACGACGCCCGGCTGGGGCTTGTGGACCTGCAGTGGGCCGACGTCCGGCCGGAAAAGGGGCTGTACCACCGGATGCTCGCCCGGGGCCGCATGGACAGGATCGTCGACGACGAAACGATCGCCCGTGCGGTCACGGAACCGCCGTCGGACACGCGCGCCTATTTCCGGGGGCGCTGCGTCAGCAACTTCAGCAAAGACGTTGTCGGCGCCAGCTGGGACTCGGTAATCTTCGATGTCCCCGGCCACGGACGCCTCCAGCGAGTGCCTACCCGCGAGCCGTTGAGGGGCACGGAAGCCCTCACCGGAGGCCTGTTCGAGAGGCACAGGGACGCCGGATCGTTCCTGGCCGAATTGCTGGGACAAACTCCGCCTCCGCCACCGGCATAAAGCACCCCACCACGGCTTAAGGCGTGGCAATATGGGCTTACAGGATGTCCCCTCTCATCGGGGACGGAAAGAAGGAGAAGGAAATGGCAGGCCAGGAGCAGCAGCAGCCGCAGTCACGCGATGACGAATTCGAAGACGACGCCCCCGCCACGCCGCCCGCATCCGGGGACGCCCAGGCATCGGCAGCCACCCAGGGTGTGGACGATCTTCTTGACGAAATCGACGGCGTACTCGAATCCAACGCCGAAGAATTCGTCCGGGCCTTCGTCCAAAAAGGCGGCCAATAGGGCCCAGGCTGCCACCGCCTGAACCGAAGGGACGGCAGCCCGGACGGCCGAAGAGACGTTGACCCACCACGTTGAAGGAGTGCATCAGTGCAGGACACCACAGCCAACCAGGTAGCTGCCAACGCGACGTCATCATTCACTGAACACCTCCAACGCAACAGGCCCGGCTTACTTCCCTTCAACCAGCCACTGCCTGCAGCTTCCGCCGGTTCACAGCCGCTGCAGGTGCCGCACGCCACCACCATCGTCTCGCTGACGTACGGCGGCGGTGTCCTCATGGCCGGCGACCGGCGCGCCACAATGGGGAACGTCATCGCGAGCAGGCACATTGAAAAGGTCTTCCCGGCCGACCGGTACTCGGTGCTGGGAATTGCGGGCACCGCAGGCATCGCCATCGACCTGACGCGGTTGTTCCAGGTGGAACTGGAACACTACGAAAAGATCGAAGGAACGCTGCTGAGCCTCGAGGGCAAGGCCAACCGGCTCGGCGCAATGATCCGCGGAAACCTGCCGATGGCCATGCAGGGCCTGGCCGTGGTGCCGCTCTTCGCCGGCTTCGACCTGCCGGCGGGCATCGGCCGCCTGTTTTCCTACGACGTCACCGGCGGACGATATGAGGAGCAGGAACACCATGCCGTGGGTTCCGGTTCCATGTTTGCCCGGGGAGCCCTGAAGAAACTCTGGCGGCCGGGACTTACCGAGGACGAAGCGGTCGCTGTCGCCGTGGAAGCCCTCTACGACGCCGCGGATGACGACTCGGCAACTGGCGGGCCGGACCCCGTCCGGCAATTGTGGCCGGTTGTCTACACTGTGGGCCGGACAGGCGCCAGGCGCATCCCCGACCATGATCTGGCTGCCGTAGCGGGCGCCATCATCGAGGCCAGAACTGCCGCACGGCGGGAGGCCTGATATGACTCAACAGTTTTATGTTTCGCCCGAACAACTGATGAAGGACCGTGCGGATTTCGCACGGAAGGGAATTGCCCGGGGCCGCTCCGTCGTGGTGATCAGCTGTGAAGAGGGGATTGCCCTCGTCGCGGAGAATCCGTCGCCGTCGCTGCACAAAATCGGCGAAATCTACGACAAAATCGCTTTCGCCGCCGTCGGCAAGTACAACGAGTTCGAGAGCCTGCGCCAGGCGGGTGTCCGGTACGCGGATGTCCGCGGCTACTCCTATGACCGGGAAGACGTCACCGCCAGGGGACTGGCCAGCGTCTATGCGCAAAGCCTCGGCGCCGTGTTTACGGCCGAACAGAAGCCGTTCGAAGTTGAGCTCGCTGTGGCGGAAGTCGGGGGCAGTGCGGCGGACGACCACCTGTACCGGCTGACGTTCGACGGGTCAATCGCTGACGAAAAGCGCTTTATCGTGATGGGCGGCCAGGCCGACAAAGTCGCCGAGACCGTCGAGGGCGGGTGGCAACGGGAACTGAACTTCGCCGGTGCCATCAGGCTCGCTATGAAGGGGCTCGTCACGGACAAGGAGGCCGGCGAATTGCCGGCGTCAGCCTTGGAAGTGGCGGTACTGGACCGCGCCTCTGAGAGCACCCGGGGATCCCGGCGGGCTTTCCGGCGCCTCGGCGACGACGAAATCGCCGCCCTGTTGTCTGAGGAGAACTGAAATGGACAAGCGCATTTTCGGCATTGAAACCGAGTTCGGGATCTCATACTCGAGCCCCGACTCGCGTCCGCTCGCACCTGAGGAGGTGGCACGCTACCTCTTCCGCAAGGTGGTCAGCTGGGGACGTTCATCCAATGTCTTCTTGACCAACGGTTCCCGGCTGTACCTCGATGTGGGGTCCCACCCCGAGTATGCAACCGCCGAATGTGATGACCTGGCGCAGTTGATCGCCCATGACCGCGCAGGCGAGTTGATCCTGGACGACCTCGTGGACGAGGCACAGGAACGACTTGCCGCCGAAGGTTTCAACGGCACGGTCTACCTCTTCAAGAACAACACCGACTCTGCAGGCAATTCCTACGGCAGCCATGAGAACTACCTCATACCCCGCCGCGGGGAATTCTCGAGGCTGGCGGAGATCCTGATTCCCTTCCTGGTGACGCGCCAGCTCATCGCCGGGGCCGGAAAGATCCTGAAGACCCCGCACGGCGCGACCTTCGCTTTTTCCCAGCGCGCGGACCACATCTGGGAAGGCGTTTCTTCGGCCACCACCCGGTCGCGGCCCATCATCAACACCCGGGACGAGCCCCACGCGGACGCGGAATTCTACCGCCGCCTGCACGTGATCGTGGGTGACTCCAACATGTCCGAAACCACGGCCCTGATGAAAGTCGGCACCGTGGACCTGATCCTTCGGATGATCGAGGCCGGCGTGATCATGCGGGACATGCGGATGGAGAATCCGATCCGCAGCATCCGTGAGATCTCCCACGATCTCAGTGGCAGGGCGCTCATCCGCCTTGCCAACGGACGGCAGTTGACGGCGCTGGAGATCCAGCGCGAGTACCTGAACAAAGTCACGTCCTTCGTCGCTGAAAACGGCGCACACAACCAGCACGTGCCCCTCATCCTGGACCTTTGGGAACGGACGCTCACTGCCATTGAGAGCGGGGACACCAGTACGATCGACACCGAGATCGACTGGGCCATCAAGAAGAAGCTGATGGACAGCTACCGTAACCGGCACGGACTCGGGCTGGACGCTCCGAGGATCGCCCAGCTGGACCTCACCTACCACGACATTTCGCGCACGCGCGGCCTCTACTACCTGCTGCAGTCCAGGGGAGCCGTCCGCCGGGTGGTGGATGACACAGCCGTCAAGGACGCCGTCGATGCGCCGCCGCAGACCACCCGCGCCAAGCTCCGCGGCGACTTTGTCCGCCGTGCCCAGGAACTGGGTCGCGACTACACGGTTGACTGGGTGCATCTGAAGCTGAACGACCGGGCCCACCAGACCATCCTGTGCAAGGATCCGTTCCGCAACGTGGACGAACGCGTGGACGCCCTGCTGGACTCTATGGGCTGATACCCAGCTTCAGGGGCTATTCTGGATGGGGCCGTTTATCCGGCCCCGACTGCGTTGCCGCGCGCACCACTCGCGGCATCGCATCCATCTTGCCCCGACGAAAGTTCTTACGTGCGCCGACTACTAGCAATTCTCATTCCCGGACTGCTGCTGATCACCGCCTGCGGCGGATCGCCTGCAGCCCCGGAGCCCACCAGCCAGTCTGCTGGCGAGACCGCCAAGCTCGACTCCCTGAAGCTTACGGACAACGGGGACAAGAAGGCACCCGGTGTCGAATTCGACAAGCCTCTGGACGTGAAGGAAGCCACCGTCAAGGTGGTCACCGAGGGTGACGGGGAGCGCCTGAAGGCGAACCAGATCGCCGACATCTCGATCCTCGCCGTCAGCGGCAAGGACGGCAGCACCCTTGAGGACACCTTCGCCAAGGACCCCGAGCCGCTTGAGCTGAACGACGCCCTCAAGACCGGGAACGCCGTGATCTACAACGCGTTTGTGGGCGCCAAAATAGGCTCGCAGCTTGCCCTCGCCGTGCCGGGCCAGGCCGCCGCGGAAGGCGCCGAGGCCGGCCCCACGCAGCTGCTTGTTGTGAAGGTGCTCTCCGCCAAGGACGCCCCTAAGGTGCTGGACAAGCCGGAGGGTGAGACGG
Organism: Arthrobacter sp. GW460-12-1-14-TSB2; assembly: GCF_059423525.1. Classification (NCBI taxonomy): domain Bacteria; kingdom Bacillati; phylum Actinomycetota; class Actinomycetes; order Micrococcales; family Micrococcaceae; genus Arthrobacter; species Arthrobacter sp. GW460-12-1-14-TSB2. The sequence goes on from NZ_JBWKYC010000001.1 coordinate 284,466, forward strand.
TCACGCCGCCTGCCGGACTCCCTACCGTCAAGGAAAACGACAAAGGAATCCCGGAGATCTCTGTTGACGGTGTGAAGGCACCCACTGAGCTGGTGTCCCAGGATCTCATCAAGGGGACCGGCCCGGCGGTCAAGGAAACCGATACCCTGACCGTCAACTACGTCGGTGTCACCCTGAACGGCGGCACGAAGTTCGATTCCAGCTTCGACCGCGGCGAAAAGGCCAGCTTCCCGCTGACCGGCGTCATCAAGGGCTGGACGCAGGGCCTGGCCGGCAAGAACGTAGGCTCCCGGGTCCTCCTCGTGATTCCGAAGGACCTTGCTTACGGCGATGCCGGACAGGGCGAAGCAAAGGGCGACCTCGTGTTCGTCGTCGATATCCTCGGCGTCAAATAAGCCACTCAACCTCCAAGCCAACCCAAACTAAGAAGGAGCAAGCATGTCATTTGGACAACGCAATTTCGACCGCCAGAAGCCGGAAATTGACTTCCCCGAGGGGGATGTCCCCACCGAACTGGTGATCACCGATCTCATCGAGGGCGACGGAGCCGAAGCCAAGCCGGGCGACACCGTCTCCACCCACTATGTCGGAGTCGCCTGGTCCACTGGCGAAGAATTCGACGCGTCTTGGGGCCGCGGTGCACCGCTGGACTTCCGCGTTGGCGTTGGCCAGGTCATCCAGGGCTGGGACCAGGGCCTGCTGGGCATGAAGGTCGGCGGCCGCCGCCGCCTGGAGATCCCCTCTGAGCTCGCCTACGGTTCCCGCGGCGCCGGCGGAGCGATCGGACCCAACGAAGCACTGATCTTCGTAGTGGACCTCGTCGGAGTCCGCTAAACGGACGACGGTCCGGCGCCAGCCGGACACGCCTGAGGAAGCGCGGTAACAATCGGAAGGAAATTTCCGTTTGTTGCCGCGCTTTCGGGGTTAAGGCGCAACAGCTTTAGTAACGTAGCCAAGGTGTCCGCCTCACGTACAGAACGCCTCCTGAACCTGCTCATCGCGCTCCTCAACACCCGCTACGGCCTGCGGCGCAGTGAACTGCGCAACAAGGTGTACCACGACACGAGCAGCAGCGAGGTTGCCTTCGGCCGCATGTTCGAGCGGGACAAGAGCGACCTCCGCCAGTTCGGCTTCGACGTCGAAACAGTGATGGACCAGGGCTGGGGCTCGGACGATCCTGCCACAACGCGCTACCGCATCGGCAAGGAGTCCAACCGGCTCCCCGACGTCAGCCTCACCTCCGCCGAATGCACGGTGCTCATACTGGCGGCGCAGCTCTGGGAGCAGGCCGCACTCGGATCGGCAGCGCAGGACGCCATGCGCAAGCTGCAGGCGGCCGGCGGCCTCACGGAGGCCGAACTGCCGGCCGGCGTTCAGCCCCGGATCAAGCCCGCCGGCCAGGCCTTTGAGGACCTCATCAGGGCGATGCACGCCCAGCATCCCGTCAGCTTCGCCTACCTGGCCGGCAGCACGGGCCGTGAAGAAGCCCGGACCGTTGAGCCCTGGGGTCTGGGCAGCCGCTTCGGGCAGTGGTACCTGGTGGGCTTCGACCGGGCACGTAAAGCGAAGCGCTTCTTCCGCCTGTCCCGCTTTACGTCCGCCGTAGCCGTCCAGGAGAAAGACCACTACTCGCGTCCGCAAGGCTTCAACGTCCGGCTGGAACTGGATTCCCTCCCCGAGCTGCCGGTGCAGTCCTCGGTGGTGGACGTGGCGGAAGGCAGGGTGCTCGGCCTGCGCAAGCGCGCCACCGAAGCCCCCGCAGACATCCCGCTGGAGGCGCCGCTGGAGGCGTCCGACGCCGGGTGGGACCGGCTCAGCGTCCCCTTCAGGGATGCTGAGGTGCTGGGTGAGGAACTCGCCTCCTACGGGCCCAACGTGGTAGTCCGCGCGCCGGCCGAACTGGTATCGGCAGTCCGGAGGCGGCTGAAAGCTGCAGCGGACTTCGTAGCGTCGCCGGCGCCCGCGATCGTCTTTTCAGAAGCTGCCCCGGCGAAGCGCCCGCGTAAGCGAACGTCCGAGGACCAGCTCAAGCGGATGCTTCAGCTGGTGCCGTTCCTGGTCCACAACCAGGGCCTGCATATCACCGAGGTTGCTTCCAGTTTCGGCGTGACCCGGAAGGAACTGGAAGACGACCTGCGGATCCTGATCTGCTCCGGCCTGCCCGAGGGGTACCCGGATGACCTCCTGGACATCCAGTGGGAAGACGACCACGTCTTCATCACCCAGGACCTTGACCTCAACCGTCCGGTCCGCTTCACGGTGGACGAGGCCTGCGCTCTCCTGACGGGCCTGGAGACCCTCAACGGCCTGCCCGAGCTCGCAGAGGGGAGCGCCCTGGAGTCCGTCACGGTGAAACTGATGGCGGCGGCGGGCGAGGAGGGCCTGAAGGCAGCGTCCATCGCCGGACCCCAGGTGGGCCCGGCTAATTCCGCATACCTTTCGACGATCCGGCAGGCCATCGCGGACGGCCTGCAGTTGCACCTCGCCTACTTCTCCGCGCAACGCGACGCCATGTCCGAACGGGACGTCGACCCGCTGCGGCTCTATTCACTGGACAACACCTGGTATTTCGAGGCCTACTGCCACAGCGCACAGGGGCTTCGGAACTTCCGCCTGGACCGCATCGAGAGCCTGGAACCAAACGGCCGGCCCGTGACCGAAGCTGCACAGCCCGCCGAGGGTTTCCCGGTGAAACTCTTCACCCCGAACGACGACGACACTCTGGTCACCGTGGAACTGGCTCCGCAGGCCATCGGGCTTGCCGACGACTACTACTCGGAGCGGACGGCTCCGCTTCCCAACGGCGGTCTCCTTGCCGAAATCAGGTTCGGCAGCACCGGGTGGCTGCCGACGTTCGTTGCCCAGCATGGCGGAGCCGTCCGTATTCTTGCGCCCGCCAGCCTGGCTGAGGCTGCCGGTGACTGGATCGGCGCGGCCCTGGCCCGCTACGGCGGCTAGACTACTCAGCATGCCTTGGTGGTCTTGGATCCTGATCTGGATAGCGCTCGTAGCCGTTTCCCTTCTTTTTTACGTGCTGTTGGGAATAAGGCTGTTCAGGCAGTTCATGGCCACGGCCAGGGACCTGGGTGCCGCCGGTGAACGGTTCGGCGCACCGCTCGCCAACCTCACCGACCCTGCACCGTTGCTGGGCCAGACGCCCGACGGGGAGCACGACCCGGGACGGCACCCATTGGCCGGTTCAGCGGTTTTTGCCTCGCCGATGCAGATGAGACATGATTACCTCACGTCCAAATCCTCCCGCAGGGATGAACGCCGCCGCCGGCGGGTTCAGCGCAAAGCGGACCGTGGCCAGCCCCAGGCGCTGCGCGACATCGATTTCGGTTAGACGTAGGATGTATTTCGAGGAAAGGACTTCCAGTGGGACGACTCTTTGATGGCCCTTGGCCCATCGTCATTATTATCATCGTGGCTCTGCTTCTTTTTGCTGCCCCCAAGCTTCCGGCCATGGCCCGCAGCCTCGGCCAGTCAATGCGGATCATTAAATCCGAGGTCAAGGAAATGAAGAACGACGGCAAACCCGAGGCCAAAGACGGCACGGACCCGGTTGAAGGCAAAATCGTCAACCACCCGCAGTCCCGGCCGCAAAACGGTGACACCGGCAGCGGCACTGGCAGCGCCGACGGCACCGACGTTCCGCCGTCGAACCGCGTTTGACCTGAAGTGGCACTGACGAAGGGCCGTAAATCCAACCCCGAGGGCCGGATGGCCCTGATGGACCACCTTAAGGAGCTCAAGAACCGGCTCATTAAGTCGGCTATCGGACTTGTGATCGGCGGCATCGGGGGCTGGATCCTCTACGACCCGGTTTTGAGCGCGCTGAAGGAACCCGTCGATCGGATCGCCGAGACAACTGGCGGCACCTCTTCGGTGAACTTCTCCAGCATTGCATCGCCGTTTGACTTCAAACTGCAGCTTTCGCTGCTGATCGGCGCGGTCATCTCGAGCCCCATCTGGATCTACCAGCTGTGGGCCTTCATTACCCCCGGCCTTACCAAGAAGGAACGGCACTACACGCTCGGCTACATGGCCGCAGCGGTGCCGCTCTTCCTTGCCGGCGTCTGGGTTGGCTGGATGGTGACGCCGCAGGTGGTGCGCGCGCTGACCCAGTTCACTCCTGCCGGGTTCTCCAACCTCATCGATGCCCGCGACTATGTCGACTTCGTCACCCGCATGGTCCTGTTCCTTGGCCTCGCGTTCCTCGTCCCCGTCGTCCTGGTGGGCGTCAACATGGCCGGCATTATCAGGGGCGAGACCATCCTGAAGGCCTGGCGCATCACGGTCTTCCTGGTGTTCGTGCTGGCCGCCGTCGCGGCACCGGGAGCGGACGCACTGTCCATGTTCCTGCTCGCAGGCCCGCTGCTTGCATTGTTTTTCGCCGCCATCGGACTCTGTATCTTCAACGACCGGCGCCGGGATCGTAAGGCTGCAAAGATCGCCGCCGAAACTGACGCGACGGCAGACATCGCGACGCCCGGGTCGGAACTGGGGAAACTGTAGCCCCTCGCCCACTAGGCTGGAAGTATGTCCTCCACAACCGGGCCACAGTCGCCATCCGAACTCTATCGGGCCAGTGCCGAACGGACCGCAGAAGCCAACACCTACCTCGGCGCATTCGTCCGGACGCTGGATTTCGAACTCGACGATTTCCAGCGCCAGGCCTGCAAATCCCTGCAACAGGGCAGGGGAGTGCTGGTCGCGGCCCCCACCGGTGCCGGCAAGACCATCGTGGGGGAGTTCGCCATCTATCTGGCACTCCAGCGCGGGCTCAAAGCTTTCTACACCACCCCGATCAAAGCGCTGAGCAACCAGAAGTACTCGGAGCTGGCGGACAAGTACGGCCCGGAAAACGTAGGGCTCCTGACAGGCGATACCAGCCTCAATGGCGACGCCCCGGTGGTTGTGATGACAACCGAAGTCCTGCGGAACATGCTCTACGCGGATTCAGACACCCTGGACGACCTCGGCTTCGTGGTCATGGACGAGGTCCACTACCTCGCTGACCGGTTCCGCGGCGCCGTCTGGGAAGAAGTCATCATCCACCTGCCGAGCGAAGTCCAGGTGGCTTCGCTGAGCGCCACAGTTTCCAATGCCGAGGAATTCGGCGCCTGGCTTGACACCGTCCGCGGACACACCGACGTCATCGTTACCGAGCACCGGCCGGTGCCGCTCTGGCAGCACGTCATGGTGGGACGGGAGATCGTGGACCTCTTCGCGGGCGAAACGACATTCGATGAGATTGCCCCCGAAGGGGAAGCGAACCCCGGCGCAACGGCCATGACGGCCATGACGGCCAACGTAGCCCTCGAACGGGGGTTTGAAGTGAACCCCGACCTGCTGGCCATGGCACGCACCGAGAGCCAGATGAATTCACGGGCCCGCTTCGGCCATGGCGGACGCAGCCAGCGTCGCCAGCAGAGCCAGCGCGGCGACAACCGCTCCCAGGCAGCCCAGCAGGGTGCCGTCCGCAAGGCCAGCCGCCCCCAGGTCATCGCCAGCCTGGACCGGCAGGACCTGCTGCCCTCCATTACCTTCATCTTCTCCCGCGCCGGCTGCGATGCTGCAGTGGCCCAGTGCGTCGCAGCCGGCTTGTGGCTGACTACCGAGCGGGAACAACAGATCATTGCCAGCCGCGTTGACGAAGCGGCACAGGACATCCCCTCGGACGATCTGGACGTACTCGGATTCTGGAGTTGGCGCGACGGCCTCCTGCGGGGTCTGGCAGCCCACCATGCAGGGATGCTCCCGACGTTCAAGGAAGTCGTGGAGAAGCTCTTCGTCGAAGGCCTGGTCAAGGCGGTCTTCGCCACCGAAACCCTGGCGCTGGGCGTCAACATGCCGGCACGTTCCGTGGTCCTCGAAAAGCTGGACAAATTCAACGGCGAAGCCCACGTTGGCATCACCGCCGGCGAGTACACTCAGCTCACCGGCCGCGCCGGACGCCGCGGCATCGATGTCGAGGGCCACGCCGTGGTGCTCTGGCAGCCCGGGACGGACCCCACAGCAGTGGCAGGCCTCGCGTCCCGCCGCACCTACCCGCTGAACTCGAGCTTCCGCCCCACGTACAACATGAGCATCAACCTCCTGGCGCAGTTCGGCAGGCCGCGTGCCCGGGAAATCCTGGAGTCCTCCTTCGCCCAGTTCCAGGCGGACCGTTCCGTGGTGGGCCTGGCCAAGCAGGTCCGGAGCAGGGAGGAGTCCCTGGCCGGCTTCCAAAAATCCATGACATGCCATCTCGGTGATTTCACCGAGTACTCCCGGCTTCGGCGGGAACTTTCGGACACGGAAAACGCCGCCTCCCGCAGCACTTCGAAGGCCCGCAAGTCCATTACCGAGGACTCCCTGAGCAGGCTCCTCCCGGGCGATGTGGTGGACGTGCCGACAGGCAGGGCGCCCGGTCTGGCTGTGGTGCTCGGCTCAGACCACAACTCCCGCGAGCCGCGTCCCGCGGTGCTGACGCTGGACAACCAGTTGCGCAGGATAGGCATCCAGGACCTTGAAGGACCCATCACCCCGGTGACCCGGGTCCGCATCCCCAAGTCGTTCAACGCGAAGGTCCCCAAGTCGCGCAAAGACCTGGCGGCTTCGGTCCGGAACGCCATCCGGGAAAACCGTCCCCCGGCGCCCGGAAACACCCGCAACACTGATTTCGGCAGGGCGGCGGCCCTGCCGGACCAGGAGAAGCGGATTACCGAACTGCGGCTGGCGCTCCGGTCCCATCCGTGCCACGGCTGCAGTGAACGCGAGGATCACGCACGCTGGTCGGAGCGCTGGTTGAAACTCCGCCGCGAAACGGACGGACTGGCCCGCGAAATCCAGGGCCGGACAAACACTATCGCCAAGACGTTCGACCGGGTCTGCGACCTTCTCTCCAGTTATGGCTACCTCGAAACGTCCGATTCGGGAAGGGTGACCATCAACGCCGACGGCCAGAAGCTGCGCCGTATCTACGGCGAAAAGGACCTCCTTATTTCCCAGTCCCTCCGGCAAGGTGCGTTCAGCGACCTTGACGCCACCGAAGTGGCGGCACTCGCGAGCGTGCTGGTTTTCCAGGCCAAGCGGGAAGAACGCGGGCTGCGGCCCAGGATGCCCAGCGTGTCCCTGGAGACCGCCGTTGACATCGTCGTTCGGGAATGGTCTGTGCTGGAAGATGCCGAGGAAGAGAACAAGCTTCCGTTGACCGGTGAGCCGGAGCTGGGGCTCGTGTGGCCCATCTTCAAGTGGGCCAAGGGCAGGCACCTCCAGGAGGTCCTCAGCGGCACGGACCTGGCAGCCGGCGACTTTGTCCGGTGGGTCAAGCAGGTCATCGACCTCCTGGACCAGCTGGCGAAGATCCCCGGCCTGGATCCGAGGCTCTCACGGCTCTGTTCGGAGGCCATCATCCTGGTGCGCCGCGGGGTGGTCGCCTACTCCACGGTGGTGTGACCCCAACGGTCCCCGCCAGCACATTTCCACTACCTTCAAGGCTGCTTAGGAGCACCACACAACATGACTGACGCACGGGCGGACCAGCCGGCCGGAGAACGCAAAGTGACGCTTTACCGCAATGGTTCCGTCTACACCGCTGCCGACCCCTTTGCCACGGCACTGCTGGTGGACGGTGACACCGTGGCATGGGTCGGTTCAGAGCAGGCAGCAACATCCATCGCCGATTCGTCCATGGACATCGTCGACCTTCATGGCGCACTCCTGGCCCCCGGCTTTGTTGACTCACATGTTCACCTGACCGAAACGGGCATTGCCCTGGACTCGCTGCAGCTGGGCGCAGTGCGCTCGGCCGCCGAACTCCTGGATGCCGTGGCTGCCTCCGTTGCGGGGTCGTCAGCCGCTGCCGGTGCCACCGTCCTGGGCCATGGCTGGGACGAGAGCAACTGGTCCGACCCGGCACTGCCCAGCCGCGAGGAACTGGAACGTGCGGCAGGGGGCAGGCGCGTGTATCTCTCCCGCGTCGACGCCCATTCCGCGCTGGTGTCATCATCCCTGGCCGAAGCAGCCGGCCTAGCCGGGTTGGACGGCTACTCGGCCGGCAGCCAGGTGAAACGCCAGGCCCACACGTCGGCCAGGCTTGCCGCGCGGCAGCTGCCGGACGAGGCCCTGCGAAGCTACCAGTCGCGCGCCTTGGCCGAAGCCGCCGCAAACGGCTATGTGGCAGTGGCGGAAATGGCCGCGCCGCATATCGGCAGCCCTGCAGACCTGCGGATTGCCGCTGGTTGGAACGGCCCGGATGCACTCGGGAAGCCGATGCCCGAGGTCCTGCCGTACTGGGGCCAGCTGGCCGGGTCCGAGGAAGATGCCCGCGCTATCCTGGCAGGCCTCGGAGCAGGCGTGCGCGGACTCGCCGGGGACCTGAACGTTGACGGTTCCATTGGGTCCCGCACTGCCGCACTCAGGAACGACTACAGCGATGCCCCGGGAGAGCGCGGCAGCCTCTACCTGTCGGTGGACCAGGCAGCCGCCCACTTGGCCGCCTGTTCCATGCTGGGTATCCAGGGGGGCTTCCACGTCATCGGAGACGCAGGACTCGACGCGGCCCTGGACGCACTGGACCGGGCGGCCGCGGAAGTGGGGGAGCAGCGGGTCAGGGCCGCCGGCCACCGGTTCGAACATGTGGAAATGGCCGACGCCGACGCAATCGGCCGGCTGGCCAAATACTCCGTGACAGTCAGTGTGCAGCCGGGATTCGACGCGGCGTGGGGCGGAGCCGGGCGCCTTTATCAGGAACGTCTGGGGCACCGGGAGCGCGGGATGAATGCTTTTGCATCGTTCTATGCTGCAGGAGTTCCCATCAGCTTTGGCAGCGACAGTCCTGTCACTCCGCTCAACCCTTGGGCAAGCGTCCGCGCCTGCCTTGAGCACAGCAACCCGGACCAGCGCATCTCAGCGAGGGCGGCTTTCCTTGGCCACACCAGGGCCGGCTGGCGGGCAGCCAAGTACCGCAACCCGATGGCCGGCCAGCTGGTTCCGGGCGCACCGGCCAGTTTCGCGGTCTGGGAAGTGGAGGAACTCATGGTGCAGGTCGCGGACGGCCGGGTTCAGTCCTGGAGTACGGACCCCCGGGCGCGCACACCCTTGTTGCCGGCGCTGGACACCGGCAGCGATCCTGTGTGCCTGCAGACCGTCCGGGACGGAAAAGAGTTGTTCACAAACGGCTCCCTGCGGTCATAGGCCGGAAAGCTTACCGGCGCGCCGTATGCTCCTGACCTGCAGTTATGCCTAAAACTGCAGGTCAAACCCGGGTTGACACTGCCGGGGCTGTCCGTAGCATTGAGTCGCAACGGACGGAACCAACAGTCAAGGGGCTCCGTCTGGCCGCGTGACTCGCCAGCAGGTGCCCAGCCCGGACCTGCCGTCGGGCCAGACCGTGGCAGTCCCGGGGGCAGGTCCACTTTGCAGCAGAAAACAGTTCCGCCGAGGCACATCGAATCCGGACGCAACTGGCCCGAGGCATGTGGACCTGCCCGCGGCCCGCCCGCGTGACGCGCCCCGCCAGCGCAAACTCCCTATAATGGTGACTTGCGCCTTAAAGCCCTCACTTCTGTTCGGCTTCGTGGCGCGTGACCGCTCCCATCAAGGAAAGGGCCTCGCTGTGCGTGTCCTCACCATCATCCCGACCTATAACGAGCTGGAATCGTTGCCCAAGACACTCGCACGCCTGCGCGCGGCCGTCCCGGCTTCCGATGTGCTGGTGGTGGACGACAACAGCCCGGACGGCACCGGACAGCTTGCGGACGGCATCGCCGCGGAGGACAGCCAGGTCCACGTTCTGCACCGCGAAGGCAAGGCCGGCCTGGGAGCCGCCTACATCGCCGGGTTCAAGTGGGGGCTGGAAGCCGGGTACGACATCCTGGTGGAAATGGACGCCGACGGATCCCACCAGCCCGAGCAGCTGCAGCAGCTCCTGGACGCCGTGGAAGAGGGCGCAGACCTAGCCATGGGCTCCCGCTGGGTGCCGGGCGGCAGCGTGGTCAACTGGCCCCTGTACCGCCAGGCCATCTCACGGATCGGCAGCACGTACGCCCGCCTTATGCTGGGCATCAAAATCAAGGACGTCACAGGCGGCTACCGCGCCTTCCGGCGGACGACGCTTGAGAAGCTCAACCTGGACCAGGTGGACTCCGTCGGCTACGGATTCCAGGTGGACCTCGCCTGGCGGGTGGCCAAAATGGGCCTGAAGATCGTGGAACGACCCATCACGTTCGTGGAGCGGGAACTCGGAGCTTCCAAGATGAGCGGCAACATCGTGGTGGAAGCCATGATCAACGTCACCAAGTGGGGACTCACCGCCCGCTGGCGGAAGCTCACAGGCCGCGGTTCGGCCACGTCCTAGTCGGCCCGTGCTGAACATCGGGCACTAGCCGGACACAAGAAAAGGGCCGGGCCCGTAACCTCTCCAAGAGGTTACGGGCCCGGCCCTTGCGTTCTCGACTTCGCGGGGGGCGCTGGTCTAGGCCGAGCGCCGTTCGCCGCGGCGTTCGCGAAGGATGGTCAGACGGTCTTCGAGGATCTGCTCGAGCTCGGGCAGTGAACGGCGTTCCAGGAGCATGTCCCAGTGCGTGCGCACGGCCTTCTCGTTGCTGTTGACGGGGCGTTCGCCGTCAACGAGCAAGGCTTCCTTGCCGGTCTTCGAAACCCACACCGGAGGAATCTCGGCTTCGGAGGAGAAGGTAACGAAGACCTGCTCGCCGTCCTCGCAACGATACTCAACCCGCTGGCGCGGAGCCGGCTCAACACCGGATTCGGTCTCCATGCTCTGTGCGCCAAGACGCATGCCCCGGAGGCTGCGATCGCTCATGATTTCTCCCTTTGGTCGGTTCGCGGAGCCAGGCTCCGCGCTAGCCGGGGCAGCTCACGCCTCGGACTACTGTTTGCACTGCCCTGCATCATTAGACACAACGCTTTGCCAAGCTTGATTGTTCCAGCAGGTCTGAACCGGCCGGACAAATATCCCATTATACGGGCTAACTTCCCGGCGCGTAAAGCCGGACGCTGCCGCAGGCGCAAGGAGGTGCCCGCAACGCGGACACCTCCCGCGGCCAATGCCGGACGTTGTTGCCTACAGAGGCTGCCGCGGGTCCGCGGGCTGCGTGCCCCCGTGGTTGGCGGCGGTGCCGCCGCCAGTGCCGCCGTCGTCCGCCTTGGTATCACTGCCGCCGCCGAAGAGACCGCCGGTGCGGGGATCAGCATTGTTGCCTCCGAGGACATTGCCGATGCCCTTCAGGGCCTCCCCGACTTCGCTGGGGATGATCCAGAGCTTATTGGAGGAACCTTCGGCCAGCTTCGGCAGTGTCTGCAGGTACTGATAGGCCAGGAGCTTGTTGTCCGGGTTGCCCTTGTGGATGGCGTCGAATACTTTCTGGATGGCCTGGGCTTCACCGTCGGCGCGGAGGATGGCAGCCTTGGCATCACCTTCGGCCTTCAGGATGGAAGACTGGCGCTGCCCTTCCGCCGTGAGGATGGCCGACTGCTTGGTGCCCTCGGCCGTGAGGATGGCTGCGCGGCGGTCGCGTTCGGCACGCATCTGCTTTTCCATCGAATCCTGGATGGAGTGGGGCGGATCAATGGCCTTCAGTTCCACACGGGAAACCCGGATGCCCCAGCGGCCGGTCGCTTCATCCAGTACGCCGCGAAGCTGGCCGTTGATCTGGTCGCGGGAGGTCAGGGCCTCCTCGAGGTTCAGGCCGCCAACAACATTTCGGAGTGTGGTGGTGGTCAGCTGTTCGACCGCCTGGATGTAGTTCGCAATCTCGTAGGTGGCTGCCCTGGCGTCCGTGACCTGGAAATAGACCACGGTGTCAATGGAAACGACGAGGTTGTCCTCGGTGATAACCGGCTGCGGGGGGAATGACACAACCTGCTCGCGAAGGTCCAGGAGCGGCAGGAGCCTGTCCACGAAGGGAATCAGGATGGTCAGGCCCGGTAGCAGGGTCCGCTGGTACTTACCGAGCCGTTCCACGACGCCGGCGCGGGCCTGCGGGACGATCCGCACCGACCGGACCAGCACTATTATTACGAACGCAACGAGAACCAGCAGCACGATTGCGACTGCGATATCCATACATCACCTATTCCCCAGTTATGTGCCTTGCTATTTTGCGGCGGTGGTCCGCCGCGTGCCCGGCGCCGGTGGCGGCGGCCGGAAAAATGTCCTTGCGTGCTGGCGCTGCCGGTCCTACTGGACGGCCGTCTCCGGCTGTGGCGCCACCACCGCGGTGGCTCCTTCGATGGCCGAAACCACTACTCGCTGCCCGGCGTTCAGGACGCCGTTCTCCGAGCGTGCGCTCCAGACGTCCCCGCCGATCTTGACCAGCCCGGAGGAGGTGCTGACCGTCTCCATGACGAGGGCGGACTCGCCGATCAGGCGGTCGATGTTGGTCCGCTGCTCCGCAGGGCCTTTCTTCAGGTGCTTCAGCGCAACCGGACGGACGAAGACCACCATCAGCAGTGAGACTACGCAGAAGACCACGATCTGCAGCCAGAAGTCGGCACCGGCGAAATCAGCCAGCAGTCCGGCCAGCGCTCCGCCTCCCAGCATGATGAAGAAGAGGTCCAGGGTGAGCATCTCCACCACGGCAAACGCCAGGAAAACGGTGAGCCACAGTGCCCACCAGTTCTCGTTAAGCCATTCAAACATGCGTTCCCCCTCCGTCCCCGGGGCTGCGGACGCAGGCCCTCAGTAACTGTCCTTCCATCCTAGACCGAAGCGGCGGGGCGCAGGAGGGGACCGTTTGGCACGTTCGGAAAGTAGTCAAGTCGTTATGCGGGCGGCTGCTCCAAGGGTTCAAACACGCTGATCCGGAACCGGGCCGAGACCTGCGTGAGGGGCGGCAGCGCCGCGATGATGGCGTCCAGGGCTGCGGGATCCAAGTGGTGTCCGGCGGGCCCCATCAGGGCCAGATTGCCGACGTCGGCCGGTTCAAGCCCTAGATCCAGGTCCAACTCCCGGGTGGAGCGCTGGGCGAAGTGTCCGGCCAGGGAGGCGGCAAGCCGCTCCTCCTTGGCCGGCTCGATCCCGAGCATGCCGGTCTGTCCCGCTATTTCAGCAAGATGGCCTGACCGCGGGGTCACCACGATCAGCCGCCCGCCGGGGCGGAGCACGCGGGCGAATTCCGCGGCGTTCCTCGGCGCGAAAACGACCGTGACGACGTCAACAGCTGCGTCCGCGACCGGAAGCGGCTGCCAGACGTCGCTGACCAGGTTGACGGCGTCGGGATTCATCCGGGCCGCGCGCCGCAGCGCGAATTTGGAAATATCCAGGCCGATGGCGGACGCGGGGGCCACCGCCAGCAGCGCATTCAGGTAATGTCCGGTTCCCGTTCCGGCATCCAGCACCGCAGCGTCCGCCCCGCGAAGCGCGGCGGCGGCCAGTTCCGCGACCGCGTCGGCAAGCGGCCGGTAATGCCCGCTGGACAGGAAGTCGAAGCGGGCGGCCACCATAGCGGCGGTATCGGCTTCGAAGACAGTGCCCTTGCCCACCAGCAAGTTGAAGTAGCCCTGCCGGGCCGCGTCAAAACTGTGGCCCTCCGGGCAGGCCAGCCGGTTTCCGCGGAGGGTAAGGCTGTTCCGGCAGACGGGGCACAGGAGCAAACGGGCGGCGTCGGGAAGCATGCACCCAATCCTAGGGCCGCGGCGGGGGGCGCCGTCCCCGGCGCTCCACGGCCTGAAGCACCGCGACCGGGCGCGGCGTGAGTTATTTCACAGGTCATGCGTGAGCCGTTAGGCTCACAGGCGTGAAGCCTGAACATCTGCCCCTGCTGAAGTCCGTTTCCGCCCCCGCCGTCCACCCTGACGGCAGCCGGGCCGTGGTTTCGGTGGTCCGCCCCGATTTCGACGCCGACACCTACGTGGGCCAGCTCTGGACCGTGCCGCTGGATCCGGAGAAGCTGCCCCGCCGGCTGACCCGCGGTTTCCGCGACACTGCCCCGGCTTTTTCGCCGGACGGGCTGGTGCTGGCGTTCCTGCGCGCGACGGCAGGCGGGAGGCCGCAGCTTCACGTCGTGGAGGCGGCCGGCGGCGAACCGCAGGTCCTGACCAACGCCAGGCTCGGCGTCTCATCCTTTGCGTGGTCTCCCGATTCGCGCAGCATTGTCTTCGGTGCCAGAACGCCCGACGACGGCCGGTACGGCACGCTGGACGGCGTATCCGCCGGTGCTGAGGACGCAAGGCTGATCACGGACTACAAATACCGGATGAACGGCGTCGGGTATACGGCGGACAAGCCCCTCCAGCTCTTCATCGTGGAGGTCCCCGAACTGGACGACGAACCGCGCGTGGCGCCGGTTGGCCGGGCGCTGAAGGCCCGCAAGCCCGCAGCGAAAGATCCGGCGGCGGGCCCCGGTCCGGCGGCAGACGCCGACGCCCGCGAAGCCGCAGCCGATGCGGCGGCGAGCGAACTGCTCCCGGCCGCGCGGCAACTGACCTTTGCCGCGGCAGACCACAGCGGTGAATCGTTCAGCGCGGACGGACAATCCGTGTACTTCGTTGCGGCCCTTCACGAAGGCAGTGACCGTGACCTGGAAGCCGGTGTGTACCGGGTGGCAGCCTCGGGCGGTGAGCCGGAATCCATCAAAGCGGCCAACAGCGGGCGCCAGACGATCGGTGCCGCACGCCAGTCCAGGAACGGGAAGTGGCTGTTCTACACCGCCCAGGAACTCGGCGAGTCCGGCCAGGACTTTGTGGCACGGAATACGGCCCTGTACGTGATGCCGGCGGAAGGCGGCGACGCCAGCGTCCTCAGCGACGTGGAAATGATGGACCTTGCCGGAGGCTCCGGGGAACTGGAGCTCCGCGGACCCGATTCGGTACTGCTCCTGAACAACGCGCAGGGAACGGTTGAGTTGCTCGAGTTTGGAGCAACAGGCAACCACTCGCTGCTGGTCCACGGAGACCGGGTCGTCACAGGCGCTGCGTCCGCGGGCGGCTCACTGTTCGTCAGCCTCTGCGACGCCGCCACAGCGGGGGACGTCGCGGCGCTGGAGGGCGGCCAGCTGAGGCTGTTGACGGATTTTTCGGCCGAACTGCGGCTTCAGGCCGAGATTATTGAGCCCAGGGAACTGACCTTCGATGCGGCTGACGGCTACCCGGTCCACGGCTGGCTGGTGCTGCCGACCGGAAAAGGTCCGCACCCCGTCCTGCTCAACATCCACGGCGGGCCTTTCTCGCAGTACACCGTGGCCCTGTTCGACGAAGCGCAGGTATACGCCGCGGCCGGCTACGCGGTGCTCATGTGCAACCCCCGCGGCTCTGCCGGTTACGGCCAGGCCCACGGGCGTGCCATCAAGGAAAAGATGGGAACCGTGGACATGCTGGACGTCCTGTCCTTCCTCGACGGCGCGCTGGCAAAGTTCCAGGAGCTCGACGGCGGTTCGCTCGGGATCATGGGAGGTTCCTACGGCGGATACCTCACGGCGTGGACCATCAGCCAGGACCACCGTTTCAAAGCGGCCATCGTGGAGCGCGGATTCCTCGATCCGGTCAGTTTCGTCGGCTCCTCGGATATCGGCTGGTTCTTCGGCGGCGAGTACACCGGAAGCTCAGCGGAACAGATGGCCGCCCAAAGCCCCATGGCCACCGTCCGCAACGTCCGCACGCCGTCGCTGGTCATCCACAGTGAAGAAGACCTCCGCTGCCCGGTGGAACAGGGCCAGCGATATTTCACGGCACTGAAGCAGCAGGGTGTGGACGCTGCGTTCCTTGTCTTCCCGGGCGAAAACCACGAGCTGTCCCGGTCCGGCACCCCGCACCACCGGAAGCAGCGCTTCGAGGAAATCCTGCGCTGGTGGTCCCGCTACCTGCCCACCCGGTCCAACCCCTAGTCCGCGGGTTCGTCCGGCAGGAAACCCAGCTCCTGCCGGGCGAGGCCAATGTCCGGGTGGGCCCACCGCGCACCGTATTCCGCGTTGTTGCTCAGGGAGCGCAGCTCGGCTTTGTCGATGTAGAGCACACCCTGCAGATGGTCCGTCTCGTGCTGGACGATACGCGCCTGCCAGCCGGAGAAATCCCGCTGCAGCGTGGTTCCCGATGCGTCGGTGAAGTCGAGGCGCACTGACTCGTGCCGCGACACCACGGCCTGCAGGCCCTGGAGCGAAAGGCAACCTTCGAAGAAGGCCGCGGCGCCGGTCCCCACTGGGGAATAGCTCGGATTGATGACCGTAAAGAACTCCAGCGGTGTCCGGTTTCTGACAGCGGCAGTATCGGCGTCGACGTCGTATTGGTCCTCGAGGACGGCGAGCTGCAGGGGAATGCCGAGCTGCGGGGCCGCCAGGCCGACACCGGGCGCGTCATGCATCACCTCACGCATCAGCGCGATGAGCGCGGCGAGTTCGGCGCTGTCCAGCTGGCCGTCGTACGGTGCAGCTTGCTGCCGGAGCACCGGATGGCCGGCCTGCACAATGGGCGGAAGCACCCCGGCGGCGAGGATCTCCTGGACGGTTTCCCTGATCCGGGCGTTGCTGAACGGGGTGGGGTTCGCGACATGAAGCATGGGAAAAGCCTAGTGCGCCGTGCAGGCCGCCGTGACGAACGCGTGGATCCGGCCCGTCAGGGCGGCACCGGCAGGAACCTTGAACACGCCGCGCCGTCCACCGACATCGAGGCGCAGGGGCAGCAGGGTTCCCACCTTGTCTTCAGCGACGGCATGCGGATCGCAGCGGGCGGGGCGGAACCGGAGTCGGAACTCGCCGGGGCTCCCGCCGGCAGCAACCATGACTCCGCGCGGCCACGGACTGTTCGGGGCTTCGGCGAGAAGGGTGGTGCCCTCGACGCTTTCGATGGTCAGGGTGCGCGGTGTCCCGGCTTCGGCCGCGCGGGGCGTCACTTGAAGGCGTACGACGGCGGTCCGGCCGTCCGCCGCAACCTCCAGTTCCGGGGCGAGATCCATCCGGGCGATGCGCCCGGCTTCCTGCGCAAGGCAGAGTTCAGCGCGGTTACGTGGCAGGACTCCGAAGGGGTCCGCTGCCGGCAAATGCACGTCGCTGGATGTAGAGCCCTGGCGGAAGGACACCTTGACCTCCGCCGGTGCCGCGCCGGCCGAGGTATCTGCGTCGGCATCCGCCCCAGGGCTGCCGCAGGCTGGCGCCGGCAGCATGGCCGGCAGGCTTTTTGTCTGGCCCGGTGGCACTTCGGTGCCCTCCGGCATTGCCCGCCAGGATGTGCCCGCCGGGAACAGGGAACTGGACACCTCAGCACTGAAGACCGTTAGCGGCACGGACGACGTGTTGCTGAGCTGGATCTCGATGATCTGCCTGCCGTAGTTGTCCCTGAACTGGTTGAGTTCCGCCGTCAACGGTGCGGCCACCTCCGCCTCCGTGCTGCAGCCCTGCAGCGCCGGAACTGCCACCGCAGCAGCGAGTACGACGGCGGCTGTTGCTGACCACCGTCGCTTCCCTTGCGCTGCGCCGTCCATGCCAGCAGTCTAAAGGCCCGTTGAATCCGGGCGCCTGGCCATGGGCTACCCTCGTTCCATGACCGAACAGACTCCGCTCAACTGTGTCCTAGGATTCGTCCGCGCCATTGAGGCCGGCGGCGCCGCTGAAGTGGACAGCTTCCTGGCCGAGGACTTCACGCTGGCAGAAGCGCCGCACCTGCTCGCGCCGGAAGGGTCCACTCGCAGCCGTGCGCAGGTGCTGGCGGGGGCGGATCAGAGCCGCCAGGTGGTGTCCGGACAGCGTTTCGACGTCCGGCGGACCACATGCGAAGGAGGCCGCGTGGTCCTGGAAGCGGACTGGTCGGCCACGCTGCTGATGGACCTGCGCTACTGGGACGCCGGCGAAACAATCCGGGCCCGCACCACATCGGTCTTCGAGGTCCGCGACGGAAGAATCACCAGTCAGGACAGTTACGACTGCTACTTCGGCAGTGATTCAGAGGCGGACCCGGCAGGTGCGGAGTAGTCCGCTGCAGCGGTGAATCCCTAGTGCATGGTGAACCGGGCGGCCACGCGTGAATTGACCGCCGGCACGCCCGCCGCACATCCGATCAGCCGGTTCCTGACTGTCCACCACGGATGCGCCAACGGCCTGCCCAGCACCATGTTGATTTCCGCCTGCCGGGCAGCCTTAGCGGCCGCCCGCAGCCTGTGACCTTCAAACGACCGGAGATCCCGCTCCAGCCCGGTCCGCGCCAGCCGGCGGAGGATGACCGGCACCAGTTCAGCAGCATCCAGCCAGCCCAGGTTCATGCCCTGGCCGCCTATAGGGCTGATTTCGTGGGCGGCGTCACCGATGACCGTGATCCTCCCGTGGACCATGCGCTCCACCAGCCGGGTACGGGCGCCGAAGCTGCTCAGCATCGAACTGGTGCCGGCGTCGACCGCGATCCCGGTCCGCTCCTGCACGATCCGCGCCAGGCTGCCGGGAGTCGGCGCACCCGGAATAGCGCCAGCAGCGACCAGGGCGCCCGGCAATCTGGCCACCCAACGCCGCACTCCGCCCGGCAGCGGAAAGGACTCCACGATGCCGGCGGTTTCCAGGAAAAGGGCTGCGTCCGGGCCGAACGCCGTGTTGTCGGCGAAGTCTCCCATCAGGTACCTGTCGCGATACACCTTCAGCCGGGCGGGGGCGTCCAGCAGCTGGCGGACAGTGGAGCGCACCCCGTCCGCGGCCACTGCCAGGGACGCATGAATCCTGGATTCCCCGCCGGCGGTGAGGACGTCCACCGCAACTGACGTCCCGTCGTCGTGAATTCCCGTTACGGTTGCGCCGCGGAGAAGCGCGCCGCGGTCCAGCTCCCGGACGCGCCGTTCCAGGGCGGCTTCCGTTCGCGCCTGCGGAACGGACAACACGAACGGGTAGCGCCGGGACACGGAGTCGAAGGACATTCCCGCCACTTCCACGCCGCCCCCGATGGCAACTCCGCGGCGGATCCGGACGCCCTCCGCTACCAGGCCGGACGCTACGCCGATGCAGTCGAGGGCTTCCAGCGACGGGGGATGGATGCCGATGGCGCGGGAGTGGGCGTTGGGCACCGCGCGCTGTTCCAGGATCCGGACCGACACGCCGTGCTGCAGCAGGAGGGCCGCCAGGAACATCCCCACCGGCCCGCCGCCCACCACGACGACGTCAATCACCGCGATTGGTCCGGTCCAGAGTGAGCAGGTTGCGGAAGGGGAAACGGGGCGCAACGGCCCAGCCCGGGGGAGCGGCAGCCTGGAGTTCCGCCGCCGTGTAGCTGCGGCGGATGGACGTCAGCCCGTCGTCCCTGATGAAGGATCCGGGAAACGGCCACGAAACGGCGTAGAACAGCGCGTACGCGGCGGGGCTGCGGCGGATGTCGTTGTGGAGGACGTGGCCGCGGGATAGCAGCGCCGATTCGGCAAGGAACTGCGGTAGTTCAACTGTGTCCAGGTGGTGCAGGACGTGATTGGACAGGACGACGTCGTAGCGCTGTCCCTCGGCTACCAGGCCGGCAGTTGACGCCTGCCGGAACGTCACGCCGTCGACGCGCCTGCGGCGCAGGGCGAACTCGAAGGCCCGGCGGTCCGGATCAATGGCCGTGATCTCCACCCTCCGCCGGTCCCTGGCCGCCCACGCCGCCAACATTACGGGCACGTCCCCGCCGCCGCAGCCGATGTCCAGCAACGTCGTCACTTCTGTGGCTGAGAGAACGGGCCGGAGATGGGTCCGGTAGATTCCGCGCCACCCGGCAATGGCCCTGTTCACCACGGAAAACTGCGCGTACGTGCGGTCCAGCCGCGCCGGATCACAGCCGGGACGGTCCATTTCCTCAAGGGCGTGGACGTCCCGCTCGCGCAGCCATCCCGAGCCAGCCATCAAACGGGCTGCCATCAGAGGAGCGACGGCTCTGTCCGTGCTGCAGCAGGCAGTACTGAGGACTCCCCGGCTGCCTCGGGTGAAGATCCTGCGAGCGGTGCACGCACCTTGGTGAACATCGCCGTTTCCACCGTGAGCCCCGGCCCGAACGCCATCGAACAGATGCGTTCGTCGCCGTCCTGCGGCGGGAGTCCGGCGATGTGCTTGAGGACAAAAAGCACCGTGGCGCTGCTCATGTTGCCGAATTTGCGGAGGGTTTCCCGGGCAGGAACCAGCTGCTCGTCCGTGAGCTCAAGCCGGGACTGCACCTTGTCCAGGATGCTCCGCCCGCCGGGGTGGATGGCCCAGTGGGTGATGTCCCGGTAGGGGAGTCCCCGCAGGGATTCGTCGCGCGCAAGCAGCGGCTCCAGTGCGCCGATGATGTGGTCGTCAATGATGTGGGGGACGTAGTTGCCCAGCACCATCTCGAAGCCTTCGTCGCCGATGTTCCATGCCATGGATTCCTCGCCGACCGGAGTGAGCACAGTCTCGAAGTGGTCCAGCCGCAACAGGGGGTTCCCGTTGGGGATGTCCCGCGCCGAGACGACCGCGGCAGCGGCGCCGTCCGCAAACAGGGCCGAGCCCATGATGGTGTCGGGGTCGTTGGAGGTGCGGACGTGGAGCGAACAGAGCTCGGCACAGACCACCAGGACCACGGCGTCGGGGTCCGCCTCGCAGAAGGATTTGGCGGCACGCAGGGCCGGAAAAGCCGCGTAACAGCCCATGAAGCCAAGGTGGTAGCGCTGCACAGCCGGGTTCATGCCCAGTGCGCGGACGATTTTGTAGTCAGGACCCGGGTTGAAGAAGCCGGTGCACGAGACCGTGACCAGATGGGTGATATCAGCTGACTCGACGCCGGGACAGGCATCAAGCGCGGCTTTGGCAGCCTCCACGAAGAGTTTGGTGGCTTCGCGGCCGAAGATGTCGTTCCTGACCTTCGTACTGGGACTCAGTACCAGGCCGGTATCGGGGTCAAAAAATTGTGGATCGTCGGCACGGCTCTCTTTGGTCAGCTCCGTGACGGCAGTATGGCGGGTGTCGATGGCGGCGGAATCAAAACAGGTGTTCACGAGCCGCGACCCCAGCCTGGTCAGCCCCGGCTGGGCAGCAAACACATCACGGGCCTCGGACTGAATGAGTACGGTGGGCGGGACAGCAGTTTCCAGGGACCTCAGGTAGACCGTCATGGTTCATTCTCAGTGAGCTTTCGCCTTAAGACAATGGTGGCTACCATACGGTAGGAAGCCCGGCGGACCCCTTGAGGCTGGTTAGATTGAGCCAGGTGACCGCCCGGCGAATGCCACGAGGCGGCCCCGATGAGCAGATGGAGAGACGATGACCATGGCCACCACGTCGGACCCGCAGTCGTCCGCGCTGCATGTAGCCGACACTCACGACCTGATCCGTGTGCAGGGTGCGCGGGAGAACAACCTCAAGGACATCAGCCTGGAGCTCCCTAAGCGGCGCCTGACGGTGTTTACGGGCGTCTCCGGATCGGGCAAGAGTTCACTGGTCTTCGCGACAATCGCCGCCGAGTCGCAGCGGATGATCAACGAAACCTACAGCGCGTTCGTGCAGGGCTTTATGCCCAACCTGGCGCGGCCCGACGTCGACTTCCTCGAGGGCCTGACCACGGCCATCATCGTGGACCAGGAGCGGATGGGTGCCAACCCGCGCTCCACGGTCGGCACCGCCACCGACGCCAACGCCATGCTGCGGATCCTCTTCAGCCGCCTGGGCAGCCCGTACGTGGGCCCGCCAACGGCATACTCATTCAACGTGCCCACCCGCAAGGCCAGCGGCGTCATGTCCACCGACCGGGGCGGCCGCGTCGAGAAGAGCGTTGTCAGCCAGGCTGTTTACCTGGGCGGCATGTGCCCGCGCTGCGAGGGCATGGGCAATGTCAGCGACATCGACCTCACCGCCTTGTACGACGACAGCAAGACACTCAGCGACGGCGCCCTCATGGTTCCCGGCTACTCGATGGACGGCTGGTACGGCCGGCTGTTCGAGGGAGTCGGCCTGCCAATGGACAAGCCGATCGCCAAGTTCACCAAGAAGCAGCTCGACACGATGCTGTACGCCGAGCCCACCAAGATCAAGGTGGAGGGCATCAACCTCACCTACGAAGGCATCATCCCCAAGATGCAGAAGTCGATGCTCTCCAAGGACCCCGAGGCGATGCAGCCGCACGTGCGCCGGTTCGTCGAGCGGGCCGTGACGTTCCAGACCTGCCCCGACTGTGAAGGCACGCGGCTGACCAAGAACGTCCTGACCTCGAAGATCCAGGGCAAGAACATCGCCGAGCTCTGCGAGATGCAGATCACCGACCTTGCCGACTGGGTCCGTGACCTCAACGAGCCCTCAGTGGCGCCGTTGCTCAAAGGACTGCAGCACCTGCTCGACTCCTTCGCCGAAATAGGCCTCGGCTACCTCTCGCTTAACCGGCCGGCCGGGACGCTGTCCGGGGGAGAGGCACAGCGGACCAAGATGATCCGCCACCTGGGCTCGTCGCTCACCGACGTCACCTATGTCTTCGACGAGCCGACGATCGGCCTGCATCCGCATGACATCGAGCGCATGAACCGGCTCCTGCTCCAGTTGCGCGACAAGGGCAACACGGTGCTGGTGGTCGAGCACAAGCCGGAGACGATCGCCATAGCAGACCACGTCGTCGACCTGGGACCGGGTGCAGGTACGGCCGGCGGAACGCTTTGTTTCGAGGGAACCGTCGAGGGGCTGCGGGGGAGCGATACCACCACCGGGCGCCACCTCGACGACCGGGCGGTCCTGAAGGACGCTCTTCGTACGTCAGCCAGCAAACTGGAGATCCGCGGCGCATCGACGCATAACCTCCAGGACGTGGACGTCGATGTCCCGCTCGGCGTGCTCTGCGTCGTCACGGGGGTAGCGGGCTCCGGGAAGAGCTCGCTGATCCACGGCTCTGTTGCCGGCCGCGACGGCGTGGTGGTCATCGACCAGGCAGCCATCAAGGGCTCGCGCCGCAGCAACCCTGCTACGTACACAGGCCTCCTCGAGCCGATCCGCAAGGCGTTTGCCAAGGCCAACGGCGTCAAGCCGGCGCTCTTCAGCTCCAATTCCGAAGGCGCCTGTCCCGCCTGTAACGGTGCCGGTGTCATCTTCACCGAACTTGGCGTTATGGCCACGGTCGAGTCGCCCTGCGAGGACTGCGAAGGCCGGCGGTTCCAGGCATCGGTCCTGGAATACACGCTGGGCGGCCGGAACATCGCGGAGGTGCTTGAGATGCCGGTGACCGAGGCGACGGTTTTCTTCGATTCAGACGACGCGAAGGTTCCGGCTGCCCATAAGATCCTCGCGCGGCTTTCCGACGTCGGGCTCGGCTACCTCAGCCTGGGCCAGCCGCTCACCACGCTGTCCGGCGGTGAGCGCCAGCGGCTGAAGCTGGCCGCCCAGATGGCCGAGCAGGGCGACGTGTACGTCCTCGACGAGCCGACCACCGGCCTCCACCTTGCCGATGTCCGGCAGTTGCTGGGTTTGCTGGACAGGCTTGTCGACTCCGGCAAATCTGTCATCGTGATCGAACACCATCAGGCCGTCATGGCTCACGCTGACTGGATCATCGACATCGGCCCGGGCGCCGGGCACGACGGCGGCAGGATCGTTTTCGAAGGAACCCCGGCAGAACTCGTTGCAGGACGCTCGACGCTGACCGGCGAGCACCTCGCGGCTTACGTCGGCGGCTGAACGTCCGAGCTTCATGGTGAACGGAACGCGGTTTAAGCACGGCACGATCAGCCGTAACCACGACACGGAAAACGGGCGGAAAACAGGCCCCCTCTCGCCTGGTCGGACTTCTCCCCTCTAACGCCGATAATCTACATTATGTAAAGTAGTACTCTGCGTATCTCATCAGGTGAATCATTCAGGCCCTCTCCCGCGGAATTCCGCGCCACGCGTTCGAGGCGCCTTTCGCGGCGGCGTTCAGGGGTTTTCTCCGACTCCAATCGATGTTCCCGGCCATGACTGGGTGGGCCGGGCTTGTGCGCCGAATGAAAGAAAAGACGCCTCTGACCTGCGCGGTCAACATCAACGACACCACCGGCACGATCACGATCTCCCTCGGCACGCATCCAGTGCCTGTCCCGCCGCCTTTCGCGGAACTCCTCAGCGAGCACGTCCGGAACCGCCCCAACCTCCGAACAGCATCAGGTGCAGAAAGCCACTGGCTCTTCCCCGGAACCAGGGCAGGCAAGCACCTCCACCCGAACACGATCATGCTCAGGCTCCGTGGCCTCGGAATTGAACTCCTCGGATCACGGAACACGGCACGGGACGAGCACCTCTCCGTCACCCCGCCACCACTGGTCGCCAAAGCACTCGGCTACAGCTACCAGGTCGCATTCCTCCACGCAGATGCCGCAGGAGAAGCTTGGACGCGTTATGCCAGTGAGCGCACGTGAATAGGGCGCCATTACGCGAGCTCGTGCGAGACTTCCAAGCATGGTAACTGCCGCCTTCTACTTTGGGACCCTTGAGGACCAAGCGACGCTACTCGACTACTTGGGAGAACCGGACAAAGTCACTTTGCATCCGTGGCCAGTTGTTCGAAATCCCCTGGATGCCCTCAGCCGTGAGGCCGCCCTCGCCACCCCGCAGGTGATGGTAGTCAATCGGGACCTCGGCCCACCGGTGCCGATCCGCCAGGGTGACGGCGTGATGGATCAGCCGACGAAAGCCGGCGTCTTCAACAGGCTCAATTGGGACCGGTTACACCCTGCCCACGACGAAGCTCTGGTGGACCCGAATGCCTCCCCAGTGCTTCTCTGGGTCCCCGCCGAAATCGGCAGTGAAGTCATAGGCGTCAGCCAGCTCGGATCGCAGGCCGACGCAATGGCAGCAATATCGACGGATTATGAACGCTGGGTCAACCGGACGACCGGCTGGATACGACGCAAGGGAACGAAAGTCTGGGGCCTTGAGCAAGGCACGGTTCGGCCAGATCTCAATATTCAGCTCGGCTTCATCAACAGTGTCTACGCACTTCCCGGAGCTCTTCGAGCACTCGAGCAAGGCGCGGCCGGACGCTAACGAATCGCAGCTACACCCAATAATGAGCGCCTGTTCCGAGGCGAATACGCACCAACTCGATACGCAGGGGTGCCAGTAGTTCGGAATTTGGGCATCCCCCGCGGGATCAGGATCTGCGGGATCAGGATGTGCGTTCGTCGACTATCCGGTCTATTTCCTCGTCGTCAGGGCACGGTTGATCATCGATGGGACATGGCCCCGGTCCGAGCGCCCGCCCAAAGACTTCCATGCACATCGAGCACAGGATCTGCGGATCACGGGCGATCGTCATCTCCGGTTCCTCATAGCCGCACATTGCCCGCCGCCAGTCCAGATCCCGGCAACAGACAATGTGGACCACTTCGTCAGGGTCCTCGCTCCAGCCGTACTTGACCTTCCATGCCGGAGCGCGGCGCGTTTCCGTCGCACCGCCCTCGCCTGGCGTCGAAGGTTTTGCAGCATCGCCCTTCGTTTCCGTCATCGCGGTCCCCCTCCGTTGACGTTGAGCAGGATTCCCTCCCGCTCTCAACCGATGCTCGCGGCCTCATCCAGGGTGTGCGGTTCAAAGTGTTCCAGCAACCCTCGCATGGCGTCATATCCTTGTGTGAAGACGTCCGAGGCGCGCCACACTTCAACCTGTTCGAGCGACTCCCACGGGCCCGTGCTGATAAACCTGTTGGGAACATCGCGGTCGTGCATCAGGATGGCTTTTGCCCCGGGGAAATCCTCTTGTGTCTTTCTGGCGAGGTCCCGCCAGGCCTGCACAAAATCATTCTCCCTGCCGGGCTTCACCAGCCAGATTCCGAGCGTGTAAACAGACATCGCGAATGCCTCCATTCAGGTGCCGGGGTAAGTATTCCCGATTATCGTCCGGCAGTCCCTGGCCGGGTAGGGCCGGATGGCATGTGGTCCACTCCCCTGTCCCGGGCCCGGGGCCGGGTTCGTTCAGGCCCCGTCGTAAGCGGCCTGAAGTTCGGCGATCTCAAGCTTCCGCATACCCAGCATCGCCTGCATGGCCCGCTGCGCACCGTCAGGATCAGGGCCTCCCAACAGTTGCCCCAGGACGGACGGCACCACCTGCCACGACACTCCGAATCTGTCCTTGAGCCAGCCGCACTGGCTTTCGGTGCCACCTGCGGTCAGCGCCGACCAGTAGCGGTCCACTTCTTCCTGCGAGGAGCAGTCGATCACGAAGGAAACAGCTTCGTTGAACGTGAACGCCGGGCCCCCGTTGAGCGCAAGGAACTTCCGGCCCTCGATTTCGAACTCCGCCGTCATCGCCTGGCCGGCGGGGCCGGGTCCACCCTCGCCGTAACGCGCCACGTTGAGGATTTTGGAGCCGTCGAAGACCGAGACGTAAAAGTCGGCGGCTTCCTCGGCCTGGGTATCAAACCACAGGCAGGTGGTGATCTTTTGGGTCACAGTGTTCCCTCATCTCGCAGGCAGCGCCGGAACGGATTCCCGACGGCGACGCTTCAGTCGCGTTGCGAGCCTAGCCGGGCCCGGTTGCCGGCACAATGGCCCGCCCGAGCCGGACCGCCCCCCGTTATCATCGAGTATGTCCGTCGCCGACGCCCTCCTCCAGTTCGCCCTCGTCGCTGCCCTGCTGACCATAATTCCCGGGCTGGACACCGTCCTGGTGCTTCGCACGGCAATCAGCAACGGCCGCGCTCCTGCTTTTGCAACGGCTGCGGGAATCTGCACCGGCACCGTTGCCTGGGGTGTGGCTGCCGCCCTCGGTGCGTCCGTATTGCTGGCTGCCTCGGAGGCCGCCTTCACGATGCTGAAGGTGGCCGGTGCCTGCTACATGGCATGGCTGGGCGTCTCGATGTTCATCAGGACTTTCAGGAGCAGCCCGGCGTTGCCGGCGGCATCGCCGCAGGGCGGACCGGGCGCCAGGAGCGCCTGGCTGACGGGCGTCACCACCAGCCTGCTGAATCCGAAAGTGGGTGTCTTCTACATGGCCATGATCCCGCAGTTCCTGCCCCAGGATGTGCCGCCCCTGCTCATGGGCATACTGCTCCCCCTCGTCCATAACGTTGAGGGCATGCTCTGGTTCGCCGGCATCATTGTTGCCACGCAGTATGCCCGGCGCTGGCTGCAGTCCCCTGGGGCGGGCAAAGCCACCGACCGCATCGCCGGCGTCGTACTTGTCGCTTTTGCGGCGAAAATCGCGGCCAGCAAAGCCTGATACTTCCACCGGAACTAGCCACTAGTGCGGCAGCTGGCTGACCAGTCCAACGGTGTTGCCCTCGCTGTCGCGGATGAAGGCCATCCACTCGTCGGTCCCTGCGGGGCCCAGACGGTCGTCTGTGTGGCTGAAGATCACACCGGGTTCAGCGACGATCTCCACTCCCCTGCTCCGGAGCCGGGCCACCGAGTCCCTGACGTCGGCGACCGCCAGGTACACCAGGGCCGACGGCGCTCCGGACTCGAGCAGTAGCCGGACGCCGTCAAGGTCAAAAAACAGCAAACCGGGCGGGTCGAACACGGCACGGGGCTCCGCACCGAGCAGCGCGGCATAAAATTCCGCAGCCCGCTGGAGGTCGCTGGCATGTTGCGCGATCTGGACAAGTCTCATGCTGCCGTCCGGGATTAGCTGGCGGGTGACGCAATAAGGCGGCGGGGAATGGGTCCCCGGTCACAGTGTACGGCCGCCCCGGGCGCTCACGTCAGGTCGTAGCAGCGGGAAACCGGAACTACTGTTGGAGATATGCCTTCCAGTACTGATCCAGCCCCCGTCCGCGTCACCACCGCCAGGAATGCGGTGCTGCTTGCCGCCCTTGCCGACGCTGCCCTGATCCTGACGTTCGCAGCCATCGGCCGGGACGCCCACCATCGCGGGGATGTGATCACCGGGGTTCTCCTGACCGCCTGGCCGTTCCTGGCCGGAGCGGCCATAGCGTGGCTTGGGCTGCGGGTGTGGCGGGCGCCGTTGCGCGTATGGCCCGCGGGCGTCGCCGTCTGGCTTGGGGCCGTGGCCCTGGGGATGGGGCTGCGGGCAGTGACCGGACAAACGGTGGTCCTGCCGTTTGTCATCGTCGCACTGTTGAGCCTGGGCACTTTCCTCCTGGGGTACCGACTCATTGCGGCCGCCGCCGGCAGGCTGAAACGGCGCCGGCTGCTCCGCTGATCCACCCCCTCATGTACTAGGCTGGCAGCACACAGCAACGCCTGCCGTGCCCGCAGGGGCGCACCTATCCGAAAGGTCAAGAGTGATCACCGCATTCGTCCTGATCAAGACAGACGCCTCCCGCATTCCGGAGACGGCAGAGGAAATTTCGGCGATTCCGGGCATTAGCGAGGTCTACTCCGTAACCGGGGAATGGGACCTGATCGCCGTCGCGCGGGTGGCGAAGCATGAGGAACTGGCCGACGTCATTGCGGACAAGCTGTCGAAGGTTCCCGCGGTGGTGCACACCACAACGCACATCGCCTTCCGTGCCTACTCCCAGCACGACCTGGACGCTGCCTTCGCGCTGGGCTTCGAACAGTAAGCCCGTCGCCTCCCTAGCCCTGGGTAAGGGCGACCCACTTTTCCAGTACGGCTGCTGCGGCACCTGAGTCAATCGACTCTTCCGCGCGCTTCAGTGCAGCCGCCATCCGGTCGGCTAGGGGACCGTCGGCATCGACGTCGAACGCCACCAGGCCTGCCGCGGCATTCAGCAGAACAGCATCACGTGCCGGACCTGCTTCCCCTCGCAATACATCACGGACGACGGCGGCATTTGCCGTGGCGTCGCCGCCCCGGAGCTCCTCCACCGTTGCGGGACGGATACCCAGAACCTGCGGATCAAACGTTTGCTCGATGACTTCGCCGTGCCGGATCTCCCAGACGGTGGACGGTCCCGTAGTAGTCATCTCATCCAGACCGTCGCTTCCCCGGAAGACCAGGCCGCGGCTGCCGCGCTTGGCCAGCACGCCGGCAACCAGCGGGGCCATCCGGGCGTTGGCGACGCCAACCGCGGAGGCCTGGACCCGCGCCGGGTTGGTCAGCGGGCCCAAAAAGTTGAACGCCGTGGGGATGGCGAGTTCGCGGCGGGGTACCGCAGTGTGCCTGAAAGACGGATGGAACACCTGGGCGAAGCAGAAGGTGATGCCGGCTTCTTCGGCGTTGCGGGCCACGCGATCAATCGGCAGGTCCAACCGGACGCCGAGCGCCTCCAGCACGTCCGCTGAACCCGACGACGACGACGACGCACGGTTGCCGTGCTTCACCACCTTTGCACCGGCTCCCGCGCAGACGAGGGCTGCCATGGTGGAGATGTTCACTGTGTTCAGCTGGTCACCGCCGGTGCCCACGATGTCGAGTTTCTCGCCGCCGATGTCGATGGGGTTTGCATGGTCCAGCATGGCCTCGACCAGGCCGGCAATCTCATCCACCGTCTCGCCCTTGGCCCGCAGGGCCACCAGGAATCCGGCGATCTGCGCCGGACTGGCTTCGCCGGACATGATGGTGTCCATTGCCCATTCCGTGTTCTCGGCCGTCAGGTCCGTGCCGTTGATCAGTGCCGAAATGAGCCGGGGCCAGGTGTTGCCGGCCGCCTGTGCAGATGCCTGTGAAGTCACCTCCTGATGCTATCGAGGCAGCTGCCCTGATGACCAATATGAACCGGTCCGGGAACTTTTCCGCGCGAATTCGCGTCTTTGTAGAAAAAGTCCGGGCAAAAGGCGGTTTGCGTTGGGCAGGAGGAACTTTTACAGACATAATGTCTATGTGACATCTGCGACCCATGCCCCCAGTACCCCGGCGCACCCGACGCTGAACCGCCCGAATATGGTTTCCGTAGGAACCGTTGTCTGGCTGTCCAGTGAGTTGATGTTCTTCGCCGGTCTCTTTGCCATGTACTTCACACTCCGTTCGACGTCCGGACTGATGTGGGCTGAAGAGACAGCCAAGCTCAACTTCCCCTTTGCGCTCGTAAACACGATCGTCCTCGTGGCAAGTTCTTTCACTTGCCAGATGGGCGTCTTCGCCGCTGAGCGGCTCCAGCCGCGCCGCGCCGGCGGCCCCCTTGCATTCACGCGTTGGGGGATGAACGAATGGTTCACCCTGACGTTCATCATGGGTGCCTTCTTCGTTGCCGGCCAGGCGACCGAATACGCCATGCTCGTCTCGGAGCATGTGTCGCTCTCGTCGAATGCATACGGCTCGGCCTTCTACATGACTACCGGCTTCCACGGCCTGCACGTCATCGGCGGCCTCATCGCCTTCCTCTTTATCATCGGCCGTTCGTTCGCCGCCAAGAAGTTTGGTCACTTCGAAGCCACCTCCGCGATCGTCACCTCGTACTACTGGCACTTTGTCGACGTCGTGTGGATCGGCCTCTTCCTGGTCATCTACGTCCTCAGGTAGCCCGACTTGACTCTTTTTCTACAAGAGGCAGAATTTCAAGAAGCGGCTCCCGGAGCCGACGCACGATCGAATAAAGGAACCACCACGTGAAGGCACTCTCGCAGAAGCGACGTCACCCACTGGCAGCCATAGCGCTGCTGCTGATGGGCCTCCTCCTCACTGGTGGGCTGTACGCCGTTGCCACCACCGTCAACGAGGCCAAGGCTTCCACCACCAGCTTCAGTGCGAACGACACTGAAGAAGGCGGAAAGCTCTTCGCCGCAAACTGCGCCACGTGCCACGGCATGGGTGCGAGCGGAACCAAGGACGGACCCTCACTTGTGGGCGTCGGTGCTGCCGCCGTTGACTTCCAGGTAGGCACCGGGCGCATGCCCATGCAGATGAACGGCCCGCAGGCTTACAAGAAGCCGGCACAGTTCAACGACGAACAGACCCACCAGCTGTCCGCTTACGTCGCTTCGCTCGGGCCTGGCCCGTCCATCCCCGAAGAGGGCCTCCTCGATGCCCAGGGCAATGCTGCAGAAGGTGGCGAGCTCTTCCGGGTGAACTGCGCGATGTGCCACAACGCAGCGGCCGCCGGCGGCGCGCTCACCCGGGGCAAGTTCGCTCCCGCCCTCGCAGATGTATCCGAAAAGCACATCTACGAAGCCATGGTTACCGGACCGCAGAACATGCCGGTCTTCAATGACGCAAACGTCACCCCTGAAGGCAAGCGCGACATCATTACCTTCCTGAAGCAGATCGAAGCCAACGGTTCACCCGGCGGAGCCGATCTCGGCGCCCTGGGCCCGGTTTCCGAAGGTCTGTTTGTCTGGATCGCCGGTCTGGGCGTCATCATTGCCTTCACCATCTGGCTGACCTCCCGGACGTCCTAGCAGCGTCCGCAACTGTAAGAACTCCTGCTGACGAGTCAGCAGTATGGAATTGAAAACTAACCCGGCACCTGCCGGGACGAGAGAAGGATGAGGCGAATTATGGGCAACCATAGTGACGGCAGTCCGAACCACTCGGGCACCGTAGCTACGGCTGGTCAGAATGAGGTGGAGAAGTTCCAGGATCCTGGAATTCCCCCGCATCGTTTGCGCCTGGCTGACACGGACCCGAAGGCCGCAAAGCGTGCAGAACGGCAGGTTGCCGTCCTCTTCGGCAGCTCGGTCGTGGGCACCGTGATCTTCCTGGTGGCGTACTTCGCCATCGATCTTGGACCCGACTCCACGATCGCCACCATCCGGCTGCAGAACGCCCTGCTGGGCATTGGCACCGCCTTTGCCATGCTCGGCATCGGCACCGGCATTGTCCACTGGGCCAAGGCCCTTATGCCGGACCATGAAGTTTCCGAAGAGCGCCATGCCATCCGCACCGAGGACGACCGCCAGGCGGCAGTCCGCATTGTTGATGACATCGTCGAAGAAACCGGCATCAAACGCCGGCCGCTGATCCGCAACACGCTCCTCGGCGCCGTGGCGCTGGCTCCGCTGCCCGCACTGGCCATCTTCGGTGACCTTGGTCCCCGCCCTGACGACAAGCTTGCACACACCATGTGGGCCCCGCAGGAGGGCAAGCTCAAGCGCCTCACCCGTGACCCGGACGGCACGCCCATCAAGGCCTCTGACGTCACCATCGGCTCGGCTTTCCACGTGATCCCGGAAGGCCTGAACGAGCTGCACGAAGGCAAGCTGAACGAAAAGGCCAAGGCCGTCGTCCTGCTTATGCGCCTGAACCCCGAGTCCCTCAAGCCTTCCGCGGGCCGCGAGGACTGGAGCTACAACGGCATCGTTGCCTACTCGAAGATCTGCACCCATGTTGGTTGCCCTGTTGCTCTTTACGAGCAGCAGACCCACCACCTGCTGTGCCCGTGCCACCAGTCAACCTTCGACCTGACCCAGGAATGCAAGGTTATCTTTGGCCCGGCAAGCCGGCCTCTCCCCCAGCTGCCCATCGCAGTTGACGCCGAGGGCTACCTGGTCGCTACGAGCGACTTCAAAGAACCCGTAGGACCGAGTTACTGGGAGCGTGATGAGCATGAGCGCAACATCAACAGCTAATGCCCCCGCCTTCGTCGCCAAAACCAAAGGCGGCCGCATTACCGACTTCGTTGACCAGCGCGTTGGCGGTTCGGGTATTCTCCGTGAGTTCGGCCGCAAGGTCTTTCCGGACCACTGGTCGTTCATGTTTGGCGAAGTTGCCCTGTACTCCTTCGTCATCCTGCTGCTCTCCGGCACATTCCTGACGTTCTTCTTCGATCCATCCATGGCGGAGACGCACTACGACGGTTCATACACACCGCTGAAGAACGTCGAAATGTCGGTTGCCTACAGCTCTTCGCTGGATATCTCTTTTGACGTCCGCGGCGGTCTGTTCATGCGCCAGGTGCACCACTGGGCAGCGCTGCTGTTCGTGGCCTCAGTATCCGTACACATGCTGCGCGTCTTTTTCACGGGCGCGTTCCGCAAGCCCCGCGAACTGAACTGGGTGGTGGGCGGCGTCCTGCTCATCCTCTCCATGGCAGCGGGCTTCACCGGCTACTCACTCCCCGATGACCTCCTCTCCGGTAACGGCCTGCGAATCATCGACGGCGTCATCAAGTCGATCCCCGTCATCGGCACCTACATCTCGTTCTTCCTCTTTGGCGGCGAGTTCCCCGGGACCGTCATCATCAGCCGTCTCTACATGCTGCACATCCTCCTGGTTCCGGCCCTGATCCTGCTGATGATCGTGATCCACCTGTTCATGGTGGTTGTTCACAAGCACACCCAGTACCCGGGCCCGGGCCGCAACGACGGCAACGTCGTCGGCTACCCCCTCGGCCCCGTTTACGCGGCCAAGGCCGGCGGCTTCTTCTTCATCGTGTTCGGTGTCGTCGCGCTCATGGCGGCGTTCTTCACCATCAACCCGATCTGGAACTACGGCCCGTACGACCCCTCACCGGTTTCCGCAGGCACACAGCCTGACTGGTACATCGGTTGGGTTGACGGCGCCCTGCGCCTCATGCCGGGTGTGATCGGAGACTTCCACTTCGAGTACGTCATCTTCGGCCAGGTCCTGACCTTGAACGTACTTCTCCCGGCGCTGGTTCCCGCCGGCCTGGTCTTCACCGTACTGTTCATGTACCCGTGGATTGAACGCTGGATCACCAAGGACGACCGCGAGCACCACGTCCTGGACCGCCCGCGCAACGCTCCCACCCGCACCGCCATCGGCATGGCCGGCTTCACGTTCTACTGCGTGATGTGGGCCGCGGCCAGCTCCGACCTCATCGCCACGCACTTCCACGTGGCCCTGAACGATGTCACGTACTGGCTGCGGGCGCTGTTCTTCATCGGCCCGGTCATCGCCTTCATCGTGACCAAGCGGGTGGCACTGGCCCTTCAGCGCAAGGACCGTGAAATCGCCCTGCACGGCCGCGAAACCGGCCGTATCGTGCGCCTGCCGCACGGTGAGTTCATCGAGGTCCACGCACCGCTGGACGACTACAAGCGCTACAAGCTGGTTGGCTTCGAATCTCCGGTACCGCTGCCCGCAGTTCCGAACGAACACGGTGTGGTTACCCGCAAGGAAAAGCGCCGTGCAGCGCTCTCCCGCTTCTTCTTCGAAGACAGGGTTGCTCCGGCTTCGCCGGCTGAACTCGAGGCGGCCCATGGCCACCACGGTCAGCACGAAGTCGAATCGGCCGAAGCACAGAAGACTCTGAGCCACTAGGTCGAGATTGCAGTACAAAGAGGCCCGGTCCGCAAGGACCGGGCCTCTTTCTGTGTTCCGCGGCTCTGTGTTCCGCGGCTCTGCGTTCCCTAGGGGTTCCGGTAGCCTGAGGCGTAGTTGCGCGTGGGCCGCACACCCGGTCGCTGTAGCGGCACCCACAGCTTGTAACGGTCTGCCCGGTAGTACGACACGGAGTAGTCCACCATCGACCGGGCAACAAAGGCGTGCCGCTGTATCTTGAGCAGCGGGGACCCGACCTCGACATTGAGCAGCCTTGCCGTGGACGGTGATGCTGCGGTGGCCTCGATCATGTCCTCCCCCCACTCCATGACCAGCCCGAACCGTTCGCTCAGGACGTTGTACAGCGATGTCGGAGGTTCACCGTCAAGCAGCCCCGGCACCCGATGCGCGGGAATGAAGTTCTCATCCACGCTCATGGGTTCGTTGTCGGCCAGCAGGAGGCGCCTGAACCGCACCAGGGGTGTCCCCTCGTCCAGCTGGAGCTCGCGGGCCAGGAAGGCACTTGCGCTGATCTGTTCGAAGCTCAGCACTTTCGCTGCGGGCACCATGCCGCGGCGCTGCATTTCCTCACTGTAGGACGTGAGCTTGA
The DNA here is from genome assembly GCF_059423525.1 of Arthrobacter sp. GW460-12-1-14-TSB2. NCBI lineage: Bacteria > Bacillati > Actinomycetota > Actinomycetes > Micrococcales > Micrococcaceae > Arthrobacter > Arthrobacter sp. GW460-12-1-14-TSB2. The sequence goes on from NZ_JBWKYC010000001.1 coordinate 319,003, forward strand.
CCTGCAGATCGAGCTTCGGCTTCCGGACGAACGTCCCGAGGCCCACGACGCGTTCAATGACTTCCTCACCGACCAGCGCGTCAATGGCCTGGCGAACGGTCATCCGGGCCAGGCCGAATCGTTCGGCAAGGTCACGTTCCGAAGGCAGCGAGGAACCGGGCGGGCACGATGCCGCGATGTGCGCCCTGAGGAGCTCCCGCAGCTGGACGTAGATGGGCGTCCCGCTGGTGCGGTCGATCTCCCCCACCATCCTGCTTGCATCAGAGGCCGGCATGGCAACGTTTCACATCAACATTCATGCTTTAAGGGTAGAGCACCCGGCGGGCAGGTCTAGACCACCGCCTCGACGGTTTCGGTGACCCAGTCCGCCGCCGCTACGCTTGTTCAGGAATGCAGTCATGACGGACGAAGCCCGTCGGAACAAAGGAGTCCTGTTGCCAGTGCGCAAGGCGATCGTTCAATCACCAATAGGCCTGCACGCGCGGCCGGCCGCCGTCTTTGTCCGGGCCGTCACCGATTCCGGTCTGCCGGTCCGGATCGGAAAAGAGGGCATCGCGCCCGTCGACGCGCGGTCCCTGCTCGAGGTAATGACGGCCGATTTCCACTGCGGCTGTGAAGTGGAACTGTCGATTGACCCCGATGCGCTCCCCGCCCGCTACAGCGTTGAATCAGCGGAGGCGGCACTGGAAGGCCTGATGCTGCTGCTGGAGGCTGACGCGGCCGCCTAAAGGCTCTGCAGGACCCCTCGGTCGGCGGCCTCTGGACGGCCGCCCTTGGACGACCGCTCGGGCAAGACGACAAAACGACGGCGGCCCCACCAAGTGGTGGGGCCGCCGTCGTTGTCAGTTCAGCCTGTATTTGCTAGTGGGCGTGGTCGCCGCGGCTGTATTCGTAGACCCAGCCAACGAGGGCGACGACTGCCAGTCCGCCGGCGATGAACGTGACCCAGAAACCGATCGCCAGGCCGAGGAAACCGCCCGCGCAGGAGAGGCCCAGGACCAGCGGCCACCAGCTCCAGGGGCTGAAGTGGCCCTGCTCGCCGGCGCCTTCGTGGATCTCGGCGTCGTTACGGTCTTCGGGACGCATTCCCACGCGCTTGCCGGTGAATCCAAGGTAGGCACCGATCATGCCGGCCAGGCCGCCAACAAGCAGTACGCCAAGGATGCCGACCCATTCGGTCCAGTTGGTCAGGAATCCGTACACCACGGAGACCGGCACGAAGAAGAAGACTCCGGCTCCAAAAATCCATGATTCGATCTTCACTTGGCGGTGTCCTTCTGATCTGCGTTGCCAAGCACGGCTGCTGCCGGTGCCGGTGACTCAACGGTGTGCGACTGTGCGAGCTCCGGGTGGTGGAGGTCCAAGGCAGGACGCTCCGAGCGGATGCGGGGCAGCGAGGTGAAGTTGTGCCGCGGCGGCGGGCACGAGGTGGCCCACTCGAGCGAAGCACCGAAGCCCCAGGGGTCGTCCACCTCTACCCGTTCGTTGCTGCGCCAGGTGATGTAAACGTTCCAGAAGAACGGGATCAGCGAAGCGCCCAGCACGAACGAGGAAATGGTGGAGAACTGGTTCATCCAGGTGAAGTTGTCCTGCGGCATGTAGTCCGCGTAGCGGCGCGGCATGCCTTCAACGCCCAGCCAGTGCTGGATCAGGAAGGTTCCGTGGAAGCCGAGGAACAGGAGCCAGAAGTGGATCTTGCCAAGGCGCTCGTTGAGCATCTTGCCGGTCCATTTCGGCCACCAGAAGTAGAAGCCGGCGAACATTGCGAACACCACGGTGCCGAACACCACGTAGTGGAAGTGCGCCACCACGAAGTAGGAATCCGAGACGTGGAAGTCAAGCGGCGGTGAAGCCAGGATGATGCCCGTCAGGCCACCGAAGAGGAAGGTTGCCAGGAAGCCGATGCTCCAGAGCATGGGGGTTTCGAAGGTGATGGACCCCCGCCACATCGTGCCGATCCAGTTGAAGAATTTCACGCCGGTAGGCACTGCGATCAGCATGGTCATGAACGAGAAGAACGGCAGGAGCACCGAGCCGGTCACATACATGTGGTGGGCCCACACGGTGACGGACAGCGCCGCGATGGCGATTGTTGCGTATACGAGGCCCTTGTAGCCGAAGATCGGCTTGCGGCTGAAGACCGGAAAGATCTCGGAGACGATGCCGAAGAACGGCAGCGCAATGATGTACACCTCGGGGTGGCCGAAGAACCAGAACAGGTGCTGCCACAGGACCGCACCGCCGTTCTCGGGGTCGAAGATGTGTGCACCGAAGCGGCGGTCGGCACCAAGTGCGAACAGGGCAGCGGCCAGCGGCGGGAACGCCATCAGGACCAGGATGGCCGTCACCAGGGTGTTCCAGGTGAAGATCGGCATGCGCCACATGGTCATGCCGGGGGCACGCATGCAGATGATGGTGGTGATGAAGTTGACCGCACCGAGGATGGTGCCGAAGCCGGAGAGCGCGAGGCCGAAGACCCAGAGGTCACCGCCGACGCCGGGGCTGAAGGTCGTGTTGGAGAGCGGCGCGTACGCGAACCAGCCGAACGACGCGGCACCCTGCGGGGTGATGAAGCCGGAGACGGCGATCGTGGAGCCGAAGAGGAAGAACCAGAAGGCCAGTGCGTTCAGTCGCGGGAAGGCGACGTCGGGTGCACCGATCTGGAGCGGCATGATCACGTTGGCGAAGCCCGCGAACAGCGGAGTCGCAAACATCAGCAGCATGACGGTGCCGTGCATGGTGAACAGCTGGTTGTACTGCTCCTTGGTCTGCAGGATCTGCATGCCGGGCTCGAACAGCTCGGCACGGATCAGCAGGGCCATGACGCCGCCGAAGCAGAAGAACACGAAGGACGCGATCAGGTACATGTACCCGATGGTCTTGTGGTCGGTCGAAGTGATCCAGTTGACGACGATGCGTCCCTTGGACTTCGGTACAACGGGCGCCCCAAGGCTCCCGACAGGTGCGGATTGAGTGTAAGTAGCCACGTCGCTCCCCTTACTTAATTTCGTTCAGGTTCGGGTTGCGGTCGTACTCTTCGCCGAGCAGGCCGGTGTTGCCGTCCTGGCGCAGCTGGTCCATGTGGGCCTGGAACTCCGATTCGGAGACAACCTTCACGCGGAACAGCATTTCGGAGTGGTATTCGCCGCAGAGTTCGGCACACTTGCCGTCATAGGTGCCCTCTTTGGTGGGGGTGAACCTGATGTAGTTGGTCTTGCCGGGGATCATGTCACGCTTCTGCAGGAAGGCGGGAACCCAGAAAGAGTGGATAACATCGCGGGAGTTCAGCTCCAGGTCAACAGACTTGTTGACGGGGAGGTACAGGGTGGGCAGCTTTTCCTTGTCCACTTCAGCGCCGGTCAGGTGCGCCTGCACGCCGGCTTCGTGCACGTCTTCGGTGACGACGTCGCCCTGCTTGTAGTTGAAGTCCCAGGCCCACTGCTTGCCGCGGACGTCCACAACGACGTCGGCCGGCTTGGAGCGGTCATCGATCGCCTGCTGGTCGCGGTCGGTGAAGTAGAAGAACACCAGCACCATGAAGAGCGGGATGGTCAGGTAAAAGACCTCAAGGGGAAGGTTGAAGCTGGTCTGGCGCGGGAACCCGAGGGTGCCCTTGCGGCGACGGTAGGCGACGATGCACCAGACCATGAGTCCCCAGGTAATGATGCCCACGACCAACGCGGCAATCCATGAGTTGACCCAGAGGTCCATGATGCGGTCAGTGTGATTGGTGGTGCCACGCTCGGTGGGCAACCAGCCTCTCTGTACCTCTGGTGAACATCCAGTCAATGCCAACGCGCCGGCTAGTGCCAAGCCAGTGATCGTAGTGATCTGTTTGCGTCGGCTGCCGGTTCGGTTCTGCGAACTCACAGACGGCCCTTCCTACTTGTTGCTGTTGCCCGGGCCGTAGATGGCTCCCCGGGCACACTAAAAGTTTTACTACTCGATGTAGAGCTTACCGCTCCCCGGGGGTTTTCGCTCACATGTCGGCACCGTGCGTCGGCACCGGTTTCCACCGGTGCCGAGAGCAAGCTGTCATGGGGCAAAAGAGCCGGGTTAGTGGAAAGAATCACCGCAGGCGCAGGAGCCGCCGGCATTGGGGTTATCGATGGTGAAGCCCTGCTTCGAGATGGTGTCCTCGAAGTCGATGCTGGCGCCGCTGAGGTACGGGACGCTCATCTTATCGACAACGACTTCGACGCCGTCGTAGTCGCGCACGGCGTCTCCGTCAAGCAGCCGCTCGTCGAAGTAGAGCTGGTAAATCAGGCCGGAGCAACCGCCCGGCTGGACAGCAACGCGCAGGCGCAGGTCGGTGCGGCCTTCCTGCTCCAGGAGGCTGCGGACCTTGCCGGCAGCGACGTCGGTCAGCTTGACCTCGTGCGTGGGCAACTCTTCGCTTGCGGTGCCTGTGGCTGCGGCGCTGTTTTCATTGGTTGTAGTGCTCATTGGCCTACCTTCTTACGACGGTGGTGGCGACTCGGCTTGCGCGTTGCCCGCCCCTACGGAAACGGTATGGGCTATAGCTACATGCTACGTCGATCCTGCGTGTAGCTCTAACTCCTGACGTAACCGTGGCCATACCCTGAATGTTCCCTGACGGTTCCGTAACCGCCAGGGAACATCCCCGCTGCTGCGCGGCCGGCGTCAGGCAAGACCCTCACGGTTGAGCCGTGCCAGCAGGAGCGCTTCGGCCACCACGGCATTCCGGAAGTCCTCCAGGTGCAGCGACTCGTTGGCACTGTGTGCCCTGGAATCGGGGTCCTCGACACCGGTCACGAGGATCTGCACGTCCGGGTACACCTCCGTCAGGTCGGCAATAAAGGGAATCGAACCGCCGATCCCCATCTCCACTGCCGGAACGCCCCACGCTTCTCCGAGCGCCCACATCGCCATCCCGGCGGCGGTGGAACCCGTGTCGGTCAGGAAGGAGTTACCGCTCTCCCCCGGCGTGAACACCACCTTCGCGCCGAACGGCGCATTGGATTCAACATGGTTCCGCACGGCCTCCATGGCATCGGCCGGGTCCTGGCCCGGCGCCAGCCGCATGCTGAACTTGGCGCGCGCCCGCGGGAGCAGCGTGTTGGACGCCACATCCACGGCGGGAGCGTCGAAGCCGATGATCGACAAAGCAGGCTTGGTCCACAGCCGGGAGGCGATTGTCCCGCTGCCGGCGAGGCGGACCCCGTCCAGCACGGACGCGTCGGCCCGGTATTCCGCTTCCGTGAGGTTGACGGAAACGTCGTCCCTGCTGACCAGGCCCTTAACCGCAACGTTCCCGTCGTCGTCGTGCAGGGTCGCGATCAGCCGGGAGAGCAGCGTCGGAGCATCCAGGACCGCGCCACCGAACATCCCAGAGTGGACGGCGTGCTCCAGCACCTGCACCTCGATGGTCCCGTCGACCAGTCCGCGCAGGCTGGTGGTGAGCGCGGGAATGCCTACCTTCCAGTTGCTGGAGTCCGCCACCACGATGACATCGGCACGCAGCAGTTCGCGGTGGGTTTCCAGGAACGTGCGGAAGGTGGGCGAACCGGCTTCCTCTTCGCCCTCGAAGAAGAACGTCATGCCCAGGCCCAGCTCGTCGGCCAACACCTCAGTGACAGCGGCGTAGGCGGCTATATGGGCCATGATGCCGGCCTTGTCATCGGCCGCACCCCGGCCATAGAGACGGCCGTCGCGTTCGACGGCGGTAAATGGTTCGGTCTCCCACAGCGCCAGGTCCCCGGTCGGCTGGACGTCGTGGTGGGCGTAGAGCAGGATGGTCGGCTTCCCTTCGGCAGCAGCCCGCCGCGCCACGACAGCTGGTCCGCCCGGCGTGCCGTCCTCTTTGTTGCAACGCAGGATCCGGACGTCCTCGATCCCCGCGGCGCGCACCAGCTCCGCGACGGCCTCCGCGCTGCGGTCCAGCGGGGCGGGATCAAAGCTCGGCCAGGCGATTCCCGGGAGCCTCACGAGGTCCTTCAGCTGTCCAACAGTGGTGTCGAACGCCTCGTGTACGGTCCGGCGCAGGGCATCGACGTCGATCCCGTCGAATCCTGCGCTGATTTTTTGCGGGGTCCCCGCCGGTGATGAAGTCATGGCCAAAACCCTACCTGTGTCCGTGACCACAGGAAACACTCCGGAACCGGCCGCCAGTCCCCACTGTTCCGCCGTTGCCGGAACCCTGTGACACATGACTTTTCGCCTGCGCGTGCAAGGTATTCTGTAGGGGTGTTTGGACGTAAAAAGGAAGCGCCGACGGCGCAGGACGTAGTTGACCAGCAGGCAGCCGAGGCCTTGGCCCGGGACACTGCCCTCGGCAAGGGCGCGCCCACGCCCAAGCGCAAGGCACAGGAAGCGGCGCGGAAGCGTCCCCTGGTGCCTGAGGACCGAAAGGCCTCAAAAGCAGCAGAACGGGCGGCCGTGCAGGAGCAGCGGATCAAGATGCGCCAGGCGCTGGACACGGGTGACGAAAAGTTCCTGCCCCTTCGGGACAAGGGCCCGCAGAAGCGCTACGCGCGTGATTACGTGGATGCCCGCTTCAGCCTGGGCGAGTACCTGATGTTCGGCGCCCTGGTGTTCGTCATTGTCTCCCTGCTGGTGCCTTCCACCAGCGAGGCGATGATTTATGTGCTCGGTGGTTTCTGGGTCATGTTCCTGGCTGTTTTCGTTGACGTCTTCATCCTTTCCCGCAAGCTGCGGAAGCGCCTCACGGAGAAATTTGGCGAGGTGGAACGCGGCACTGTCTGGTACGGCTCCATGCGTTCCCTCCAGTTCCGCCGTCTTCGCCTTCCCAAGCCGCTCGTCAAGCGCGGAGAATTCCCCGCCTGACTCAGGCCACAAAGAAACCCCCGGCAGTCTGGACTGCCGGGGGTTTTGTCGTTTCCGGGCGCTTGCAGCCGGAGTGTCGGCTACGCGCGGGACTGGCGGCGGGCGGGGTGCTTGGCCAGCTGGCGGTTGATGCCGGCGGCCCAGAACGGCCCCTCATACAGGAACGCCGTGTAACCCTGGACCAGGGTGGCGCCGGCGTCGAGCCGGTCCTGGACGTCCTTCGCTGTTTCCACGCCGCCAACCGACACCAGGGTAAGGGCACCGCCGGTTGCTTCCTTGAGGCGCTTGAGAACTTCAAGGGACCTGGCCTTTAGGGGCGCGCCGGAGAGGCCGCCGGCCCCGCACTCCTGAATTTTTGCCGGGTCGGAGGTGAGCCCCTCCCGGCTGATCGTGGTGTTGGTGGCGATGATCCCGTCCAGCTTGAGATCGAGGGCCAGCCTCGCGACGTCGTCGATGTCCTCGTCCGTCAGGTCGGGTGCGATCTTCACCAGCAGGGGGACGTGCCTGCCGGCGGCACTGTCCGCTTCCTGGGCCACGGCTTTGAGCAGCGGGCGGAGGGTTTCGACGTTCTGGAGGAGGCGGAGCCCCGGCGTGTTGGGGGAACTGACGTTGACCACAAGGTAATCAGCCGCGGGCGCAAGGCTCCGGGCGCTGGTGAGATAGTCACTGACCGCGTCATCGAGCTCCACCACCTTGCTCTTGCCAATATTGACGCCGATGACCGGACGTACGCCGGGGTGGCGGCGCTGCAAGGCAGCCCTCGCGGACTTGAGCCGGGGGGCGACGGCGGCGGCGCCGTCGTTGTTGAATCCCATGCGGTTGATGACGGCTTTGTCCTCGATGAGGCGGAAGAGGCGGGGCTTTTCGTTGCCGGGCTGGGCCTGGCCGGTGATGGTTCCGACTTCCACGTGGCCGAACCCGAGTTCGGTCAGCGCTTCAATGCCGTGTCCCTCCTTATCGAAGCCGGCGGCAAGGCCGAACGGCGACGGGAAGGTGATGCCGAAGGCCTCGGTCTGAAGCGACGGCGCGGGGGCCGTGAACTTCGCGAGCACTTTGCCCGCCCCGGAGCTGTGGGCCAGCCCGATGGCACGAAAGCCGATCTTGTGGGCGCGTTCGGCGTCCATCCATGAAAAGGCCAGGCGAAAGAAGGTGGGATATACGCGCATGACACCAGTTTTCCGGTTCAGGCTCCGCAGACCAAACCGGCGCGCTCGTGACGCCTGCGGTGTGACGGATCCTGCAGGCGTCCCGGCCTGCTCGCTGCTGTGGCCTGCGTTGTTTAGGCTAATGAAATGAGGTGGCAAACAGATATCCTGGGGGACGATTTCGAAGCCTGTTCCTACCAGGCCACGGGCGACGACGGGGTGGAGCGCACCGCTACCCTGGTCCGGCACGCGCCCAAGGGCGAAGCAGGGACCGTCCGTCCCGGACGCCGGCCGCTCCCCCGCCGGGCCTTGCTGTTCCTGCACGGCTGGAGCGATTATTTTTTCAACGTGGAGCTCGCCCGATTCTGGACAGACAAGGGCTTCGAGTTTTTTGCCCTCGACATGCACAACCACGGGCGGAGCCTGCAGCCCGATACCCACGGCGGCTATGTGGCCAACCTCGACGACTACGACGCCGAGATCAGCAAGGCAATAGGGATCATCGGTTCCCTCTGGCCGGAACAGGCCGGCGGGGTGCCGGTGACCCTGATGGGCCATTCGACCGGCGGCCTCATCGCAGCCCTGTGGGTCAGCCGGCATCCGGGGGTTGTCGCCCAGCTGGTGCTGAACAGCCCGTGGCTGGAAATGCACGGCAATTCCCTGGTTCGACGCGCCACCCGGTCCATGGTGGGACCGCTGGCACGGTACCGGCCGGAGGCTGTCCTGCGTCTGCCGGAACGCGGCTTCTACTGGCGCAGTATCAGCAGCGAAGCCGAGGGTGAGTGGAACCTGGACAACAAGTACCGGCCGCCCCTCGCTTTTCCCGTCCGGGCCGGCTGGCTCAGTGCAGTCCTGGCCGGGCATTCCCGGGTGGCCCGTGGACTGCGGATCGAGATCCCCATCCTGGTGCTCCTGTCCGAAACCAGCGAGAACGGCATGTTCTGGACCGAAGCCATGCGAAAGTCCGACGCCGTGCTGGATGTGAACACGATCGCGATCAGGGCCATGGCCCTGGGCCGAACGGTCACCCTGGAACGGATTGACGGCGCCCTCCACGATGTCTTCCTCTCGCCGGCGCACGTCCGGGCTGACGCGTATGCCCGGCTGAGCCGCTGGATCCGGGGATACGTCCTGGACGACGGCGGCCAGGAGTGAAGGCTGCGGCCCCGGTCGCGCCGCGTTGGCAGCCCGACCAACTCGGTGCAGCATTCGAGTCACTGGCACTGCCGCTGCCCGACGACGACGAAGGCGCGGTGTGTGCCACGCTGGTCCGCCATGTGCCTGCCGCGCCGGCCGGACCGCCCGGCTTTCTTTCGGCGCTGCGGTACAGGGGCTTCCGAACGCTGGCCTGGCCGTTCCCGGACTCACCTGCGGGTAACAATCCCGGGCATCCCGTCGCCGTCATCTACCTTCACGGCTGGGCGGACTACTTCCTGCAGTCCGAACTTGCTGAATACGTCGGCGCCCACGGACTGTACTTCTATGCGCTGGACCTGCGGAAATTCGGCCGCAGCCTGCGGAGCTGGCAGACGCCGGGCTACACCACAGACCTGGCTGTCTATGACGAAGACATCGCAGCGGCCATGGATGCGATCAGGACGGACATGGCCGAGCGCACCGGCCAGGCCGGGGAACCTTCCATCCACATGCTGGCGCATTCACTGGGCGGGCTGATCGGCGCGCTGTGGGCAGACCGCAATCCGGGCGCGCTGGGGAGCCTTGTGCTGAATGCGCCATGGCTGGAGCTCCAGGGCAGCAGCCTGATCCGAAACATCGCCATGCACCTGGTGGAGCCGATCGCGCGGACGGATCCGCGGCGGCCGTTCCGTTTTCCGGAAATGCCAGGCTACTGGGAGAGCGTCAGCGACCAGGCCCACGGCGAGTGGTTCCTGGATCCGCAGTGGCGCCCGACGGCGTCGTTCCCCATCCGCGCGGGCTGGACCCGGGCGGTCCTGGCCGGACATGCAGCCGTCGAACGGCGCCTGGACATTGCTGCGCCGGTCCTGGTGATGCTTTCTGACCGCACCAAAATCCAGGCCGAGTGGTCTGAGGAGCTGATGTCCGCAGACGCCGTGATCGATGTGGAACAGACAGCCCGCCGTGCCCTCGGCCTGGGACGCCGGACGGCGGTATTCCGTTATCCGGGAGCCATCCACGACGTCTTCCTCTCACGCCGCGAACTACGCCAGGAGGCGTACCGGGACCTGGTGTCCTGGCTGCATTCCCATTCCGTCTAAGCCCCTGCCGGGGCCGCATCCACAGCGCCGCCGTACCGCCGGTCCCGCCGGGCGTAGACTTCGACGGCGTCCCATAGCGTGCGGCGGTCGACGTCCGGCCAGAGCGTGTCCATGAAAACGAACTCGGCATACGCGGACTGCCACAGCATGAAGTTGGAGAGCCGCTGTTCACCGGAGCTTCGGAGGAAGAGGTCGACGTCGGGCAGGTCCGGTTCGTCCAGGTACTTCTGGATGGTCCGTTCGGTGATGGCGCCCGGCTTAAGCCTGCCTGCCGCCACGTCTTCGGCGATGGCCGTCACCGCATCGGCGATTTCGGCGCGGCCGCCGTAATTAACACACATGGTCAACGTGCACGTGCTGTTGCCCCGGGTGTAATCCTCTGCCTCTTCCAGCTCGCGGATCACCGAACCCCAGAGCCGGGGCCGGCGCCCCGACCAGCGGATGCGGACGCCCCAATCGTCCAGCTGATTCCGCTGACGCCGTAGCACATCCTTGTTAAAACCCATCAGGAAGCGGACTTCCTCCGGGGAGCGCCGCCAGTTCTCCGTCGAGAACGCGTACACCGTGACGTACTTGATGCCCAGTTCAATGGCACCTGCCACAACGTCCAACAGTGCAGGTTCGCCAGCCTTGTGCCCTTCGATCCGCGGCAGCCCGCGCTGGTTGGCCCAGCGGCCGTTGCCGTCCATCACGATCGCCACATGCTGCGGGATGAATTCCTCAGGAATCGACGGCGGAACGGCACCGGAGCTATGCGGATATGGTGCTGTCACCGGCGCGGTCCGCTGCCGGACGGGAGTTTTCTTCTTTCCAAGGGCCACAGTCAGCTACGCTCCACATGTTTAAGTGATTTCAGCACACGTTCAAGATGCCATTGCAGATAGCTGGCCACCAAACCGGCAGCCTCACGCCGGTGGACCGCAACGGAGGCATCCGCCGTCGCCCAGTCCCCTGTCAACAGTGCCCCGAGCAGGAAGACCGTCTCGGCCGCGGGCGCGGGAGATCCCGGCGGACGGCAGTTGGCGCACACCATGCCGCCCAGCGGCGCTGAAAAAGCGGTGTGCGGCCCCGGCGCACCGCAGCGGGCGCACACCGTGAAGCTGGGCGCCCATCCCCCCGTTGCCAGGGCACGCAGGAGATACGAGTCGAGGATAAGTTCCGGCGTGTGCTCGCCGCGGCTCAGCGAGGCAAGCGCCCCGACCAGGAGGTTGTATTGCGCGGTTCCGGCTTCGCCGTCCACGTCTGTCAGCTTTTCGGCCGTCTCGGTCATGGCCGCCGCCACGGTATAGCGGCCGTAGTCCGCCGCGATGCTGCCGCCGTAGGCGCCCTTGGCCACCGCCTGCGTGACGATGTCCAATGTCCGGCCGGAAATCAGCTGCAGGTCCGCCACCATGAACGGTTCCAGGCGGGCGCCGAAGCGGCTGCTGGTGCGCCGCACTCCCTTTGCCACGGCACGGACCTGGCCGTGGTGTTTTGTCAGGAGCGTGATGATCCGGTCCGCTTCACCCAGCTTGTGGGTACGCAGCACCACGGCATCATCACGGTATGCGCGTGCAGAGAAGGAGGATTGTTGGGCCACGGTTAATTTTTGCACTGACTTTCTGGTTAACGCGGCTGCTGCGCCACCGGATTGCTCCGGGGCGCAGCAGCTCAGCGGATCGAACGGTCAGTCTAGGCTTGTGCGTCCCGGATTGCACGGTTGACGGCGGAGACGACCGCCTTCAGCGAGGACGTGGTGGTGTTGGAGTCAATGCCGACACCCCACAGCACCCGATCGCCCACCGTGCACTCAACGTACGCGGCCGCACGGGCATTGCCGCCTTCGGAGAGTGCGTGCTCGCTGTAGTCCAGCACGCGGACGTCCACGCCGTCCTGGCCCAGGATGCCCAGCAACGCCGCGATGGGGCCGTTGCCGGTGCCGGTGCGGCGAACCTGGACGCCGTCTACCGTGACGGTCGCATGCAGCGTCATGGTGCCGTCGTCGTCCGTTTCCGTGCTGAACGAACCCAGCGAATAGCGGCCCCACTGGCCGTCCCCCTTGCTGGAGGGCAGGTACTCGTCCTGGAAGATCTGCCAAAGCTGGGAGCCGCTGACTTCGCCGCCAACAGTGTCCGTCCGCTTCTGGATGACGCCGGAAAATTCGATCTGGGCCCGGCGCGGCAGGTCCAGGCTGTGCTCGTTCTTCAGCAGGTAGGCCACGCCGCCCTTGCCGGACTGCGAGTTGACCCGGATGACGGCTTCGTAGCTGCGCCCGAGGTCCTTGGGATCAACCGGCAGGTACGGAACCTGCCAGGTGTAGTCGGCCACATCCTTGCCGGCCGCTGCAGCGTCCTTTTCGAGCGCTTCGAAGCCTTTCTTGATGGCATCCTGGTGCGAACCGGAGAACGCGGTGAAGACCAGGTCCCCGCCGTACGGGGAACGCTCCGCAACCGGCAGCTGGTTGCAGTACTCCACGGTCCGGCGGATGTCATCGATGTCCGAGAAATCGATCATGGGATCGATGCCCTGGACGAACATGTTCAGGCCCAGCGTGACGAGGTCCACGTTGCCGGTCCGCTCGCCGTTTCCGAACAGGCATCCTTCGATCCGGTCCGCGCCGGCCAGATAGCCCAGCTCGGCGGCAGCTACACCGGTGCCGCGGTCGTTGTGCGGGTGCAGGGAGAGAATGATGCCCTCGCGGGGGTGCAGGTTGCGGCTCATCCACTCGATGGAATCGGCGTAGACATTGGGTGTGGCCATTTCAACGGTTGCCGGCAGGTTGATAATGACCTGGCGGTCAGCCGAGGCCTCGAAGACATCAGCCACAGCGTTGCAGACGCGGATGGCGTATTCGAGTTCCGTGCCGGTAAAGGATTCGGGCGAGTACTCGTAGGTGATGTGCGTGTCCGCCAGCGTTTCCTCGTACTTCTTGCACAGGCGCGCGCCCTGTAGCGCGATGTCCAGGATGCCGTCCTCGTCCTGGTTGAACACCACGCGGCGCTGCAGGACCGAGGTGGAGTTGTACAGGTGGACGATGGCCTGCTTGGCGCCGACCAAGGATTCGTAGGTCCGCTCGATCAGGTGCTCGCGTGCCTGCGTCAGCACCTGGATAGTGACGTCGTCCGGAATGTGGTTGCCCTCAATCAGCTGGCGCACGAAGTCGAAGTCAGTCTGCGAGGCGGACGGAAAGCCGACCTCGATCTCCTTGTAGCCCATGCGGACCAGCAGGTCGAACATCTTCATCTTGCGGGCCGGGCTCATGGGATCGATCAGGGCCTGGTTGCCGTCCCTGAGGTCCACGGCGCACCAGCGCGGGGCCTTGGTGATGACCTTGTCCGGCCAGGTCCGGTCCGGCAGTTCAACTTTGATCTGGTCCTGGAACGGGATGTAGCGGTGGACGGGCATTCCTGAGGGCTTTTGTGCGTTTCGCATTACTATCTGGGCCTTTTCTGTGGTTCCTATGTGAAAGGTGGCCGGGCAACACAAACTCCGCGACGAGGATTGGCCTTGCGCTAGATCGCGTCTGAGGCCTCGCCGCGGCAGCTAAGAAGAAGGAGTTCTGCGCGCACCATTTCACACTAACACGGGTGCGTAAGATGAAGGAGCAACACCTCCAGCAACGTCCACCATGCAGACGCTGCCACCGGTGCCAGCGCCGGAGGCAGCCTTCACCTGAAGGAGCACTTGTGCCAAACTCGGGGATCGACCTGTCCAACATCGACCACACCGTCCGGCCGCAGGATGACCTGTACCGGCACATCAACGGCGCGTGGCTGAAGAGCACCACCATCCCGGACGACCGCCCCCTCGAAGGAACCTTCACGGCTTTGCGGGACGGGTCCGAACTGGCGGTCAGGGAAATCATCGAAGAAGCCGCTGCGCGCGGCGAAGATGGCAGCGGCATCGAACGGAAGGTCGGAGACCTCTACAACAGCTTCATGGACGAAGCCACAGTGGAGGCCAAAGGCATGGACCCCATCCGGGAACGGCTTGCCGCGGCCTTCGCCACGCAGTCAGCCAGGGACGTCATCGAACTGGCCGGGAGGCTCTTCCGTTCCGATGTTTCCGGGCTCTTCTACATCTACCCGGCCCCCGACGCGGGCAACCCGGACCGGATCCTGCTCTACACCGGCCAGGGCGGCCTCGGTTTGCCGGACGAGTCGTACTACCGCGAAGAGAAATTCGCCCCGATGGTGTCGGCGTACCGGGACCATGTCCGGACCATGCTCGGCCTCGCGGGAACCAAGGACGCGGAGGGTGCCGCGGACCGGGTGGTCCGGCTGGAGACCGCCCTTGCGTCGCATCACTGGGACAACGTGACCCTGCGCGATCCGCAAAAAACGTACAACCTGAAATCCGCCGAAGAGACCGGTGAGCTGTTCCCGCTCATGGACGCATGGTTCGAAGCCGCCGGAATTGCTGCCGAAAAGCGCGCGGAAATCGTGGTCAGCACCCCTGATTTCTTTGCCGGGGCGGCAGGCCTTCTCGAAACCGAACCGCTGGAGGCGTGGCAGGATTGGCTGGCCATGCGCGTTCTCAGCTCTGCTGCACCTTATCTCTCGGCCGAATTCGTGGACGCGAACTTCGCGTTCTACGGCACCACCATCAGCGGCACGCCGCGTAACAAGGACCGCTGGAAGCGCGGCGTCGCCGTCGTCGAAGCCTCACTGGGCGAAGCGGTCGGCCAGATCTACGTTGCCCGGCACTTTCCCGAGACCCACAAGGCCCGCATGCAGACCCTCGTGGCCAATCTCATCGAGGCCTACCGGGAGAGCATCACCGGGCTCGCCTGGATGGGTGAGGACACGAAACTCGAAGCCCTCAAAAAGCTCGAGGCATTCCGCGCCAAGATCGGCTACCCCGATGAGTGGATTGACTACACCGCGGTGGAGATTGACCCCAGCGACCTTCTTGGCAACGTTGAGCGCGCACACAATGCCGACGTCGACCGGCACCTGGACGAGGTGGGCAAGCCGGTTGACAAGAACAAATGGCTTATGACGCCGCAGACAGTCAACGCGTACTACCACCCGCTTCTGAACGAGATCGTGTTCCCGGCCGCAATCCTGCAGGCCCCGTTCTTCACGGCCGACGCCGACGACGCCGTCAATTACGGCGGCATCGGTGCTGTCATCGGACACGAGATCGGGCACGGCTTTGACGACCAGGGCTCACAGTTCGACGGCGGCGGCGCCCTCCGCAACTGGTGGACCGAGGATGACCGCACGGCGTTCGAGGCCCTGACGTCCAAGCTGGTGGCCCAGTTCGACGCGTTGTCGCCCACCGCGGCCCCGGGGCACCATGTCAACGGCAAGCTCACCCTCGGGGAAAACATCGGAGACCTGGGCGGGCTCACCATCGCCTACAAGGCCTACCTGATCAGCCTCGACGGTGCCGAGCCTCCGGTGCTGGACGGCCTGACCGGACAGCAGCGTTTCTTCGCGTCCTGGGCTGCCGGCTGGCGGCAGGTCATCCGGAATGAGGAAGCTATCCGCAGGCTCGCCACGGACCCGCACTCCCCCAATGAGTTCCGCACCAACGCCATCGCCAAGAACCTGGACGCCTTCCATGAAGCCTTCGACGTATCGGAGCAGGACGGCATGTGGTTGCCCTTGGAGGACCGCGTCAGCATTTGGTGACCGGGCAGTAACGAAGAGACCTGCGGGGCCGGCCACTGTTTGTGGCCGGCCCCGCAGGTCTTTGATCAGCGCACGTCGTCGAACAGACGCAGCGCCGCCGTGCCGTTACTGAGTGATCAATTCCGGATTGGCCTGCTGGCAGACGGTGTCGCCGGCAGTCTGATTGACGATGTCGGTGGGAAGCGCCACGGCGCCCATCTTTGTTCCGGACATGAAGTCGGTGCCGAGGTAGACCTGCACGCCGCTGACCCCGGTGGCGGGGAGGACCTGCGTGGCGGGAATTTCAAGCAGCGCCGCGACGTCGGCCGCCACATCCTCGAAGCCGGGTCCGTAATAGACCGACGTCTTCGAGACAGACTGCGCCACCAGCGGAGCCACCTGGGTGAAGCCGCCGGCGATAATTGCCTGGGTGATTTCCTGGGTCCGCGCCGGAACGCCTGTACCGTTCGCGACGGTCACCGGCTGCAGCGCCTTGTCGTAGGCCGGCGGCGGGGTTGCAGTTGGCGTCGACGGCGAGGGGGCGGGTGCTGACTCGGTCGGTGCCGCGCTGGGGCTCGGCGGGGCCGTCGGGTCCGTCAGGTCAACGTCCTTGCGCAATGCCGCGAAAAGCTGCGATGCGGCCGGCTCGGCAACGGTGAGCCGGTTGGGATCGCTGGGCGCCGCCGTGGTGGGAACGGCAACGAACGCCACCTTGCTGATGTCAATGTTCTTGAGCCGGTTGCCGATGGTCAGCAGTGACGGGACGGAAGCCAATCCATCGTCCACCGTGAGGTTCTGTGTCACGACGTCGGCAATCTTGAGCATCTTCTGGGGATCGGACAGCGTGCCGTCATCCTTGATCTTGCGGGTGAGGGAGGAAAGGAAGCCCTGCTGCGCCTTGATGCGGCCCAGGTCGCCGCCGTCCGCGAACGCATGCCTGGTCCGCAGGTACGCCAGTGCCTGCTCGCCCTGCACCTGCGAGGTTCCGGCGGGGAGCCGCAGGCGGGAGTCGGGGTCATAGACGGCGTCGCTGATGCAGACTTCCACGCCGCCCACGGCGTTGGAGAGCTCCTTCACCGCGTTGAAATCCGCCATCATGAAGTGGTCGACTTCCAGGCCGGTGATCTTGTTCACCGTATCGACCGCGCAGCCGATTCCGGCCTGCTTCATGGCTTCGTTGATCATCACTCCGCTCTGGGCGGGGTACACCTGCTTGGTCTTCTGGTCCGTGCATTCCGGAATGTCCACCAGCAGGTCGCGGGGGAAGCTGATGACGCTGACCCGCTTGTTGTCGGCAGAGATGTCCATCATCATCATGACGTCGGACTGGCCGTACCCCGTTGAATCTTCGGCGGTGCCGTACTCCGAATTCTTGCCGTCGCGGGTGTCTGAGCCCAGGATCAGGATCTGCATCCGGTCCTTGGAATCGTTGACGGGATCTTCGGTGCGGCTGCTGCCGGCACCCAAGGGTGCCTTGTTGATGTTCAGCTGCAACCGGATTACCCAGAAGGCGGCGAAAGCCAGACCGCCAACGAGGAGCAGGGCCACAATCGCGCTGGCCACTTTGAACCAGGCGGGTTTGCCCCGCATGGCGCCGAGGTGCCGGGCCGGGCCCATGGCCTTGTTGTCAGAATGCCGGGCGGCGGCGTCGGACGCTGGCGAACCAATGCCTTGTCCGGGAGTGTCTCGGCGTCGCACCACGTGGTGTTACCTTCCTCTATAAAACGGGTTCGGTCCATTTTAGTGGCCGAGACTGGGAAAACGCCCGATGCCCGGAGGCCGCCGTCGTGCTGCCACAGCCGGGCATGCCTGCGGCAGCCGCGCGGCGGCCGGTCTGCGGTGGACCGGGAGGCTGCCGCGAATAGCGGTGCAGGCTAGAAACCGAGCTTGACCAGCTGCTTCGGGTCCCGTTGCCAGTCCTTGGCCACCTTGACGTGCAGGTCAAGGTAGATCCGCGTTCCAAGCAGCGCTTCGATGCCTTTGCGCGCATTGGTGCCGACTTCCCGGAGCCGGGCGCCGCCCTTGCCGATAATGATGGCTTTCTGGGAGGGCCGCTCCACGTAAAGGTTGACCCGGACGTCGAGGAAAGGGCTGTCCTCGGGCCGGCCTTCTCGGGGAACGATCTCCTCAACCACGACGGCGAGGGAGTGCGGAAGCTCGTCGCGGACGCCCTCCAGTGCGGCTTCACGGATCAGTTCGGCCACCATGACGGCCTCGGGCTCGTCAGTGAGGTGCCCGTCCGGATACAGCGGCTGGGACGGCGGCATGTGGCTGATCAGCACGTCGGCAACCGTGCTCACCTGGAAGCCATCCGTGGCCGACACCGGAACGATGTCCTTCCAGCCTTCCTCGCCGAGGACTTCGCGTCCCAGTGCGGCGACGGCAAGCAGCTGTTCAGTCAGTGCCTGCCGGTCCACGAGGTCGGCCTTGGTCACAATCGCAATGATGGGCTTCTTGCCCACCGCGGCCAGCTGCGCAGCGATAAAACGGTCGCCGGGGCCGATCTTCTCGTTGGCCGGAAGGCAGAATCCGATGGCATCCACTTCCGAAAGCGTGTCCGCCACGAGATCGTTGAGGCGCTTGCCAAGAAGCGTCCGCGGCCGGTGCAGGCCGGGAGTGTCGACGAGGATCAGTTGGGCGTCGTCCCGGTGGACGATTCCACGGATGGTGTGGCGCGTGGTCTGCGGCTTGGCCGAGGTGATGGCCACCTTCTTGCCCACCAGGGCGTTCGTCAGGGTGGACTTACCGGCGTTCGGCCTGCCCACAAGGATCGAAAATCCGGCACGGAAGCCGCCAAAGGCCTCGCCGTCCGCTTTATTCTGCTTGCTCACGTGGAACTCCCTGTTGCGTTGTTTCGGCCTCGTCGAGTAGGTCTTCAAGGTCAGTTTGTTCTGGAACAGCGCCCTTTGCAACGGGCGCCGCGATGATGTGGCTGACCCTGTTGCGGCGGCCTTCCAGGCGGTCTGCCCGCAGCGAGATCCCGTCCACTTCGACGGTGCTGCCGACGATGGGAACCCTGCCCAGGGCCTTGGCCAGCAGGCCGCCGACGGTATCCACTTCGTCGTCGTCGAGTTCCACATCAAAAAGCTCACCGAGGTCGTCGATGCCCATCCGTGCGCTCACGCGGTAACTGCCGTCACCCAGCGCAACGGCCTCGGCGCTCTCGGTGTCATACTCATCCACGATCTCGCCGACGATCTCCTCGATCAGGTCTTCGAGGGTGACCAGGCCGGCCGTTCCGCCGTATTCGTCGATCACGATCGCGACGTGCGTGGATTCCTTCTGCAGTTCGCGCAGAAGGTCGCTGACCTGTTTGGACTCCGGCACGTAGCGCACTTCGCGGGCAAGTTCATCCACGATGGGGGGTTCCTCCCCCGGGCGGAGGCTGTGCAGCGCCGCAGCTACATCCTTGAGGTAGACAATGCCCAGGATCTGGTCGGTGTTGTCCCGGATGACCGGGATCCGCGAGTAGCCTGACCGCAGGAACAGGGACATGGCCCGGTGCAGGCTCGAGCCGGCGTCGATGCTCAGGATGTCCGTCCGGGGCACCATCACCGCGCGAACCAGAGTGTCACCGAAGTCGAAGACGGACTGGATCAGTTCGGCCTCGTTGTCCTCGATCATGTCCGATTCGGTCGCGCGGTCCACGAGCTCGCGGAATTCCTCTTCACTGAACGAGGCCTCGTCCACGCCGCGTCCGCCCGGCGCCACGACGCTGCCCAGTGCGACTAGCCAGCCGGGGATGGGACCTAGGACCCAGCACAGGAAGCGGATGACCGGCGCCGTGGACCGGGCGACGGCTCCGGCATGTGCCCGGCCCAGTTGCCGCGGCGAAACGCCTACGATCACGAAGCCTACGAGGGCCATGATCCCGGTGGCAGCCAGCCCGGCGAGCCAGACACTGTCCCACAGGCTGTGCAAAAGGACAGCGACCGCCACGGCCGAGGCCATTTCGAACCAGATGCGCCAGAACCTCAGGGAGCGCATGTGCGCCATCGGCTGGTCCAGGATGCGTTTGAGGGCCTGCCCGTCGCTGCGAAGAACAGCTTCTTCGGCGTCGTGGCGGGGCAGGAAATTAAAGGCGGACTCGGCCGCTGTCAGCAGGGCGGCGAAACTCAGGAAGACTACCGCCATGCCAACGAGGATCAGTGGGGTCACTGCATCGTCTCTGACGGGGCTTCTTTGCCGGTGAAGCCCTCAAGCAGTTCCCGCTGCAGGCCGAACATCTCTTCTTTTTCTTCGGGGTCGGCGTGGTCGTAACCAAGGAGGTGCAGGATTCCGTGCGTGGTGAGCAGCAGCATCTCGTCCTGGGTGGAATGTCCCGCGTTCCGGGCCTGGACTTCCGCCACCTGCGGGCAAACGGCAATATCGCCGAGCATGCCCTGCGGTGTCGGCTTGTCCGGCGTACCCGGAGTCAGTTCGTCCATGGGAACGGACAGGACATCGGTGGCCCCGGGCTCATCCATGAGCTCGAGGTGCAGCTTTTCCATGGCGGGTTCGTCCACGAGCAGGATGGAAAGCTCAGCCTGGGGGTGGATGTACAGGCGTTCGAACACATACCGGGCCAGGGCAACCAACTCGGCTTCATCCACCTGGACGCCCGATTCGTTGTTTACTTCGATGCTCATGCGTGCTCTCCCCGCTTCTCCCGGGGCACGGAATGCTTCACCCGGTTCCTTTGTGCCTCGTCCCAAATACCGTAAGCGTTGACAATGTCGCCGACGAGGCGGTGGCGCACTACGTCCGAGGAATCCAGCACGCTGAAGTTGACGTCGTCAATGCCTTGGAGAATCTCCTCCACGATCCGGAGCCCGGAACGGGTGCCAAACGGCAGGTCCACCTGCGTGACGTCGCCGGTGACCACCATTTTGGAGCCAAACCCGAGCCGTGTCAGGAACATCTTCATCTGCTCCGGCGTGGTGTTCTGGGCTTCATCCAGGATGATGAACGCGTCGTTGAGGGTTCGGCCGCGCATGTATGCGAGCGGGGCCACTTCAATGGTGCCCGCCGCCATCAGCCGCGGGATGGACTCCGGGTCCATCATGTCGTGGAGCGCGTCGTAGAGCGGACGCAGGTACGGATCGATCTTGTCGCTGAGCGTCCCGGGCAGGAAGCCCAGCCGTTCGCCGGCTTCCACCGCCGGCCTGGTGAGGATGATGCGGCTGACTTCCTTCTGCTGCAGGGCCTGGACGGCCTTTGCCATGGCAAGGAAGGTTTTGCCGGTGCCTGCCGGTCCGATTCCAAAGATCACCGTGTTCGCGTCAATGGCGTCCACATAGTTCTTCTGGTTCAGCGTCTTCGGCCGGATTGTCTTGCCACGGCTCGACAGGATGTTGTATGTCAACACCTCAACCGGATTTTGGAGCGACTGGCTCCGGAGCAGGGCCGCGAGCTGCTGGAGCACTGCCGGTGTAATGACCGTGCCCCGGTCAACGAGTCCCCTTACTTCGTGGAGCAGGCGCATGATCCTGGGAACGTCGGCCGCGGGGCCGCTGATGGCCAGTTCATTGCCGCGGACATGGAAATCCACGGCAGGAAACTGTTCTTCGATAAAACGGAGGGCCTCGTCGTGACTGCCGAGGGACTGAACCATCTGTTCGGAGTTGTCGAAGATGACCACCTCCGTCCGGACACCGGGAAGACTGTGGGGAAATTCACCTGTGGTGCGCTCACCGGCGCTGAACCGGGGCCTTCCGTTTGTTGCTTCAGTCATGGTGCCGGCCTGCGGGCCTCTGGTCCCCTCCAGTTAGGAAAATTGTTTCTCTGGCCGATCACTTCGCTCCCGCTGCTTCAGCGTCGGACTCCGTGCGCGGCCGAGTCCTTATATCTTACGCCAGTAAGCCGTCCGGGGGCCGCGGGGCGTGGCTGCCGGGCGTTTGGCCGCGACCGCTTCGTTGCAGATTCCCGTCATTAGGTATCAACTTCGTATCGGCCTCGTATCGTTCCCGTTGCAGTTCGGCAATCCGTCCGCAAACGCCGCAGGGCGCCTGGGACTCTATGTAATGCTGGAATCCATCGCGGGCTTTCGCCCGTCTTGAACCACTTCATCGGCAACGTTTATCAGGACAGGGCAGGTACCGGGATCACCATGGAGACCAGGAAACCACGACGCCGGCAGACAGCAGGAGGCGGGCGGACACGTTCCGCAGTGCTCCTGTTTGTGCTGCCCGCTGCCATGGTGCTGTCCTCCTGCGTCGCCACTCCCCAGCCGTCCTTGAACACCGCTGCCAGCACCCCCCAGACAGTCACCGGATCCGCCACCGCGGGCGTTCCCAGCACGAGTGCCCCACTGGAAACCACGCAGGCTTCCAACAAGGCACCCGTGTACTGGATCGGCCGCAGCAACGAGAACGTCTACCTGTACCGCGAATTCCGGGATGTCCCGGAGCAGGAAAACCCTGTCACCAGGGCCCTGCGCTCCATGATGTCGGACAAGCCGCTGGATCCCGACTTCTTTACCCCGTGGCAAAACCCGAAGAAGCTGGCAACGTCGATCTCCGGCAAGAACGTCATCACGGTGGACGTCTCACCGGATGCCTTCAACAGCAACCTCGACGAGGACATGGCCAAGCGGGCCATCCAGCAGCTGGTCTACACGGCAACGGCCGCGGGAGCGAGCTCAGGGCTGGTGGACTCGGGCCAGCAAATCCAGGTGGTCATCCTGGTTGACGGGCACACCGATTACCTCGCCTTCAACCACGTTCGGCTGGGCAGTCCCACTCCGCGCGGGGCAGGCATGGTGGCCCCGGTCTGGATCATCGATCCCCAGGAAGGTGTGGGCGTCCCCGACGGCAGCGTCAAGATCAGCGGACGGAGCACGCTGCCCGGGGGCAAACTTCGGTGGAAAATCCTGAAAGTCGACGGCAGCAGCGACAAGACCGCCTATTTGGGCGGCGAAGTCACTGCCTCGGCAGACCAGGCACAGTCCGGACTTTTCTCGATGAATGTCAACCTGGCGCCGGGAAATTATGAGATCCGGGTATTCCAGGTCGACCCGGGGAACCCCGACCGGGAACTGAACGTGGACTCCCGCGGTTTCAAGGTTTCCTAGCGGGGCTACCAGCGACCCAGGATGTCGCTGGCGAGCACCGTGGCGGCCGGTCCTGCCGTGGATGACCTCAGTACATGGTGGCCAAGGAGCGCCGTCACGGCACCGGCCCCGCACAGCCTGGTAACCTCCCGCGGACTGATGCCCCCTTCGGGCCCCACAATCAGCAGGATTTCGCGCGGCCCCGGCTCCGGTGCCCCGGCGTTGTTCTCGCACCACGCCTCGAGCACGCTCCGCAGCGGACGCACGGCATCCTCATGGAGGATGATGGCCAGGTCCGCGGCGGAGACTGCGGCCTGAAGTCCGGCACCGTCGACGGCGGCACGGACTTCAGGAATCCAAGCCCGCCGCGCCTGTTTGGCGGCTGCGGTCACCACGGACTGCCATTTGGCGTGGGCCTTCGCGGCCCGTTCGCCTTTCCACCGGACGATGGAGCGTTCGGACTGCCACGGGATGATCGCGTCGATCCCCAGTTCGGTGGCGGTTTCTGCGGCGAGTTCGTCCCGGTCCCCTTTGGCCAGTGCCTGGACCAGGACCAGGCGGAGGTCCGGGCGCTCCTCCGTGTCGAGGACTGAACACTCCACCGTCAGTTCACCTTGGCCAACGGCGGCGACCGTGCCGGTGAGCCTTTTGCCGGCGCCGTCGGCGATGTCAACGGATTCCCCCACGGCAATCCGCTTGACGGTGACCGCGTGCCTCGCCTCTGCGCCCTCGAGGACAAAGTGCGAACCGGGAACCTGGTGGTCCAGGGCTCCCGGGGTTGCGAAAAAGACAGGGTTGCTCACCGCTACAGGTTACCGAGCCGGTCCCGCAGCTTGGCGAAGACACCGCCGCTGGCGGAGAGTTTCCCTTCGGTGTACTGCTCGCCACGGAGTTTCGCGAGCTGCCGCAGCAGGTCTTCCTGCGCGGCATCAAGCTTGGCCGGGGTCTCGACCTGCAGGTGCACTTTCAGATCGCCGCGGCCGTAGCCCCGGAGGTGGGTGACGCCGAGCCCGCGAAGGGTGATGACCTCACCGGACTGGGTGCCCGCCTTGACGTCGATTTCCTGCTGGCCGTCGAAGGTGTCGAGGCTGAGTTCGGTGCCAAGGGCTGCGGCAGTCATCGGGATGTGCAGGGTCGCGTGAAGGTCATCGCCGTCGCGTACGTACGTCGCGTCATTGTTGACCCGGATCTCCACATACAGGTCGCCGGAGGGTCCGCCGGCAGGGCCGGCTTCGCCCTGGCCGCCAAGCTGGATCCGGGTTCCGGTGGCAACGCCGGCAGGGACCTTGACCGTCAGCGAACGCCGGCTGCGGATGCGGCCCTGCCCGTTGCATTCATTGCAGGGATCCTTGATGACGGTTCCGAAGCCTTCGCAGGAGCCGCAGGGCGCCGCCGTCATGACCTGGCCCAGGATGGAACGGACGGCCCGCTGGACCTGGCCGCTGCCCCCGCAGATGTCACAGCGCACGGGGTGGGTCCCGGGCTGGCAGCAGGAACCCTCGCAGGTGGGGCACGTTACGGCAGTGTCCACTTCGAGCTTCTTGTTGACGCCGAAGACGGCGTCGCGGAGGTCGATGCGGACGCTGATGAGGGCATCCTGCCCCCGGCGGACACGCGAGGCAGGTCCGGATGAGCCGCCCGCACCGAAGAAGGTGTCGAAGATGTCCTGGAAGGCGAAGCCCTGTCCCGAGTAGCCGGCGCCGCCAAAACCGTTATCGGTGCCGTTCTCGTTGCCGGTGGTGTCGTAGACGCGGCGCTTCTGCGGATCGGACAGCACTTCATAGGCGTGCGTGACAGCCTTGAAGCGGTCCGAGGCATCCTCACCGGGGTTCACGTCCGGGTGCAAAGTGCGCGCAAGCTTTCGGTAGGCCTTCTTGATCTCTTCGCCCGTCGCTTCGGGTGAGACTCCAAGAACGTCGTAGTGGCTGCTCAAAGTTCGTATCTCTTCCTGGTTGTACTGCCTGTGATGCTGCTGCCGCACCCCGGAAGCCGGGACACGGAGGCCGGGTTGGCTGATGAAGGGCCGGTCACGGCCCGAGGATCCTGGAAAGGTAGCGTGCCACGGCACGGACCGCGGCCATGGTGGTGGGATAGTCCATCCGGGTGGGGCCAAGGACGCCAACCTTGGCACTGGAACCGGGCCCGTAGCCTGTGGCCACCACCGAGGCTTCCGCGAGGCCGTCGTAGGGATTCTCCCGGCCGATGCTGACGGTCACGCCGCGGGGGTCCTGCGCCATTTCGCTGAGCAGGCGGAGCATGACCACCTGTTCCTCAAGCGCCTCGAGGACCGGGCCGATGCTCAGCGGGAAGTCAACGTTGGACCGCGCGAGGTTGGCGGTGCCGGCCATGACCATCCGCTCTTCGCGGGTGCTGCTGGCCAGGGCATCCAGGCCGCGGGCCAGCGCCTGGGCGGCGTGCCGGCGTGCCGGTTCGCAGCTTGCGACGACGGCGGGCAGCGCCTGCGGGAGCAGGCTCAGCGGCGTCCCCGACAGGCTTTTCAGGAACCGTGAGCGAAGGCCGGCAAGGGCCTCGTCGCTGAGTTCCTGGCCGACGTCGATGACCCGCTGCTCGACCTTTCCGGTGTCCGCAATCAGGACGGTGAGGACCTGGCGCGGCGCCAGCAGCACGAACTCGATGTGCCGCACCATGGCACGACTGAGGTGCGGATACTGCACCACGGCCACCTGGTTGGTCAGCTGCGACAGCAGCCGCACCGTGCGTTCCAGGACGTCGTCCAGGTCTTCCGATCCTTCGAGCAGCGTCTGGATGGCCCGGCGTTCCGCCTGCGACAGCGGCTTGACGGCGGAAATCTGGTCGACGAAGAGCCGGTAGCCCTTATCCGTGGGGATGCGCCCGGCGCTGGTGTGCGGCGCCGTGATTAGGCCCTCATCTTCCAGGGCCGCCATGTCATTGCGGATCGTGGCGCTGGAGACCCCCAGATGGTGCCTCTCCACCAGGGCCTTGGAGCCCACAGGTTCGCGGGAATGGACGTAGTCCTCCACGATGGCGCGCAGTACTTCAAGCTTGCGTGGTTCGCTCATTCTCCACCTCCGATCGGCTTCACCCGGGCCGCGGACCGGCTCTGTCGCCTGCCAGATCCCGTCTACCGTTAGCACTCGTCATGTCTAAGTGCTAACCAGTCTAATATGAGTCGCCGCGTTGTTAGCATTGGTACCGCTCCGGGCGAAACTCCGGAGCAGGACAAGACATGCACCTCCGTGACGCCACGGGCGCCGCTGTTCCCCTTCTCCTGTTTCACTTTCTGTGTTCACTTTTTCTAGCGCAAGGTTGTGTCTATCCGATGTCGTACCAGAACTGGGGCCCGCAGGACATCACGGCTCCCCGGAAAACCGAGCTTCCCGAAGTGCCGGTTGAACGCGGCATGGTGCTGGAAGACGTGCAGTCCGGCTGGGTGGGCGCCGTCACCAGGGTGGAGAAGTCCGGCGGGATGCATGTTGTTGCCCTGGAGGACCGGCGCGGGAAGTCCCGCACGTTCCAACTTGGCTACGGGTTCCTCCTGGAGGGCCTGCCGATCCGGCTGATGCCCCCGGCACCGCGCGCCCAGGCAGCCTCCGGCACATCCGGCAGGACGGCCTCCGGATCCGTGCGGGTGGCAGGCCAGCGCGCCCAGGTGGCCAAGGCCAGCCGCATCTGGGTGGAAGGCAAACACGACGCCGAACTTGTGGAAAAGGTCTGGGGTGACGACCTCAGGGTGGAGGGCATCGTCGTCGAGCCCTTGCACGGAATTGACGATCTTACGGCTGCGGTAGCCGCATTCCGGCCGGGTCCGGGCCGGCGGCTGGGAGTGCTGGTGGACCACTTGGTTGCCAATTCCAAGGAATCACGGATCGCCGATGCCGTGATGGCGTCCCCGGGCGCTGCGGGCAACGTCCTCATCGTGGGCCATCCCTATGTGGATGTGTGGCAGGCCATTCGGCCGGCAGTGCTCGGCATCGACGCGTGGCCGGTTATTCCGCGGGGCGTGGACTGGAAGACCGGGATCCTGACAGCCTTCGGCTGGCCGCACGAGACTAAGGAAGACATTGGCCTCGGCTGGCAGAAGCTGCTGGGGGCGGTGCGTAGTTACGCCGACCTGGAACCGTCCCTGCTGGGCCGCGTGGAAGAGGTCATCGACTTCCTCACGGTGCCCTAGGCGGAAGTTACCAGTGCGTTAGGCGGAAGTCGAACTCTCCGAATGCACCCCCGACCCAGTATTCTTGATAAGGCGGTTGTTGCTCCTGTGGCAGCGTCCGCTTATCCGGGAACCACCGCACCACTGCAATCCGAAGGACGACACCTTGGCAGAAGACGCACGTGAACAACGGGACAACCAGGCCGGCCATGGCCAGCCCCAGTATCATGGTGTCCCCGCCAACGCCCTGCCGCTGACGGCCAACGAAGACCGGCAGTGGGCAACCCTCGCGCACTTCGGCGGCATCCTTGGGTGCGTCCCGTCGCTGTTGATCTACCTGATTTTCAAGGACCGCGGACCGTTCACGGCGCAGGAATCCAAGGAAGCGCTGAACTTCACCCTGCCTCCCACGATCGCTGCAGTCATCTGCAACATCCTGGTGCTGCTGCCGGTGGTGGGGAACATCTTCGCGGTGCTGGCCACACTGATTTGGATCGCCGTGACGTGCTTCTCCGTGGCAGCCGGGATCCATGTGAACCGCGGCCAGCCGCACCGCTACGACTTCAACCTGCGCTGGATCAAGTAACCGGCACAATCGAACACCGGCTTCGAGCACCGGCCGGGTGCGCTCAGTCGGGCAGGATCCTTCGCACCACGGCGTCGGCAAGCAGCCGGCCCTTCAAGGTGAGCACCAGCCGTCCGCGGAAGGCCGACACGGGATCCACCAGGCCATCCGCGATCAGCCCGGCGACGGCGTGCTGGCCGGACGTTCCCAGCCCGGACACATCGAGTCCGCTGCTGAGCCTGGCTTCGAGCATGACCCGCTCGACGTTCCGGGTTTCGGCGTCGAGCGTTTCCCGGCCCGCCGCCGGCGACACGCCGCCGGAAAGCCTCCCCGCGTACGCCGTAGGGTGCTTCACGTTCCACCAGCGGACTCCGCCGACATGTGAATGCGCACCGGGGCCGATCCCCCACCAGTCGTCACCACGCCAGTACGCCAGGTTGTGCCGGCAGGCCTGCTCCGGTGTGCGCGCCCAGTTGCTGACCTCGTACCAGCTCAGCCCTGCCTCGCCGATCAGCTGATCGCCGAGTTCGTATTTGTCGGCGTGGTCGTCGTCGTCGATTCCAGGGACTTCACCGCGGCGGATCTGGGCTGCCAGTTTGGTGCCGTCCTCCACGATGAGCGCATAGGCGCTGATATGGTCCGGCTCATAGGACAGCGCGGTCTCCAGCGAGTACCGCCAGTCGGCCAGGGACTCCCCCGGTGTTCCGTAGATCAGGTCCAGGCTCACGGCCAGTCCCGCCTCCCGCGCCCACCGCACCACCTGCGGCACGCGGCTGGGCGTGTGCGTGCGGTCCAGGACTTTGAGCACGTGCGGAACTGCTGATTGCATCCCGAAGGACACGCGGGTGAAGCCGGCATCAGCCAGCAGCTGGAGCGATTCAGGGGTGACGGAATCCGGATTGGCTTCGGTGGTGACTTCAGCCCCGGGCTCCAGCCCCCATACCTCGATGGCGGCGCCCAGGATCCGGGCGAGGTCTTCTGCGGGGAGCAACGTGGGCGTGCCGCCGCCGAAGAAGACAGTGCTCATGCGACGGTCCGGTAGCCCGGAGGTTTTGAGCACCTCCGCGGCCAGCCTCACCTCGGATATGGCGGTGGAGGCATACGCATCCTGGGACGCACCGCCGCCAAGTTCAGTTGCGGTGTAGGTGTTGAAGTCGCAATAACCGCAGCGGACGGCGCAGAACGGGATGTGCACGTAGAGCCCGAAGGCCCGGTCCGCCGCACCGTCTGCTGCTTGGGGAGGCAGCAGACCGTCCGACGGCGCCGGGTCACCCAGGGGAAGAACGCTAGGCATTGCGGCGGCTCCGCAGGGTTGCGGCGACGGTCATCACTACTTCTTGGCCTTGTCCTTGGATTCGTCCGTGGTCAGCGCGGCGATGAAGGCTTCCTGGGGAACCTCGACGCGGCCCACCATCTTCATCCGCTTTTTGCCTTCTTTCTGCTTTTCGAGCAGTTTGCGCTTACGCGATATGTCACCGCCGTAGCACTTGGCAAGGACGTCCTTGCGGATGGCACGGATGCTTTCACGGGCAATGATCCGGGAACCGATGGCAGCCTGGATCGGCACTTCGAACTGCTGGCGGGGAATGAGCTCACGCAGCTTGCCGGTCATCATCACACCGTAGGCGTAGGCCTTCTCCCGGTGGGTGATCGCACTGAAGGCGTCCACCTGTTCGCCCTGGAGCATGATGTCGACCTTCACAAGGTCGGCCACCTGGTCGCCGTCGGCCTTCCAGTCCAGCGAGCCGTAGCCGCGGGTCTTGGACTTCAGGATGTCGAAGAAATCGAAAACGATTTCAGCCAGCGGCAGGCGGTAACGGATTTCCACCCGGTCCTCGGAGAGGTAGTCCATGCCGCCCATCACGCCGCGCCGGCTCTGGCACAGCTCCATGATGGCCCCGACGAACTCGTTCGGCGCCAGGATGGTAGCGGACACCATCGGCTCACGGACCTCCGCGACCTTGCCGGTGGGGTATTCGCTGGGGTTGGTGACGTGGACAACCTTCTTGTCCTCCAGGGTGACCTCGTACTCCACGTTGGGGGCGGTGGAAATCAGGTCCAGCTTGTACTCGCGTTCGAGCCGTTCACGGGTGATTTCCAAGTGCAGGAGGCCCAGGAAACCGACGCGGAACCCAAAGCCCAGCGCAGCCGAGGTTTCCGGCTGGTACACCAGTGCGGCGTCGTTGAGCATGAGCTTCTCCAACGCGTCGCGGAGCACCGGGTAGTCGGTGCCGTCCAGCGGGTACAGGCCGGAGAAAACCATGGGCTTGGCGTCTGCGTAGCCCGGGAGTGACTGGGAAGCAGGCTTGGCCAGGTTGGTGACGGTGTCGCCCACCTTGGACAGGCGGACGTCCTTCACGCCGGTGATGAGGTAGCCCACTTCGCCGACGCCGAGGCCCTTGGACGGGGTGGGCTCCGGAGAGCTGACACCGATCTCAAGGAGTTCGTGCGTGGCGCGGGTGGACATCATCTGGATGCGTTCACGCGGGTGCAGCATTCCGTCGACCACCCGGACGTAGGTGACAACACCGCGGTAGGTGTCATAGACCGAGTCGAAGATCATGGCGCGGGCGGGGGCGTTCGGGTCGCCCACGGGGGCCGGCAGGTCACGGACGATCTTGTCGAGCAGCACTTCCACGCCCATGCCGGTCTTGCCCGAGACACGCAGCACGTCGTCGGGGTCGCCGCCGATCAGGTTGGCGAGTTCCTCCGCGTACTTCTCGGGCTGGGCCGCGGGAAGGTCGATCTTATTGAGGACCGGAATAATCGTGAGGTTGTTCTCCATCGCCAGGTACAGGTTGGCGAGGGTCTGGGCCTCAATGCCCTGGGCCGCGTCCACGAGCAAAACTGCACCTTCACAGGCAGCCAGGGAACGGGATACCTCGTAGGTGAAGTCGACGTGGCCGGGAGTGTCGATCATGTTCAGGGCATAGCTGGTGCCTTCAACTTCCCAAGGCATGCGGACTGCCTGGGACTTGATGGTGATGCCACGCTCACGTTCGATATCCATGCGGTCCAGATACTGGGCCTTCATGTCGCGGG
This sequence comes from Arthrobacter sp. GW460-12-1-14-TSB2, assembly GCF_059423525.1. Lineage (NCBI taxonomy): Bacteria > Bacillati > Actinomycetota > Actinomycetes > Micrococcales > Micrococcaceae > Arthrobacter > Arthrobacter sp. GW460-12-1-14-TSB2. The sequence goes on from NZ_JBWKYC010000001.1 coordinate 349,558, forward strand.
ACTGAACGACGCCGGTGTACTGCAACATGCGGTCAGCCAGAGTGGATTTACCGTGGTCAATGTGCGCAATGATGCAGAAGTTCCGGATGATGGCCGGATCTGTTGCGGCGGGCACCGGGGCGGTGCGGGCCATGGGAGACACGCAGGGTCCTTACTGTTGGCATTTCCGCGGCTGTGCTCAGGACGGCCGAAGCCGTCGCAGGACCTGCCGCACGTGAACTTATAGTGTCCCACGTCCTGCCCCCGCTCGGTGCATTGTTTGCGTGATCGGGCTGCGGGACCGCGAACGGCACCGATCCGGGGCACAGTATCGTTGCAGGATGGCATTCAACCTCCGCTCCCTTGGCAACGCCGTCCGTACCGTATTCCGCCTCCTGGAGGGGCGCCCGGCCGAGGATGCCACGGACCGACGGCGCAAGCGCCCTGCCGGACCGGTCCGACCGGCGCCGGGCCGTGCCACGAAGCCGTCAGCACAGCCCGAGACCGGCGCGGGCATCACCGGGACATACCCGGGTGACTTCACGGGCGCCGCTCATGTCCGGTATGCCCCCTCCCCCAACGGCAAGCCGGAACCGGGTGAAGTGGTGTGGACGTGGGTTCCCTACGAAGAGGACCATTCGCAGGGCAAGGACCGGCCGGTGCTCCTGATCGGAAGCCGCGGGCGGTACCTGCTGGGGCTCATGCTCACCAGCAAGGACCACGACCAGGACCGCAGGAATGACGACAGTTACGTGGATATCGGCACCGGCAGCTGGGACCGGCAGCGCCGGCCCAGCGAAGCCAAACTGGACCGCATCATCCAGGTCAGCGCGGCGGACATCCGCAGGGAGGGCGCCGTCCTGGACCGGAAGCGTTTCGACGGCGTCGCGTCTGCACTCCGCGAGTTTCACGGCTGGAGCTGACGAAAGTTCCGAAGGGGCACGGGATCAGCAGGGCAGGCGTCAGCCGAGGCAGCAGCATTGCAGGGCATCTGCTATTATTGACAGCTGTGTGTCCGTGCAGGTCGACGGCCACTGATGGTTGGCCGCCATAGGTATCCCCACGCCGCTCAGTCAATGGCCAATCTGAAAGCCCTCTAGACCATTTCCGCATTAAAAAGAGAGTTCACACGTGGCTAATATCAAGTCCCAGAAGAAGCGCATCCTCACCAACGAGAAGGCTCGCCTGCGCAACAACGCAGTCAAGTCGGAGCTGAAGACGGCCATCCGCGCCGTCAACACCGCCGTTGAGTCCACCGACAAGGATGCCGCTGCTGCTGCGCTGGTTGCTGCAAGCCGAAAGCTGGATAAGGCTGTCAGCAAGGGCGTTCTTCACAAGAACAACGCTGCAAACCGCAAGTCGGCGATCTCCAAGAAGGTCAACGCACTCTAAGGTTTTCCAGTTCAACTGAACTGATGATCGTGGCCGGCACCCCTCGCGGGTGCCGGCCACATCCATTTAACCCTCTTAGCTCGTTGACCCGCTCCAGCTCACAGCCGGCTAGCTCGCAGGCGGGTAGGTCACCGCAGGCCTAGCGGCGCACCGACGTCGCGATGACGGTGACCGCGTGTTCCACTGCGTACACGGGGTCCCGGGAAAGGCCTTTGACCTGCGCATCCGCTTCGGCCGTCACCTGGATGGAGCGGACCAGGCCTTCCGGCGTCCAGCGCCGGACGTCCCGCTGCGCCTGTTCCACCAGCCACGGCTGCATGCCAAGCTGCCGCGCAATCTGGGCCGAGGAACCGTGTGCGCCCGCAACTTTGGCTACCGTGCGGAGTTTGGCGGCCAGCGCGGCCACTAGCGGAACAGGGTCTGCCCCTGTTGCCAGGGCGTGGCGAAGCGTGGAGAGTGCCAGCGGAGCATTGCCGGCCAGGGCGGCGTCGGCAACTTTGAAGGCCGTCGCCTCGATCCGGCCGCCGTAGTAGCGGTCCACCATGTCTGTATCGACAGTCGTGGCTGCATCCGCGATGAGCTGGCTGCAGGCCGCGGCGAGTTCCGACAGGTTGGCTCCCACCGCATTGACCAGGGCATGAACGGCCTCGGGCTCGATGCGGCGCCCTGCCGCCTTGAATTCGGAGAGCACGAACGCCGACTTGTCCGCGTCCTTTTTCAGAGGCTGGCAATCGACCACGGGCCAGCCCGCAGACTTGATGGCGTCCAGCAGCTTCTTGCCCCTGACTCCGCCGCCGTGGCGGACCACCAGCACTGCGTCAGGCTCCGGATCCGCCAGGTATTTGAGGGCGTCCGCGAGGAAGGCGTCATTCATCGCTTCAGCGGACTCCACCTCGATGAGCTTGGATTCCCCGAACAGCGAAGGGCTGACGTTCATGGCGAGGGCGCCGGGTTCGTAACTGCCTGCGTTGAGCCTGGTGACTTCGACATCCGGCTGGGCTGCACGGACCTGCGACCTGATCCGGTCCATGGCGCGGATGCCGAGGTATTCTTCGGGTCCGCCGATCAGCACGACACTGGCCGGCGCTACATCGCGCCAGGTGGCCGTCGCTGATGTTGCCGGTTTGGATCGTGCTTTTTGCGCAGCGGCCACTCTTGGTTCCTCCCGGAATTCCGATTAATACCTCTAAGGCTCCCACGGCGGCGGCGCACATCAAAGCCGGTGAACGGTGGCACCAGCTCCAGCAGGTCGATGGTCCTTCGGTGCGCCGCCAGGACCAGTGTGGCCACGGCGCGCGGGTGCAGAATGAGCCAGAGGAGCAGTACGGAGCAGGCGGAGAATGACACCATGGTGGCCGCGCCGAACGGCCCCTCCGGCCATGGCAGGGCCGCGCCGGGCAAGGCCGCGAAGAACCTGGCGACGGCGGCGACTCCGGCCGAGCAGCCACCCGCAACCGCCATGGGAACATTGGCCGCCCATGGCGCGAGCGGCACCAGCGGCACGGCCGCAGTGCCGAGGATGGTGACCGGTGCCACGAGGGGCGCAGCCACCATGTTTGCCAGGAGGGCGTAGGACGAAAACTGGGGCTGCAGCAGGACGATGACCGGCCCGCAGAAGAGCTGGGCGGAAAGCGGTACCGCCAGGCCGGCGGCAAGCCAGCGCGGGACAACCGGCGGCAGCCATTCCATGATCCGCGGCCCGGCAAGCACGATGCCGAGCGTGGCCAGCACGGACAGCAGGAAGCTGAAGCTGGTACCGAGTGCCGGGTCTGCCATGAGGAGTCCGGTCACCGCGAGGCAAAGGAAGCTCAGCCCGCGACCGGCCCGGCCGCCGGACAGGGATACGAGCCCGATCGCCCCCATCAGCGCTGCCCGGAGGACACTTGCATCCGGACCCACCATCAGGACGAATAGTGCCAGTCCGGTGAGCGCGGCTGCCGCGGCCGGGGCCCGGGGTAGTCGAACACTCCGCGCGGCCAGCAACAGCGCCCCCAGGATGAGGCTGCAGTTGGCCCCGCTGACAGCGGTCAGGTGGGTCATGCCGACAGTCTTCATGGCGCTTTCCAGCTGTTCATCGAGGAAGCCCGTATCACCCGTGACCATTCCTGGCAGGAGGCCGCGGGCATCGCCGCCGATCCATTCCGCGGCAGCGGCAAACCCGCTCCGGAGCGCGACAGGTCCTTCCCGCCATGCCGAGGGGGCAACCGTGGTGGCCGGGCCGGTGGTGGCGGACAAAGTGCCCGCCTGTGCCTGGCCGGCATCGGCCGGCTGCAGTTTTCCTGTGGTCCGGACCCGCTGCCCGGGGACCACGTGCTGCCAGTCGTCACCGCCCACGATCAGCACGCGTGCATCACCCCTGATGAGGCGCCCGTTTGCGATGATCGTGATCGCTGTTGCCTGGACAGCCCACCGGCCGGATCCGGTGCGGCCGGGAACCTTGAGTTCACGCGGCGAGCCTTCTATCTCCGCCTCAACCACAACTGCGGAGCGGGCCGTCACGGCGTCCGCCACGGGTCCGTCATGCTTCTGGGACGCTGCTACCGCCGCGTGGGACGCGACGGCTGCCGATAGCACCAGGGCAACGGCAAGAGTGGTCAGGAAGCTGCGCGGCGCCAGCCCAATCCCGTGAGTCCGCACCCGGCGCCGGCTGATCACCACAAGCAGCACCACGGCCGAGAGGAGGAGTCCCCCGATCAACACGCAGAGCGCGGGCAACGGCAACCAGACACCGCCGACGGCGGCCGTCCAGGTGAGGAGGGCACAAGGTGCCAGGCGAAGGTCAGTCCTGCGCCGTGGTCTCCCGCCGGCTCCGGACGCAGCAGGTTTTCCGATTCCCTGCGCCCTGTCCTCCGGCGGGGGAAGAAGGCGGGCGGCAACCATAGCCCGCAGTCCCGCAGACGTCCGGGGCACAATGCCCTGGATACCGGCGGAGCGTGTTCCCGGTGTACTAGGAAAAATCGAAATCGGGTCACCGGTAGCACGCCGCGGCGGCAGCAAGGCCTCGTCCTGCCCGCCCCGGACGGCTGCGTCGACGAAGCGCTGCCACGGACTGGGGCGGCCCATCTCAGGAGACCCGCACGAGCGGCAACAGCGTTTCCAGCATCTTAGGGCCGACGCCGTCCACGGCGTCGAGTTCCTCTACGGCGCTGAACCGTCCGTGTTCCTTCCGCCAATCAAAGATGCGCTGGGCCAGGACGGGCCCTACCCGGGGCAGTGTCCCCAGTTCCTCCACGGACGCCGTATTCAGGTCGACTTTGGCACTGCCTGTTCCCTGCCCGCCGGAACCTGTTCCGTCGGACCCGGTTTCGTTGCCAGCCGTTCCCTGGGCCTCCGCCGGATCCCCCGCCTGCGGAACGTGGATCTTCTGGCCATCTGCCAGCACGGAGGCCAGGTTCAGCCGTTCCAGGTCAGCCGTGGCCGTACTGCCTCCGACGGCGGCGATTGCCTCGTGGATCCGGCTGCCTTCCGGCAGTTCCACAACACCTGCCCTGTTGACCGCCCCCGTGACATGAACCACGATCTTCCTGCCGGAGGCAGGCCCGGAAGCCTGCCCTCCTTCTGACGTCCCGCCGGACTCCCCCGGGTCTGTCCCGGTGCTTCCATCCGGCTGCCCGCGTGCGTCCGGGGTGCTGACATCGCTCAGCGGCACCACCTGGCCGCGGCTGCTGGCGACGTCCCACCAGAACCAGCCGCCCAGCAGGAGGCTCACTATTCCCAGCAGCACCGCAACGCGGATGCCTGTGCGCCACCTGAACTTCGCGGGTCCGGAGGCCCTGCCACCGGCGGAGGCGTCAGGCGTATCCAGATCCGGCTGCGCACCGCCGTCGTAGGTGAAAGTCCCTTGGCCGGGGGCTCCGTGCTCCAGCAGCCCCTGTCCTGTGGCCCCGGCTGTTCCTGGCCCGCCGCTGTCATCACCGCCGGCCGGCCCAAGGGAAGCCGTCAGCCGCCGCCGTGCACGCGTGGCCGCGGCAGGTGCTCCCGCTTCCGCTTTCCGGGGTGACATACCCACAACGCTAGGAGAACACGGCGGGAACGGACACTGCGGAGGGCCGTATGTGGAAAGCGGCCGCACAACAGGTCACCGGGACGACGGCCGGTATTTTCACCATTGAATTTACATATTGACGGGGAAGCGCCGCCGCCTTAGCATTTTGCCCTGCCCCGAATCCTGGGAAAGAGTCTGAAGAATGGGGACGGTCATGATGGCAAAAAGGTCTGTGCTCTTTTCCGGTTGCGGAGTTGGTCTGGGGCTCCTGCTTGCGACCGGCGCGACGCCAGCCGGCGCGGCAGGCAACGCGGCAGGTAGTGAAGGGACCCAGTTCACCGAATACTCGTCGTGTATCACGGATGAGCTTTCCGGCTGGACGTTTTGCCAGACGGGCACTGATCGGCACATCGAGGTGCATACGCCGAGCGGAGTCGCAGTCTTCCAGGGAAGCGGTGACGTGAGCGCCACCCAGATCTCCCCCGACGGCGAAACCATCACAGTGGACAACACGCACAAGTTCGTCAGCGTGTTTGCCTACTACGAAAGCCCGTGGTCCTTCGACGCTAATGTCATCAAAACCGGCGCGACAAGTGTCTACACGTTTCCCGATGGTGCCTCCTGCACCATCGTGTCGGACAGCATCAGCGTCCTCGAGAAAAGCCGCTACAACCGTGACACGGTGACCTGCAGCCCCTGACCCGGACTGTTCCAACTGGCTACTTCTGGTAAGTGATGTAGGCCTCGTACTGGACCCGCCATGCGTCAGGCGCCTTCGGATCGGGCACCGTCGTGGTGAGGAACTGGACGCTCGTCACCTGGCCCTTGAGATACTTCAGCCAGTTCGTCACTTCTTCGGACACGTCCTTGTCGAACTGCGCCACGTGGTGCACCTGCATTGTCATGGAAGCCTCCTTGCTCGGTAGGGAGCGTGCTTGGTGGGGAGACTGTACTACCGGCGCCGCTATTGGGCCAGAGCGGGCTCCTTTTGCGGTGTGCTGCTCTCCCCCACGATCACGGCGAGGACACCCAGCCCCGCGTGGGCGGCGAGGACGGCCGGCAGCGAACTGATCTGCGCGGGGGGTACGTCCGGGAGCGAGGCTGCCAGCCGTTCCGCAAGCTCAGCGGCTTCCCCGGGATTGCCGAAGTGGTGGACGGCCAGGCGGGCCTGGCCGGGGGGACGCGCGGCGGCGTCCGCCACCACAATTTCCTCGAGGCGCGCCACGGCCCGCGAGGCGGACCTGACCTTTTCCAGCGGAACGATTTTCCCGTCATCCACGGCGAGGATCGGCTTGATGGCAAACATCGTCCCCCACAGGGATGCCGCCGCTCCGATCCGGCCTCCGCGGCGTAGCTGCTCCAGGCTGGGTAAATAGAAATACACCCTGGTACGGGCCAGCCGTTCTTCCGCAAAGGCGCGCACTTCAGGGGCTGCCCGGCCGTCTGCCGCCGCGACCACCGCACTCTGCACACCCATGCCCAGTGCCATGCCCACGGTCTTCGAGTCGACCACTTCCACGGGGATGCCGACGCGCGATGCCGCGAGCCTGGCGGAGTCGGCAGTTCCGGAAAGTGCCCCGGAAATATGCACGGAGACCACCGCTTCGAAGCCGCGGCGCTGCGCCGCAAGATAGGCCTGCTCAAACTGGCCGGGCGACGGCCGCGACGTCTTGACCGGCGTGCCCGTAGCCAGCGCCACCGCAATGGTCTCGGTGATGTCGTCTTCGCCTTCGCCGTAGATCTCGGGCCCCACCATAACGGGCATGGGAACCACGGTCAGCCGGCCGTCGGCGGCAAAGTCCATGACCCAGTCGGCCGGAAGCGCCGCTGCGGAATCGGTCACCACCGCAGTGCGCACGACGGCGGCCGTAACCACTTCCTGTGCCGCGCCCGCCGTTCGGGAAGACTGGCGCAGGCGGGCCAGCCGTTCCTTCAGCCACGGCCATCCGGCCGGCTCCCGGTCGTTCACGGCGTCCCCCTGCTGCTACGGTCGGTCAAACATCATGGCCGGCCGCCGGCGATACCGGCGGCCGGTGTCCCGGCTAGGCCGGGACGATGTTGACCAGTTTAGGGGCACGCACGATGACCGTGCGGATACCGCGCCCGTCGAGGGCGCGCTGGACGTTCTCCGACGCCAGGGCCAGTTCACGCAGCTCGTCCTCGCCGATCCCCGGGGAGACCTCGAGCCGGTCGCGGACCTTGCCCTGCACCTGGACCACGGCGGTCACGGTTTCCTGCACGAGGAGTGCTTCGTCATGCGCGGGCCAGCCGGCGTTCGCCACCGAGGCGGGATGCCCCAGCACATTCCACATGTCCTCGGCCGTGTAGGGCGCAAAAAGGCTCAGGATGACCGCAACGGCTTCCGCCGCTTCGCGGACCGCTGGATCCGCCCCGCCTGCACCCGAGTCGATGACCTTGCGGGTCGCGTTGACAAGCTCCATCAGTTTGGCCACCACAACGTTGAACTTGTTGCCGTCCAGCAGTGCGGCGGCGTCGGCGATGGTGCGGTGCGTGACAGAGCGCAGCGCGCGGTCTCCCTGGGCAGCGTCCGTTCCGGGCGCGCTGGTGACATCCTGCGCCAGGCGCCACGCCCGGGCCAGGAACTTGGCGGAGCCCGACGGCGAAACGTCCGCCCAGTCGACGTCGTCCTCCGGCGGGGAGGCGAAAATCATGGTGAGCCGCACGGCGTCAACGCCGTACTTGTCCAGCTGTTCTCCGAGGTCAACACCGTTGCCCAGTGACTTGCTCATGGCCTTGCCCCCGTTGAGGACCTGGCCCTGGTTGAGCAGTGCGCTGAACGGCTCGTCGGCGTCGATCATGCCGAGGTCGTGGATGACCTTGGTGAAGAACCGTGCGTACAGCAGGTGCAGGATGGCGTGCTCCACGCCGCCCACGTACTGCCCCACGGGCATCCAGTCGTTGATCTTCTCCGGGTCGAAGGGACCCTCGGTGTACTGCGGGGAAACGAACCGCAGGAAGTACCAGGACGAGTCAACGAACGTGTCCATGGTGTCGGTGTCGCGCTTGGCGGGGCCGTGGCAGTTGGGGCACTCAACGTTGACCCAGGCTTCGGCGGCGGCGAGCGGGGACGTGCCCTTCGGGGACAGGTCTTCACCGCGCAGGTCGGCCGGCAGGGTGACGGGCAGCTGTTCGTCGGGAACAGGGACCTCGCCGCAGGCGGGGCAGTGGATGATCGGGATGGGCGTGCCCCAGAAGCGCTGGCGGCTGAGCAGCCAGTCACGGAGGCGGAAGTTGACGAATTTTTCGCCGGTTCCCTGTTTCTCCAGCATGTCGATCGCGGCCGGGATGGCCTCAGCCTTGGGCAGGCCGTCGAGCACGCCGGAGTTGATCAGGGTGCCTTCTCCCGCCGTGGCCGTACCGGTGACCGCGGGGTCGTCCTCTCCCGTGTCCAGCACGGCGCGGACGGGCAGGTCGAAGGTTTTGGCGAAGTCCAGGTCGCGCTGGTCATGGGCGGGGACAGCCATGATGGCGCCCGTGCCGTAGTCAGCCAGGACATAGTCCGCTGCCCAGACCGCCAGCTTTTCGCCGTTAAGGGGGTTGACCGCGTAACGGCCGGTGAACACGCCCGTCTTTTCCCGTTCGGTGGACTGCCGTTCGATTTCGGACAGCGCCTTGACCTGTTCGCGGTAGGCGTCCAACGCGGCGGCGTGCTCGTCCGTGACCAGTTCGACTGCCAGCGGCGCGTCTGCGGCGACAACGAAGAACGTGGCACCGTACAGGGTGTCCGGGCGGGTGGTAAAGACAGTGACGTCCTTGGCCGGCTTCTCGCCGTCGGCTTCGATCACGAAGTTGACGTGGGCGCCTTCGGAGCGGCCGATCCAGTTCTTCTGCATGGCCAGGACGCGCTCGGGCCAGTGGCCGCGCAGCTCGTCCATGTCGTCCAGCAGGCGGTCGGCGTAGTCGGTGATCTTGAAGTACCACTGGTTCAGGGACTTCTTGGTCACGGCGGTGCCACAGCGTTCGCAGGCGCCGTTGACCACCTGTTCGTTGGCCAGCACGGTCTGGTCCTTGGGGCACCAGTTGACCGGGGAATCCTTCCGGTACGCCAGGCCGCGCTCGTAGAAGCGCTTGAACAGCCACTGGGTCCAGCGGTAGTACCCCGGGTCGGAGGTGTGCAGGCGCCGCGACCAGTCTGCGGAGATGGCGTAGCGCTTGAAGGACGCCGCCTGGGTGTCGATATTGGCGTAGGTCCACTCGCTGGGATGCGCATTGCGCTTGATGGCGGCGTTCTCTGCGGGCAGGCCGAAGGAGTCCCAGCCGATCGGGTGCAGGACGTCAAAGCCCTTCTGGCGCAGGTACCGCGCGACGACGTCGCCCATGGCAAACGCTTCGGCGTGGCCCATGTGCAGGTCACCTGAGGGGTAAGGGAACATGTCGAGGACGTAACGGCGCTCGCGCGAGCCGTCGTCCAGGGGGGTGAACACCTTGAGGTCTTCCCACACCTGCGGCCATTTGGCCTCCATCGCGGCGAAGCTGTAGGTGCCCTCCTCGGGACCTTCCGTTGCGACTGCTGCTGTTCCGGTCTCTGTCTCCGGCTGAACGCTCACTGCTGCCCTCTTCTGTTCTGTACCGCTTGTCGTAAGGCTCTGGCGTCCTGTCCCGCCCCGGCCTCCTGATCCCCTGCTTGTGGCCGGGGGATAACCCCAGACACACAAAAGCCCCTCGACATGGAGGGGCGGCCGCTCGGCAATCCGTACTTGGTCGGGATACCGCGCGGCTAGCTAAGCAGAAGGATCGCACGCATAGAACTACTTTAGCGCACCTCCACCATCACCTGAACGTAAGTCGCCACGAGCGGCTGAATAGCTGACGGACAAGTTGATGGCAGCCGCACCTCGCCGGGACGGGCGGGGCAGCTGCGGCTGCCATCAACGACAGGTCAGACTACTTCACGTCCTCGTCGACCCAGTCCATGGACTTCGTCACGGCCTTCTTCCAAAGGCGCATCTGGCGGTCCCGTTCCCCTGCGTCCATCTGCGGTTCCCAGCGCTTGTCCTCGGACCAGTTGGCCGAGCACTCCCCCAGGTCCTTCCAGAACCCGACGGCAAGGCCGGCAGCATAGGCAGCACCGAGGGCCGTGGTCTCCACGACCTTCGGCCGGATCACCGGAACGCCCAGGATGTCCGCCTGGAACTGCATCAGGGCGTCATTGGCGACCATGCCGCCGTCGACCTTCAACTCCGTCAGCGGAACACCGGAGTCCGCGTTGACGGCGTCGAGCACCTCACGGGTCTGGAAGGCAGTGGCCTCCAGGGCCGCACGGGCGATGTGGTTCCTGTTGACGAAGCGGGTCAGGCCCACGATGGCGCCGCGGGCGTCGGACCGCCAGTACGGTGCGAACAGTCCCGAGAACGCCGGCACGATGTAAACGCCGCCGTTGTCCTTGACCGAGGCGGCGAGCGTTTCCACTTCCGGGGCACTGCTGATCAACCCGAGGTTGTCCCGCAGCCACTGGATGAGGGATCCGGTGACGGCGATGGAGCCTTCCAGCGCATAGTGCGGAGCAGCGTCCCCCAGCTTGTAGCCCACCGTGGTCAGCAGGCCGTTCTTGGAGTGGACGATTTCCTCGCCGGTGTTGAAGATCAGGAAGCAGCCGGTGCCGTAAGTGTTCTTGGCCTCGCCGGCCTCAAACGCCGCCTGGCCGAACGTTGCCGCCTGCTGGTCGCCAAGAATGCCGGCAACCGGGGTTTCGCGGAGCAGCTGTGAGGTGTGGACCGTGCCATAGACCTCGGAGGAGGACTTGATGGCCGGCATCATGGAGGCTGGAACGCCGAAGGCATCCAGAATCTCCTGGTCCCAGGACAGTGTGTCGAGGTCCATGAACATGGTCCGGGAGGCGTTGGTGACGTCGGTGACGTGCACGCCGCCGTCCACTCCGCCCGTGAGGTTCCACAGGACCCAGCAGTCCGTGTTGCCGAAGACCAGATCGCCGGCTTCGGCCTTGGCACGCGCGCCCTCCACGTTGTCCAGGATCCACTTGATCTTGGTGCCGGAGAAGTACGTTGCCAGCGGCAGGCCCACCTTCTGCTTGAAACGCTCCGGGCCGCCGTCCTTGGCCAGTTCGTCGACGATGTCCTGGGTCCGGGTGTCCTGCCAGACGATGGCGTTGTATACGGCCTCGCCCGTCGTTTTGTCCCAGACAACGGCCGTTTCGCGCTGGTTGGTGATGCCGACGGCGGCGATGTCGTGCCGGGTCAGGTTTGCCTTGGACAGGGCGGACGCGATGACCTCGCGGGTGTTGTTCCAGATTTCTGCGGGGTCGTGTTCCACCCAGCCTGCCTGCGGAAAGATCTGCTCGTGTTCCATCTGGCCCGAGGAGACGATGCTGCCGCTGTGGTCGAAGACGATGGCGCGGGTGCTGGTGGTGCCCTGGTCGATGGCGATTACGTACTGGTTCATGTTGACGTCCTTGTCTGTTGTCTGAAGGGCTTGGAGGGGGTCTTGGAAGGCCGGACGGGGATCAGGAAGCCGCCGCGGCGATGATCGGCACTACTGCTGCGACGGCGCCGGCGAGTCCGCCGCCTACCAGCGGCCCGACAACCGGGATCCAGGAATAGCTCCAGTCGCTGGAGCCCTTGCCCTTGATGGGCAGCAGTGCGTGGGCGATACGGGGACCGAGGTCGCGGGCGGGGTTGATGGCGTAGCCGGTGGGGCCGCCGAGGGACACGCCGATGCCGACAACCAGCAGGGCAACGGCCAGCGGGCCCAGTCCCGAAGGGGTCCCGCCGAGGGTCAGGATGACGAAGACGAGGACAAAGGTGCCGATGATCTCGGTGATCAGGTTCCACGGTGTAGAGCGGATGGCCGGGCCGGTAGAAAACACGGCAAGCTTGCTGGCGGGCTCCGGCTCGGCGTCGAAGTGCTGCTTGTGGGCCAGCCACATGACCACTGCACCCAGGAACGCGCCCAGGAACTCACCGCCGAAGTAGGTCAGCGTAGATGCGAAGTCGACACTCACGCCGGGAGCATACTCCGTCTTACCGTTGAGCAGCAGGCCGAAAGTGACGGCGGGATTCAGGTGTGCGCCGGACTTGGCGGCCACGAAAACACCGCAGAAGACCGCAATGCCCCACCCCCAGGTGACCATCAGGAATCCGCCGTTGTTGCCCTTGGTGCCTTTGAGCGCGACGTTTGCCACAACGCCGCAACCCAGCAGGGTCAGCATCGCGGTTCCGAATACTTCGGAAAGGAAAACAATTCCAAGAGACATCTTTGACTCCTCTATTTTCTGTTGTCAGCCCTTCGCGAGTTTGAAGGGCTGTTGGGCCGGCAACGTGGTTGCGTTGCCGGCCGGCTGCTGCGCCGGCTGTTCCTCCAGCGGAACCGCGCAGCCCCTGCGCCCGGGCACTCCCTCCCCGGGCACGCAAGCTATCTAGGCGACCAGGCTGTGGACCTGGACGCCGTGGAAGCGTTCAAGCACCTCCTGGGCATAGTGGATCTCGGCTGTCCTGGCGGCGGCGTCCCAGCCGAGCGGAGCGGCAAGGACCTCTGCCACCTCGTTGAGGAGTTCGCCCGTAACCAGCCCGCGGAAGGCCAGGGACGTCCGCCGGATCAGCACGTCGATGAGGTGACCTACCTGTTCGTTGCGGGCCATGAACTCCAGTTCGCGGACACTGAGTTCCCGCGTGGAGTGCAGGAGCCTGTCCGGTCCGGCGTCGAGATAGCGCAGGACTTCTTCGGCGCGGGTACCGTAGCGGGTCAGCAATCCGGAGATCCGGTCAGCGTCCCGGCCGGCGGACATGTGTGCCTTGATCCACTGCTGGACTCCGGACGGGGTGTCCGGGAAGCCTGCGCCGCCGCCGATGGCGAGTTTCGCCGTCGAGACCTTCCGTTCCAGGCCCAGTTCCTTGAGCACGTCATTTGTCAGGTGTTCTGCCAGCGCCCGGAACGTGGTCCATTTGCCGCCCACCAGGCTGAGTACGACGGCGCCGCCGACTGACGTTGCCTGTCCGCTGGACACCGCTCCCTGTCCGCCGCGCTCGATCCGGTAGTCCCGGCTGACGAAGCCGGGCTGGGTGGCGTCGTGCCTGGGCAGCGGGCGGACACCGGCGAAGGTGTACACGATCTGGTCCCGGCTCACCGCGACGTCCGGGAAGACATGGCCGATCAGGTCGAAGAAGTAGTCGATCTCGGCGTCGGTGCAGACGGCATCCTCTGCCATGTCCGCATCCACGTCGGTGGTGCCCACCAGCACGCGGTCACCCATCGGGTAGATCAGTACGATCCGGCCGTCGGTGTGTTCAAAGAAGATTTCGCGGCCGTTGCAGGCTTCGAGGAGCCCCGGGTGGTCCAGCACGATATGCGAGCCCTTTGTCCCGCCCATAAAAGCTGATGCGGCGCCCATGGCCTGGTTGGTCAGGTCCACCCAGGCGCCGGTGGTGTTGACGATGACGTCCGCCGTGAAGTCGAAGACTTCGCCGGTGAGCTCGTCGCGAAGCTGGACAGTGCTGCCGCCAGTGGATCCCGCCGAATTTCCGGCTGCCCCGCCCATGGACAGGAGCGAGAGGTAGTTGCTGGCCCGGGCGTCACTCGGACCCGCGGCACCGGCCTTTTCGCCGTCCTGGAGCACGTCGAGCGTGAGCCGCTCGGGGTTGTGGACGGAGGCATCGAAGTAGGTGGCCGCGTACTTGATTCCGGGGTGCAGCCGCGGCAGCTCCGCCAGGGCGCGCTTCCGGCCGCGGAACTGGTGGCGCGGAACTGTGCCGCCGTCGCGTGAGAAGAAGTCGTACATGCTCAGGCCGAGCTTGATCAGGAAGGCGCCGCGTTCTTTCGGCTTGCCCTGCTGCTTGTGGGTCAGGAACCGCAGGGGCGCGGACAGCACGCCGGAGAAGGTGCTGAAGATGGGAATGGTGGTCTGGAGCGGCTTGACGTAGTGGGGAGCGATGCGCAGCAGCCGGTTGCGTTCGACAACGGACTCCTGGACCAGACGGAATTCACCGTTTTCCAGGTACCGGATTCCGCCGTGGATCATGTGCGACGATGCACCGCTGGCCCCCTGGCAGTAGTCCCCGCGTTCCACGAGCGCAACATCGACGCCCTGTAGTGCCAGATCGCGGAACGTGCCTACGCCGTTGATTCCGCCGCCGATGATCAGGACCTGCGCGCGGGGCCGCTTTCGCAGGTTCTGCACTGAGGACCGCTGGCGGCTGGAAGACGGATGGCCGGATGAATCGTTGGTTCCCAAATCTGCTCCTTTGGGTTTGGTTCTGTGCGGCACGCCTCAGCGCGGCGCCGTTCACCACTATTGTTTGGACTAATGGAAAATGGAGTCAAGCACTATGCACATACGTGCAGAACGGAAGCCGAATGCCGCGTTCACGCCACTCAGAAGCCCTCAGGGCTGCACAACTGTATTACCTCCAGGACCTCACGATGGACGCCATAGCCAGGGAGCTCCGGACCTCAAGATCCACGGTTTCCCGCCTTTTATCGACTGCCCGCGAAACCGGTCTGGTGCAGATCCAGATCCGCAATCCGCTCGACACAGGACCCGAACTGGAGAACATGATCCGCTCCCAATACGGCGTCGATGTGCACGTCGTTCCGGTGGTGGACACCCTGAATGAGGCGGAGACCCTTGACAGGGTGGCCATGCAGGCGGCAAGGACGATCGGTCCGCTGGTCGACTCAAACGCGATCATCGGCGTCGCATGGGGATCCACCCTCAGCGCGGTCAGCCGCCACCTGACCCGCAAGATCACCCATGACAGCGTGATCGTCCAGCTCAACGGTGCCGGGAACATGCAGACCACCGGCATTACCTACGCCAGCGACATCATGCGCAGGTTCGGCAGCGCCTACGGGGCGCGTGTTGAACAGTTTCCCGTTCCGGCGTTCTTTGACCACGCCGCCACGAAAACCGCCATGTGGAATGAACGCAGCGTCCAGCGCATCCTGGAACTGCAGTCACGCATGAGCATTGCCATTTTCGGCGTGGGTTCAGTGGACGCCGACTACCCGAGCCACGTCTATGCCGGCGGCTACCTCGACGAGAGCGACCTGAACATTCTGGCCAGCTCGGACGTGGTGGGTGACGTTGCCACCGTGTTTTTCCGCGGCGACGGGTCCTCCGACGGCATCACGCTCAACGAAAGATCCACCGGCCCGGCGCTGGCACAGCTGCGGCAGGTCCGGCGTCGGATATGCGTTGTATCAGGAGCCTCGAAGATCAACGGGCTGCGCGGCGCGCTCGCAGCCGGGCTCGCCACTGACCTGATCCTCGATGAAGCCATGGCGCGGCGCCTGGTGAGTTTCGACGGGTTATCGTGAAGCCTTCGGCG
Organism: Arthrobacter sp. GW460-12-1-14-TSB2; assembly: GCF_059423525.1. Taxonomy (NCBI): domain Bacteria; kingdom Bacillati; phylum Actinomycetota; class Actinomycetes; order Micrococcales; family Micrococcaceae; genus Arthrobacter; species Arthrobacter sp. GW460-12-1-14-TSB2. The sequence goes on from NZ_JBWKYC010000001.1 coordinate 365,215, forward strand.
GAAGGCCGCGCGGCCTGTCCCGGGGAGCCGGCCGCGGGGAGTCGGTAGAGTCAGTGCTATGAAAACCTCGCCCCGGCTAAGCCTCAACAACGGTGTGCTGATCGACCAACTGGGCTTCGGGCTCTACAAGGTTCCCCCGGCAGACGCTGCCGGCCTGGTGACCATGGCACTCGAAGCCGGCTACCGGCACTTCGACACTGCGTCCATGTACGGGAATGAAACCGGGGTGGGCAAGGCCATCGGCGCCCTCTCCGGCTTCGCCGGCAGCGGAGCCGGCGGCGGCTCCGGCGAGGCGGCGCCGTCGCTCTCCCGCGAGGACCTCTTCGTCACCACGAAAGTGTGGAATGACGACCACGGCTACGACGCAACGATGCGGGCCTTCCAGACGTCCATGTCCAACCTCGGCCTGGAATACCTGGACCTCTACCTCATCCACTGGCCCTGCGCCCGCCGCGGACTCTTCACCGAAAGTTACCGGGCCATGGAAACGCTGTACCGCGAGGGCCGGATCCGGGCCATCGGAGTTTCCAACTTCCAGCCGGCCCATCTGGAACGCCTCCTGGAGACGGCCGAAGTGGTCCCCGCCGTGAACCAGGTGGAACTTCATCCCTGGCTGCAGCAGGACGAACTCCGGGCCCTGCACGACCGGCTTGGCATCCGCACCGAGGCCTGGAGTCCGCTGGGCCGGGGCCAGGTGCTCGAGGATCCAGTGGTTGTAGAGCTGGCAGCGGCGCACGGCCGGACCGCGGCCCAGGTCATCCTGAGGTGGCATGTGCAGCTGGGCAACGTGGTCATTCCGAAAGCCAGCTCTTATTCCCGGATCCGGGAAAACCTTGATGTCTTCGGCTTCACGCTGGATGCGTCGGACATGGCCGCCCTTGCAGCCCTGGAACGCAACCACCGCACAGGCTCCCACCCGGACAACGTCAACTAGGATTCGACACCATGGAACAAGTGGACACAGGCCCGGCACAGGCCCTGACCCTCTTCAGCGGCGAACTGGACGACAGGACACGGGCCGCCAGCGTCGACCTGGGTGGCTGCAATGTGGACTACTGGGTGTATGAGCCGGTATCCGTTACGGCCGGGACCAGGACGATCCTGGTAATCCACGGATTCCGTGGAGACCACCACGGCCTGCTCCGGGTTGCGGACCAGCTCCCCGACATCCGGCTGATCATGCCGGACCTGCCCGGTTTCGGCAGCTCTGATGCCTTCACCGACGGTGAGCACAGCGTCGCGCGGTACGGGCAGTTCATCCGCGACTTTATGACAGCCATGGGCCTCGGACCGGACACAGTGCTGCTGGGACACTCCTTCGGATCCATCATTGCCAGCCACTTCGTGGCGGCCAACCCCGGCGCTGTGTTCCCGCTCATCCTCATCAATCCCATTGCCGCGCCGGCACTGGAGGGGCCCAAGGGCGTCATGACCAAACTGGCCGTCTTCTACTACGAGGCCTCCGCCAGGCTCCCCCGCGCCCTGGGCCTGTACCTGCTCCGGAGCAGGCTCATTGTCAGGGTCATGAGCGTGGCCATGGCAAAGACCAGGGACAAGCAACTCCGTCGCTTCATCCACGGCCAGCACAGCGCTTATTTCTCGGCCTTCGCCAACCGGGACAGCCTGCTTGAATCCTTCAAGGCGTCCGTGGGCAGCAATGTCTCCGAAGTCGCCACGGACCTGGTCCTGCCCGTGCTGCTGGTTGCCGGGGAGAAGGATGAGATTGCGATGCTCCCGGACCAGCACAAGCTGAAGGCCCTCCTGCCGGACGGCACGCTCGAGGTCATTCCCGGCGTGGGGCACCTTATCCACTACGAGACACCCGAACCGGCCGCCGGCTACATCAGACGCTTCCTGAAGGACCATCCCGCGTGAAAATCATTATCGATGCCCGATTCACCCGCCTGGACCACCATGACGGAATCAGCAGGTACGGGGCAAGCCTAATCGCCGCCACGGCCAAAATCGCCGACGTCTCGATGCTCGTCAGCGATCCCCGGCAGCTGGCCCTGCTCCCGGATGTGCCCTACACGATGATCAACAGCCCGCTCTCGCCCGCGGAGCTGTTCGTGGCCTCCAAGGTCAACAAGCTGGGCGCCGACGTCGTGGTGTGCCCGATGCAGACGATGGGGACATTGGGCCGGAAGTACGGCCTGGTCCTGACGCTTCACGACCTCATCTACTACGAGCACCCTGCCCCGCCAGGCTTCCTGCCTGCCCCGGTCCGCGTGCTGTGGCGCCTGTACCACAAGGCGTTCTGGCCGCAGCGGCTGCTCCTGAACCGGGCGGACGTGGTGGCCACCATCAGCCACACCACCGAGGCCCTGATCGCCAAACACCGCCTCACGAAGCGGCCGGTCCGGATCGTGGGCAACGCTCCGCAGCACGGCCATACGCCCCGAGACCCCGGTGCCGGCGCGGACCGGACCCTCCTCTACATGGGCTCGTTCATGCCATACAAGAACGTGGACACCATGGTTCGGGGAATGGCCGAACTGCCCGACATGACGCTGCATCTCCTCAGCCGCATCACGCCGCAGCGCCGGGCGGAACTCGAGTCCGTGGTGCCGCCGGGCGCGGATGTCGTCTTCCACAACGGTGTGACGGATGCCGAATACGAGGCACTGCTGGCCCGGACAACGGCACTGATCAGCCTGTCACGCGCGGAAGGCTACGGCCTGCCGCTCGTGGAGGCAATGTCGCACGGCACGCCCGTCATCGCCAGCGACATCCCGATCTTCCGCGAAGTGGGGCACGACGCCGTGACGTACGTCCATCCGGATTCGCCGTCCGAGTTCGCCGAAGCGGTGCGGCGGCTGGAACAGCCGGACGTGTGGAAGGCGCTGTCGCGCCGTTCCGTGGAACGGGCTGCGGAATTCAGCTGGGACCACTCCGCCCGGCAACTCGTCGACCTGGCCGAAGAAGCCACCCGGATCAACAGCCGCTGAGTCCGGTCATGCGGGAGCTCGTCAGCCGGAGAACACCACCAGGCACAGCAGCTAGAGCACATCCACGCCGTCGAGCCTGAGCTGGACCGGATCGTCGGTGCGCCGTGCCGCCGCCGCGGCTTTGACCGCCCGCATGACGCGAGTTGCCTCCGTTGCCTGCGCGTAGGGAATGAACAGCAACGTCCGGACGTCCTCGCCGGCCTCCTGCCTGGCTGCGCGTGCATTCGACAGCACCACCGGCGCCGGACCAGCCATGCGCAAGGTAATGCCCTGCCGGGCCAGGTTCTGTTCAATGGCCTCGGTAAAGTGCCCGACGGCGGTCCGGCCGCCGGTCACCGAGGCAATCCGTACCGCCGGGGGCAGCTGGAGTTCCTGCCTCAGTGACAGTTCGCGCTGCGCGTACCCCCCTGCGTCCCAGCGAAGCAGTGCGCCCACCCCGGCTGCGTCATCCGCGGTGATCACCACAAGGCCGCCATCCGTGGCAGGCTTGACGAGCGCAGCGGCGTTGAACCAGCGCCGCACGGCGTCCTCCCCGGCGCGGAGGTTTTCCCGGCGCAGCAAGGAGTCCCCGTCCAGCAGCAGCGCGGCCGCATAGCCGCCGGCCGCCACAGGTTCCGCTCCCACGGTAGCCACCACGAGGGATTTCGTATCCGGGACAGTGGCTTTGACATGGTCGCCTGAAGACGTGATGACGGGTTTCCCGGGGAATGCCCGGCCCAGCTCCTCCGCGGTCCGCAGCACACCGGTGGCGGAGCGGCGCAGCCTGGGGCTGGTGCAGTGGCTGCAGCGCCAAGCGGGAGCCGGCGCGGAACACCAGCGGCACTGCGGCACGGCGGATGACCCGGCGGCACCGGCAACGGCCAGGGGCCCGCTGCAGGCCGTGCACCGGGCGGGTTCCCGGCAGGAGTCGCAGACCAGCGACGGCGCATAGCCGGCACGGGCAACCTGCACCAGGACGGGGCCGCGTTCCAGGCCTTCCTTGGCAGCGCGCCATGCCGCGCCCGGCAGCCTGGCGATCCGGGCAAGGGGGTCGCGTTCCTGTTCGAAGCTGTCCGCGGTGTTCACAACACGCGGAACCGTCCGCCGGACCTCCGGGCGGGCGGCTTCCACGGTCCGGGCCCAGCCTGCGTCCACCAGGCGCTGCAGTTCAGTGCTGCGTGTGTGCGCCGCCAGCAGGCACGCTGTCCCCTCCTGCTCCGCCCGCAGGAGCAGGACCTCCCTGGTATGGGCGTAGGGCGACCGCTGTTCGATATGGAGGTCGTCGCCGTCGTCCCAGCACACCACCAGGCCAAGGTTGTGCACAGGGGCATAGGCCGCCGAGCGGGTGCCGACGGCAACGCCGGCGCTTCCGGTCAGCACCCGCAGGTAGCTGCGGTAGCGGGGCGTCGGCCCATCGTCGGCGGTGAGCCGGGCGATATCCTCCCGGGGCAGCAGCCGCGCCAGCGCGGCCTCAACGCGGTCCAGGTCGCGGTGGTCCGGAACGACCACCACCGCGCCACGGCCCGCGGCACGGACGGCCGCCACAGCATCGGCGATGAGCTCGGGCCAGCCGGCAGGGCCGAAACCCTGCAGCGCGCTAAGGACCGCCCGCGGCGACTCGCCCGCCCCGAGATGGCGGAGGAAGGCCGTCCCGTTGACGTAGCGGGACCAGTTCCCGGGTGCGTGTGGAATGCGGGGCGCAACCGGCTTTGTGTCCGCCGCGGCGTCGGACGTTTGAGGGCTTGCGGAGAGCTTGCCTTCGGTGGCCAGCTCCTTCTCAAGCTTGGCAACCCGCGGAGGGATGGCCACGCGCAGGACGTCACTGACGGTGCCGGCGTAGCGGGCTGCGACGTTGCCGGCGAGTCCGGCTAATTCCGGCGTGAGGACCTGCACGGGCGACACGACTTTCTGGAGCGGCACGAGGGCGTGCCCGGCGTCGGATTCAGCAACCCGATCCAGGATGTAGCCGCTAAGGTCCTGGCCGTTGAACTTGACCTTGACCCGGACGCCCGGCTGCGCGGCGTCGTCGAAAGAGGCGGGCACGCTGTAGTCGAAGGGCCTGTCCAGATGAGGCAGCGAAGACTCGATGAGCACCCTGGCTACGGGCAACGACGGCGCGAGAGGAGGACCGCCGGAAGACTGCGGCCGGGCGGCCGGGAACCCCTGGAGGAGTGACAGCTGGAGCGGCTCGTCAGTGGCGGCCGCCTCACCGGGAAAGGAAGCGATGGGACCAATCTCCGTTCAGCATCTGCCAGTTGTGGTGCTCATGGGTCCGGTGCGATGGAATAATGCTCCATCAGCCGGAAAGCACTGTAGCAGGGCGCCCGAACGGGGCCCTGCTACAGCCAAACACACGGCACCGACATTTACTCCGGCGGCGGCTCTCAGGCGTTGAAGAAAGCCTTGAGGTCGTCCACCCGGTCAAGCCGTTCCCAGGTGAAGTCGGGATCGTCGCGGCCGAAGTGTCCGTGCGCAGCGGTCTTGGTGTAGATGGGCCGCTTGAGGTCCAGCGCGTCGATGATTGCACGCGGACGGAGGTCGAAGATTTCCGAGATCGCCGCGCTGATGCGCTCGGGATCCACCGTTTCCGTGCCGAAGGTCTCGACGTAGGTGCCCACGGGCCGTGCCTGGCCGATGGCGTAGGCGATCTGGATCTCGGCGCGCTTGGCAAGGCCCGCAGCCACCACGTTCTTGGCCACCCAGCGCATCGCGTAGGCCGCGGAGCGGTCTACCTTGGACGGATCCTTGCCGGAGAAGGCACCGCCGCCGTGGCGCGCCATGCCGCCGTAGGTGTCCACGATGATCTTTCGGCCGGTCAGGCCGGCGTCGCCCACGGGGCCGCCGATCACGAACGCTCCGGCGGGATTGAGGATGTTGTGCGTACGGGAGATGTCCAGGTTGGCTGCCGCCAGCACGGGGTCGATCACGTGCGTGGCAAGGTCGGCGCGCAGCTGCTCGAGGCTGGCGCCCTCCGCGTGCTGGCTGGAGATCACGATGGTTTCGACGGAGACCGGCCGGTCGCGGTCGTAGCCGATCGTGGCCTGGGTCTTGCCGTCCGGGCGGAGGTACGGAAGCTCGCCGTTCTTGCGCACTTCGGTGAGGCGCTCTGAGAGGCGGTGCGCAATCCAGATCGGCACGGGCATGTAGGACGGCGTCTCATCGCTGGCGTAGCCGAACATGAGTCCCTGGTCCCCGGCACCCTGGAGGTCGTAGTCGTCTTCCTGGCGGCCTTCGCGGGCTTCCAGGGAGTTGAACACGCCGCCGGCGATGTCGTTGGACTGCTGGCCGATGGATACGGAGACGCCGCAGCGTGCTCCGTCAAACCCGTTGGCGGAGGAGTCATAGCCGATCCCCAGGATGGTCTCGCGGACGATCTGCGGGATCTCCACGTAGGCGTCAGTGGTGACTTCGCCCGCTACGTGCACCAGTCCGGTGGTGGCCAGCGTCTCGACTGCCACGCGGGACTCGGGGTCCTTCGCCAGCAGGGCATCCAGGATTGCATCGCTGATCTGGTCGCAGATCTTGTCCGGATGGCCTTCAGTCACGGACTCCGACGTGAAGAGACGAAGGGATGGCGGCGTCGCGCCATGGGATGCGGGAATGTGCAGCGGTAAAGTCACTCAACTACCTTACTGGTTGGGAATCGGTCAGGCCTCGGCATATGTCCCCCTGCTAAGGAGGCCTTGCACACGCCGGCCGTTCAAGCTCGTGGGATAACGCGGCTCAACTCGGAGCTGATGCGGTCAATAACAGCCGCCGCAACTTCGTCCTTCGAGCCGGATGCCGCTTGTGGTTCGGAGCCGGTGCGGGAAAGGATGACCACGGAGTTGTTGTCCTGGCCGAATACCAGGCCCTCTCCCACGTGGTTGACCACCAGCAGGTCGCAGCCTTTTTTCCGCAGTTTGGCCTCGGCGTGGTCCAGCACGTCCCCCTCCGCGTCGCCGGTTTCCGCGGCAAACCCCACGATCAGCTGACCGGGCCTGCTCGCCGCGCGGACCTCCACGAGTTCGTGCAGGATGTCCGGGTTGCGGAGCAGGTTGATCACTGGATCGGCGGTGTCATCCCGCTTCTTGATTTTGGTGTCGGACACCTCAGCGGGCCGGAAGTCCGCCACAGCGGCGGCCATAATGACGACGTCGGAATCGGCTGCCGCGCGAAGCGCCGCTTCCCTGAGCTGGAGCGCCGTTTCGACCCGGACCACCTCGACGCCGGCGGGGGCCGGTACGTCCATGTGGGCGGCCAGCAGCCGGACGCTCGCGCCGGCGTCGCGGGCTGCCACGGCAAGTGCGACTCCCTGTTTTCCGGACGAGCGGTTGCCGAGGAACCGTACCGGGTCCAGCGGTTCCCGTGTGCCGCCTGCGCTGATGGTGACCCTGCGCCCGGCCAGCGGCAGCTGCCCGGAAACTGCGCTGCCCTGCATCAGGGCAAGTGCAGCCGCGAAGATGGCTTCGGGCTCCGGCAGCCGGCCGGGGCCTGAGTCGGAACCGGTGAGCCGGCCGCTAGCGGGTTCAAGGACCGTCACGCCCCGGCTGCGCAGCGTTTCCACATTGGCTTGGGTGGCAGCGTGCAGCCACATTTCAGTGTGCATGGCGGGCGCCATCAGCACCGGACCGCTGGCCATCAGGAGGGTGTTGGTGAGGAGGTCGTTGGCGTGGCCGCCGGCGGCACGCGCCAGGAGGTCCGCCGTGGCCGGGGCCACCACGATGAGGTCCGCCTCATGCCCCAGGCGTACGTGGTTGACCGACGGAACGTCGTCGAAGACGCTGTTGCTGACCGGGTTGCCGGACAGGGCTTCCCAGGTGGCCACACCAACAAAGCGGTTGGCCGCCTCCGTGGGGATCACCGTGACGTTGTGTCCGGCTTCAGTAAAAAGCCGGAGGAGCGATGCCACCTTGTAGGCGGCAATCCCTCCCCCGACTCCGAGGACTATGCGCACGTGACCTCCGTCAACAGGCAGTCTTTGTATGTACGGCGATCTACTCTGCGGGTTCGATCGGCGTGGAAACGAGCTTGCCTTCGTTGATTTCGCGCAGGGCGATGGACAGCGACTTCTCGTTCAGCTTGGTGTCGACCAGCGGGCCAACGTATTCGAACAGGCCCTCGTGCAGCTGGGCGTAGTATGCGTTGATCTGACGTGCACGCTTGGCACCGAAGATCACCAGGCCGTACTTGGAATCAGCTGCCTTGAGCAGCTCGTCGATCGGCGGGTTGATGATGCCTTCAAGGTTCGTGGACACGAATTCTCCAAATTCTAACGGGCCGATCCGACCCTGCGGCTAGTGCGGGTGCGGGGTCAGCCCCATGAGTGAAACAAGCTCGTCCGCTGCGCGTCGAACGTCATCATTGATAACGGTGTGATCGAACTCCGGCTCAGCGGCAAGTTCTAGTTTAGCGGTTTCCAGTCTCTGCTGCTGTTCCTCGGCTGTTTCCGTGCCGCGGCCCACCAGGCGGCGGACCATTTCCTCCCAGGTGGGCGGGGCGAGGAACACGAATTGCGCCTCCGGAACGGCCTGCTTGACCTGGCGCGCGCCCTGCAGATCAATCTCCAGCAGTACGGAACGGCCATCGGCGATGGCCGCGTCCACGGTGCTGCGGAGCGTGCCGTACCGGTTGCGGCCGTGGACCACGGCCCACTCCAGAAGCTCGCCGTCGGCCACCAGCGCGTCAAATTCCTCGGCCGACTTGAAGAAGTAGTGAACGCCGTCCTGCTCCCCCGGTCGCGGAGCCCGGGTGGTGGCCGAGACGGAAAGCCAGACTTCAGGATAGTTGTCCCGGATGTAGGTGGACACGGTGCCTTTGCCAACAGCCGTCGGGCCGGCGAGGACTGTCAGTCCCGGTTTCTTGCTCACATATTCCTTTGGGCGTTATTCGGATGGACGTGATTCTCGTTCATAAAATCTACCAGCGCCCGGCGCTGGTGAATGCCGAGCCCCCGCAGCCTGCGGGATACGGCAATACCCAGCTCGTCCATGATGGCGGCCGCCGTGACGCGGCCTACACCGGGGAGCGCCTCCAGCATCTCGGAGACTTTCATCCGCGCGATGGCGGAATCACCGTCCCCGGAGGCGAGGAGGTCAGCCACAGTGAGCGTTCCGAGCTTTAGCTGCTCCTTGGCTTCCGCCCGGGCTGCCCGGGCAGCCGCAGCCTTGCCCAGTGCTTCCGCGCGTTCCTGGTCTGTCAGGGGCCGCAGGCTCACTCAAGTCACCCCGATATCGTCGGTCGGATCCAAGGCAAGGGTCCTAGGAGTCCTCCGAACCTACCCTTTGCCTGGCGCAGAAATCAATGGAGGCGGAAATCGATGGATCAGCTGGTCAGCAGGGGCTGCAGGGTGCGCAGTGCGGCCTCCCGGAGTCCGACAACGGCGGGCCCTGCCGAGAGGATGTCCCGGCTTGAGGTGCCCAGGACCTGCGAATAGGCGGCACCGAAAGTTGCCCGCAGATCCGCGGCCGTGGCGCCCTGAGCGCCGAGCCCCGGTGCGAGGATGATCCCGCGCACCGCTTCCAGGTCCAGCTGCAGGTCCACCAGTGCCTCCCCCACAGTGGCGCCAACCACCAGGCCCACAGAGCCCAGCGCGCCCGGGTACCGACGGTTTTCACCCGCCGCTGCCTCGACAATCCGGCGCGCCACCGAATCCGTGCCTCCCACGTGCTGGACGGAGGCGCCTTCCGGATTGGACGTCAATGCCAGGACGAAGACCCCGCGGCCATATTCCGCCGCAAGGTCAAGGGCAGGGCGCAGTGATTCGAAGCCAAGGTAGGGGCTAAGGGTCACCGAATCCGCGGCCAGCGACGAACCGTCCCTCAGCCACGCGTCCGCGTAGGCCGCCATCGTGGAGCCGATGTCGCCCCGCTTGGCGTCGGCGATGGTCAGCACGCCGGCATCGGCGGCAGCTGCGAGCGTACGTTCGAGCACCGCCATGCCTGCGGAACCGTGGCGTTCGTAGAGGGCCACCTGCGGCTTCACGGCGGCAGCGAGCGAACCCACTGCCTCCACAACGGTGAGCGAGAAGCGCTCCAGGCCGGCGGCGTCGTCGTTCAGTCCCCAGGCCTTCAGCAGCGCCGGGTGCGGATCGATCCCCACGCACAGCGGACCGCGGTCCGCCATGGCCCGGCCGAGCCGGGAGCCGAAAGACTCCCGGCCGGCCATGGTTGTAGCGTCCTGCTCAGGCATGGTGCGCTGCTGCTTCCTGCGCGGCCCTCGTTTGCGAAGCCGCCAGTGCGGCGGCGTGCTCCTGCAGGCTGGTGACGGACCATTCGTAGGTGCGCAGCGCTTCGATGGCCTGGACGGCCGCATTGAACTCGGCCACCGTGGTGATGCACGGAATGCCGATGGACGTTGCCGCCGCGCGCAGTTCGTAGCCGTCGATGCGGGCTTCGCCGCCGGAAGGCGTGTTGAAGACCATGTCGATCTCGCCGGCGATGATGAGGTCGGCGATGGTGCCTTCGCCTTCGGCGCTGCTGCCTTCGGCGACCTTGCGGACCGGGGTGGCCTGGATGCCGTTGCGGCGCAGGACGTCCGCGGTGCCGCCGGTGGAGACGATCTCGAAGCCGAGGTCGGAGAGGCGCTTGACGCCCATGATCACCGAGCGCTTGTCCCGGTTGGCCACGGACACGAAGATCTTCCCTTCGGTGGGCAGCGCGTTGTTCGCGGCCGCCTGGCTCTTGGCGAAGGCCGTGTCGAAGTGCTTGTCGATGCCCATGACCTCGCCGGTGGAGCGCATTTCCGGGCCGAGGAGGGAGTCGACGACCTTGCCCTCCGGCGTACGGAAGCGGCTGAAGGGCAGCACGGCTTCCTTGACGGAGACGGGTGCGTCGAACGGCAGGGTGGAGCCGTCACCGGTTTCCGGCAGCATCTTGTAGGCGCTGCGGAGCTGGTTGATGGTCACACCGGTGCCGATCAGTGCTGCAGCCTTGGCCATCTGCACGCCAGTGGCCTTGGAGACGAAAGGCACCGTGCGGGAGGCACGCGGGTTGGCTTCGAGGACATACAGGACGTCGGAGGCCAGGGCGAACTGGATGTTGATGAGGCCGCGGACACCCACGCCCTCGGCGATGGCCAGCGTGGCGGTGCGTACGCGCTCGATCACGTTGTTGCCGAGCGTGATCGGAGGCAGCACACAGGCGGAGTCGCCGGAGTGGATGCCGGCTTCTTCGATGTGCTCCATGATGCCGCCGAGGTACATTTCGGTGCCGTCGTAGAGCGCGTCGACGTCGATTTCGACGGCGTCTTCCAGGAACCGGTCGATCAGCACGGGGTGTTCGGTGGTGATCTCGGTGGCGTTGGCGATGTAGCGCGAGAGGTTGGGCTCGTCGTAGACGATCTCCATGCCGCGTCCGCCCAGCACGTAGGACGGGCGGACCAGGACCGGGTAGCCGATTTCGTCGGCGATCTTCTTGGCGTCCTCGAAGGACACGGCGGTGCCGTTCTTGGGCGAGATGAGCCCGGCCTCGTCCAGCACGCGGGAGAATGCGCCCCGGTGTTCGGCAAGGTCGATCGCTTCCGGCGATGTGCCGAGGATCGGCACGCCGGCGTCGGCCAGTTGCTGGGCGAGCTTGAGCGGGGTCTGGCCGCCGAGCTGGACGAACACGCCCATGACGCCGCCGGTGCGCTCCTCCGCCGCGATGACTTCAAGGACGTCCTCGAGGGTCAGCGGTTCGAAGTAGAGGCGTGTGGAGACGTCGTAGTCGGTGGAGACGGTTTCCGGGTTGCAGTTGACCATGACGGTCTCATAGCCGGCCTTGCGGAGCGCCATCGAAGCGTGGACGCAGGAGTAGTCGAACTCGATGCCCTGGCCGATGCGGTTGGGGCCGGACCCCAGGATGATGATGGACGGCTTGGAGTGCAGCGCCACCTCGTCCTCCTCGTCGTAGGACGAGTAGTGGTACGGCGTGTAGGCGGCGAATTCCGCGGCGCAGGTGTCCACGGTCTTGTAGACCGGGCGGATGCCCAGCGCCTGGCGGACGCCCCGGACCACGGCTTCCTGGTTGTTGGTGAGGGCGCCGATCTGCTCGTCGGAGAAGCCGTGGCGCTTGGCGCGCTGCAGCATCTCCTGGGTCAGGGCGGTGGACTTGCGGATCTCCTGCGAGATCTCATTGAGCAGCTGGAGCTGGTCCAGGTACCACGGGTCGATCTTGGTGGCCTCAAAGAGCTGCTCCACCGTGGCGCCACCGAGCAGCGCGCGCTGCACCTGGTGCAGGCGTTCGGTGGTGGGCCGCTTGGACTTTTCGATCAGCTCCGGTACTTCCCATTCGGGAACGTGGCTGAAGTCCAGCTGCGAGCCCTTCTGCTCGAGGGAGCGGAGCGCCTTCTGCAGGGCTTCGGTGAAGTTGCGGCCCATGGCCATGGCCTCGCCCACCGATTTCATGGTGGTGGTGAGGGTCGGGTCAGCTGCCGGGAACTTCTCAAAAGCGAACCGCGGAACCTTGACTACGACATAGTCGAGCGTCGGTTCGAACGACGCCGGGGTCTTCTGCGTGATGTCGTTGGGGATCTCGTCCAGGGTGTAGCCCAGGGACAGCTTGGTGGCGATCTTGGCGATGGCGAAGCCGGTGGCCTTGGAAGCCAGCGCCGAGGACCGGGAGACGCGGGGGTTCATTTCGATGACGACGACGCGTCCCGTGTCCGGTTCGACGGCGAACTGGATGTTGCAGCCGCCAGTGTCCACGCCCACTTCGCGGATGACCGCGATGGAAATGTCGCGCAGGCGCTGGTATTCCCGGTCCGTCAGGGTCAGTGCGGGAGCCACCGTGATGGAGTCGCCGGTGTGCACGCCGACGGGGTCGAAGTTCTCGATGGAACAGACAACAACCACGTTGTCGTTCTTGTCCCGCATCATCTCGAGCTCGTATTCCTTCCAGCCGAGGATGCTCTCTTCGAGCAGGACCTCGCTGGTGGGGCTGTACTGCAGGCCCTGGCCGACGATCCGGCGGAGGTCGCCCTCGTCGTAGGCCAGGCCGGAGCCAAGGCCGCCCATGGTGAAGGAGGGCCGGACGACCATCGGGTAGCCGAGGTCTTCGGCCGCCTTCAGGGCCTCGTCAATGGTGTGGATGATGTGGCTGCGGGCCGACTCGGCACCGCAGCGTTCCACGACGCCCTTGAACTTCTCGCGGTCTTCGCCGAGTTCGATCGCCGCGATGTTCGCGCCGATCAGTTCCACGTTGTACTTTTCCAGCACGCCGTTCTTGTCCAGCGCAATAGCGGTGTTCAGGGCCGTCTGGCCGCCCAGGGTGGGCAGGATCGCGTCCGGCCGTTCCTTGGCGATGATCTTTTCCACCACTTCGGGGGTGATGGGCTCCACGTAGGTGGCATCGGCGAACTCGGGGTCCGTCATGATGGTGGCCGGGTTGGAGTTGACCAGGATAACTCGCAGGCCTTCCTCCTTGAGGACGCGGAGAGCCTGTGTGCCGGAGTAGTCGAACTCGGCGGCCTGGCCGATCACGATGGGACCGGAACCGATGACCAGGACGCTCTTAAGGTCAGTTCTCTTGGGCATTACTTCTTGTCCTCAGTCTTGGATTCAGTGGAAGTTTTGGAGTCGGCGCCAGCTGAAGCAGCGGCTGCCTTCTTGGTGTCCGCCATCAGCTCGATGAAGCGGTCGAAAAGGTACGCCGCATCGTGCGGTCCGGAGGCGGCTTCCGGGTGGTACTGCACCGAGAAGGCGGGGATGTCCAGGCAGGAGAGTCCTTCCACGACGTCGTCGTTGAGGCTCACGTGGCTGACCTCGACGCGGCCGAACCGCTCCTCGGGCGCCTGGGTGGCGCCGTCGAGCGGGGCATCCACGGCGAAGCCGTGGTTCTGCGAGGTGATCTCAACCTTGCCGGTGCGGCGGTCCATGACGGGCTGGTTGATGCCGCGGTGCCCGTAGCGGAGCTTGTAGGTGCCGAAGCCGAGGGCCCGGCCCAGGATCTGGTTGCCGAAGCAGATACCGAAGTACGGAAGTTTCTCGTCCAGCACCGAGCGGAGCAGCTTGACCTGGTTGTCCGCCGTGGCGGGGTCGCCCGGGCCGTTGGACATGAAGAATCCGTCCGGGTTGACCGCCTGCACGTCAGCCAGGGTGGCCGTCGCCGGCAGGACGTGGACGCGGACGCCGCGCTCGGCAAAGCGGATGGGGGTCATGCGCTTGATGCCGAGGTCGATTGCGGCGATGTTGAAGCGCGGCTCGCCGTCCCAGCCCCAGTCCTTCGGTTCCACAATGTAGGCCTCGTCAACACTGACTTCCTCCGCGAGGCGGGCGCCTTCCATCGGCGCGCTGGCCAGCACGGCGTCGAGCAGTTCCTTGTCCGTGGCGCGGGCCGCTTCGCCGGAGAAGATCCCGGCACGCATGGTCTTGTGTTCGCGCAGGTGGCGGGTGATGGCCCGGGTGTCGACGCCCTGGATGCCCACAATGCCCTGTTCCACGAGTTCGTCGTCGAGGGACCGCTCGGAGCGCCAGTTGGAGGGCCGGCGCGCAGCGTCGCGGACAATGTAGCCGGCCACCCAGATGCGGCGGGACTCGGCGTCGTCGGCGTTGACGCCGGTGTTGCCGATGTGCGGCGCCGTCTGGACCACGAGCTGGCGCGCGTAGGAGGGATCGGTGATGGTCTCCTGGTAGCCGGTCATGCCGGTGGCGAAGACCGCCTCGCCCAGGGCGGTGCCGGTGGCGCCGTAGCTGGTGCCGCGGAAGATGCGGCCGTCCTCGAGCACCAGCACGGCGGGCGCGGACGTTCCCTGTTCAGGTGCAGTATCTGCGTTTGCTGTTACTTGGGTTTCTGTCACGTTGTTACTTTCCACTATCGGCATCTGCCTGAGGGGCTGCGGAGATCAATTCTTGAAAGGCGTCGAGGATGGCCTGTTTGTCGGCGGCGCGCCGGGTCCGGAACCCGGTGTCCAGTTCACGGCCGCCCAGCGACCAGCTGACCATCAGGAGTCCGTCTTTCTCGACGAACTTCCCGGCCATGCCGCTGTCCTGGCGGACTCCGGTGAGCCTGCCGGCCGGGATGAAGACCGGTCCGGCACCTGCACGCTCGAACAGCACGCCTTCGGGGTGGACGGTGAGTTCGGCGTTGGTCCGGATTCCCAGGCCCTGAACGGCAATGCGGTCCAGCCAGTCGCCCGCCGTGGTGGTGGCGACATACTGTCCGTCGGCCGTGGCAAGCGGCAGGCTCAGTTCCGCAGGCACCGCGGGCAATTGTTCGACGTCGGACTGGCGCCGCAGGCGGCTCCGCCAGCCGGCGCCGATCATGGCCAGCACGAGCGCGATGAGCGGCAGCGTGATGACCAGGGTGAGTGTTTTGTTGTCCATCAGTTGGCGCCCGCCGGACCGGTTTTTTCCGACTGCGATCCGTGGCGGTACGGGGTGTTGAGCTCACCGTTCAGGACGGTGGGATGGCCCTTGAAGAACGTCGCCACGACCTTGCCCGGGAGTTCCCTTCCGGCGAACGGAGAGTTACGGCCCATGGTTGCCATCTTAGAAGGGTCCACGGTCCAGCGCGCAGCCGGGTCCACCAGTATGACGTTGGCGGGTTCGCCCACCTCCAGCGGACGCCCCTGGTCCGCCACCCGTCCGATCATGGCGGGAGCTGTGGAGGTGACCCGGGCGAAGTCCTCCCAGCCCATGAGGCCGGTTTCGATCATGGTCTCCTGCACCACGGACAGTGCGGTTTCCAAGCCGGTCATGCCCATAGCGGCCTGCGCCCATTCGCATTCCTTGTGTTCGCTCGGGTGCGGGGCGTGGTCCGTACCGACGACGTCGATAGTGCCGTCCGCCAGGGCCCCGCGGAGCGCCTGGACATCGGAGTCCGTGCGCAGCGGCGGGTTCACCTTGTAGACGGGATCGTAGCTGCGGACCAGTTCGTCGGTCAGGAGGAGGTGGTGCGGGGTCACTTCGGCGGTGACGTTGATACCGCGGGCCTTGGCCCAGCGGATGATCTCCACCGAGCCTGCCGTGGAAACGTGGCAGACGTGCAGCCTGGACCCGACGTGCTGGGCCAGCAGGACGTCACGGGCGATGATGCTTTCCTCCGCGACGGCGGGCCAGCCCGTCAGTCCGAGGACTGCAGAGACGTCGCCTTCGTTCATCTGGGCACCGGCGGTGAGCCGGGGTTCCTGCGCGTGCTGGGCCACCACGCCGTCGAACGCCTTGACGTATTCGAGGGCGCGGCGCATGAGCACGGGGTCGTGGACGCAGATGCCGTCATCGGAGAACACCCGGACCTTGGCGCGGGAATCGGCCATGGCGCCGAGCTCGGCCAGCTGTTCGCCGGCGAGGCCTACAGTGACCGCGCCCACGGGACGGACGTCCACCCAGCCGGCGGCGCGTCCCAGGGTGTACACCTGTTCCACCACGCCTGCGGTGTCCGCCACGGGGTTGCTGTTGGCCATGGCGTGCACGGCCGTGTAACCGCCGAGGGCGGCCGCGCGGGTGCCGGTCTCCACCGTTTCGGCGTCTTCCCGCCCGGGTTCGCGAAGGTGCGTGTGGATGTCCACCATGCCGGGCAGGGCCACCAGGCCGGCGGCCTCGATGACGGTGGCGCCGTCAGCCGCGTCGGTGCCCGCCAGGTCGGTGCCGCGTTCGGCGATGATGCCGTCGCGGATCAGGAGGTCCTGGGCTGCGCCGCCGAGAATCGCCGCGCCGCGGATGAGGTATGACCCGGTGTGGGTTGCATCCTGTTGATCGTGTGCCATCAGTGGCTCTCCTTGGTGGAATATGCGGGGGTCTGGGTGGCTGCCGGTTCCCGGGTGTCCCCGGAGAGCAGCAGGTACAGGGCGGCCATCCGGACGGACACGCCGTTGCGGACCTGCGCCAGCACGGTGGAACGGGGCGAATCCGCGGCAGCGGAAGATATTTCAAGGCCCCGGTTCATGGGGCCGGGGTGCATGATGATGGTGTCCTTCAGGCCCAGTTTGTCCAGGGCCCGGAGGCGGTTGTCGTCGAAGCCCCAGCGGCGGGAGTATTCGCGCGTTGTCGGGAAGAAGGAGGCGTTCATCCGTTCGCCCTGGACGCGGAGCATCATCACGGCGTCCACGCCCTTCGCCAGGGTTTCGTCCATGTCGTAACTCACGCTGCAGGGCCATTGTCCGACGCCGATGGGCAGGAGGGTGGGCGGCGCCACCAGCGTGACCTCCGCGCCGAGGGTGCGGAGCAGCCAGACGTTCGACCGGGCCACTCGGGAGTGCAGGACGTCGCCGGCGATGGCGACGCGCATGCCCTTCAGATCCGCGCCGGCGGACGGCGTTCCGTGGAGCCGTGCCCAGTGCCGTCGCATGGTGAAGGCATCCAGCAGCGCTTGAGTGGGGTGTTCATGGGTGCCGTCGCCGGCGTTGATGACGGCGGCGTCGATCCAGTCCGTGGCGGCCAGCCGGTGCGGCGCGCCGGACGCCCAGTGGCGGATGACGACGGCGTCCGCCCCCATGGCGGCAAGCGTCTGGGCGGTGTCTTTGAGGGATTCGCCCTTGGAGACGGAGGATCCCTTGGCGGCGAAGTTGATGACGTCCGCCGACAGCCGCTTCGCTGCCGCTTCAAAGGAGATGCGGGTGCGGGTGGAGTCCTCGAAGAACAGGTTCACCACGGTCCGGCCCCGGAGAGCCGGGAGCTTCTTGACCTCGCGGTCGCCCACCGCGGCCATCTCCTCCGCCGTGTCGAGGATGCGGATGGCGTTAGCCAGGCTGAGGCCTTCGGTGGAAAGCAGGTGCTTCATGCGCCTGCCTCGATGACCACTTCGTTGACCGGCATGCCGTCAACGGAATCGGTCTCTTCAAGCCGGACCCGGACTTTTTCGGAGGAGGAGGTGGGGAGGTTCTTTCCGACGTGGTCGGCACGGATCGGCAGTTCACGGTGGCCGCGGTCGATCATGACCGCGAGCCGGACGATGCGTGGGCGGCCCAGGTCAACGATGGCGTCCAGTGCCGCGCGGATGGTCCGGCCGGAGTAGAGGACGTCATCGATCAGCACCACGACCTTGTTGTCGATGCCGGTGCGGGGCAGCTGCGTGGGATAGGGCGGCCGCGTGGGCTGGTGGGACAGATCGTCCCGGAACATGGTGACGTCCAGCTGGCCCACGATGGCGGCAGCATCCACGCTGGGATCGGCGGCGGCGATCTTCTTGGCCAGGCGCACGGCCAGCGGATAGCCGCGGCGCGGAATGCCCAGCAGTACCAGATCCTGGGAACCCTTGTTGGCCTCGAGGATCTCATGGGCGATACGAGTGAGTGCACGGTCAATGTCCGCAGAGTTGAGCACAACCCTGGCCGGAACCGGTGCTTCTGTGACTGATGTCAACGCTCGTCTCCCCTTTCCCCGCCTCACGGGACGGAATTAAAAAAGGAACATTTGCCCTCCAAAATTACCACACGCGCCATCCCGGCCCGGCTGCCCGCCGGGCACGCGGAGAGCGTTTAACATCACATCCGCCGGGCGGTGAGGCTGCCCCGGACTGCGCCCGGTCTTGTCGGCCTCCGAGTGGTCACCGCAGGCGGTGGGGTGTGGTGAGCCGCCCATTCGGGTGGCCGACACTCGGGCTGCCCCCTGATCCCCGACGGTAAGCTCACCGAAGCATCGGCCGGTGTTCCGCACACATCAGCTCATTTAGCTCATTGGGGAGTCCAAATTATGAGTAGGAAAATCCTTGCCGCCGTTGTCGCGGCCTTTTTGGCCATCGCCGGAGTGGTTGCCGCTCCCGCCGCATACTCGGCGCCGAACCCTTCCGTCAAAGTCCTGGACACCGCCAACACCATTACTGACCCGGCCTGGTTTGTCCAGGCCTACAACGCGGGGTTCCGCCTGTACGTGATGCATTCCACCGCATGGGGCACGTGCAATCCCTGGTTCCGGACCCAGACCCAACTAAAGATGGCGCTCGATGCGGGGCTCATGATCGCCGTCTATACCCGTGACCCGCGCTGCTGGCAGGGCGGGATCTCGGCTGCGGGCCCTTACCAGAGCCAGCTTCAATTTTTTGCCCTGGATGTCGAGACCGGCGGTGTGCCGGTTACCCGGGCCATGGTGGACGGCGTCAAGAGCATGGGTGTCCGTCCGGTGATCTACAGCGGGTCAGGCATGTGGCCGCAGATCATGAACAACAGCACAGCCTTTGCGGACGTCCCGCTGTGGGACACCAACGCCGGTTCCCTTGACTACTCGTCGTGGGCGGCTGACTATGCCGTGCCCACGCCCGTTCCCTACGGAGGATGGAATACCTCCACGAACATGCGCATCGGTGTCCAGCAGAAGTTCAACCAGACTTTGAACGGCGTAGTGGTGGACCTGAATTCCTTTGATGCCACGTTCCTGGGCACTCAGTCTCCGGCCAACCACTTGCCCTCAGCTGCCTTCACGTCGTCGGCATCAGGATTGACGGCGTCATTCGACGGCTCCGGATCCGCGGATCCGGACGGCTCCATCGCCTCCTACAGCTGGGACTTCGGCGACGGCTCGCCCGCAGGCACCGGTGTGAGGCCCACACACATCTATTCTTCCGGCGGGACGTACCAGGTGAAACTGACAGTGACGGACAACCTGGGCGCCACCGGATCAGTCACCAACCCTGTCACGGTCACGGGCCCTGCCGCCACTGTCCCGGCTGCCCCTACCGGCGTCACCGCAGTAGCCGGCAACGCCCCGGCCACGGTCACCTGGTCGGCCCCCGGCAATGGAGGCTCGGCCATCACTTCGTACACAGTCACACCCTTCGCGGGCTCAGTGGCCCAGGCTCCGGTGCAGGTGACCGGCAACCCACCGGCCGCCGGCACCACTGTCACCGGGCTGGCGAACGGCACCACGTACACCTTCACAGTCACGGCCACCAACTCCGTCGGAACCTCGGCACAGTCCGCTGCCAGCACCCCGGTGACACCGTCTGCTCCCCAGTCCATGGTGTCCAACGGAGGGTTTGAGTCCGGGCTGGCATCGTGGACGGCGGCCGGCATATCCCTGCCCAGACCTGCGGGCACGGCGCACAGCGGTACCGGCGCTGCGCTGCTTGGCGTCACCGGCGGCAGCGAGCCGCTGGGAGACAGCACACTGTCCCAGTCCATCACCGTTCCGCTCACGGGGACGTCCACCCTGTCGTTTTGGTACCAGCCGCACACTGCTGACGCCACGTGCGGGAACAAGAACAGGAACAACTGTAAATGGGACTGGATGGAAGGCCAGATACGTAGTTCCAACGGCAGCACGCTCAGGACGCTGTTCAAGTTGAACAACAATTCGGGAACCTGGACGCGGGTGACGGCCGACCTTTCCGCCTACAGGGGTCAAACGGTGACGCTCTGGTTCAACGTCCACCTCGACGGCGCTGTACCGGCCGACAACACTTGGATGTTCCTCGACGACGTCACCGTCACCAACAGCTAAAGCGGCCGCTGCGGGCGCCCGACCGGCCTGCCGGCATGGTGTTGCCTCTGGTTGCCTGAGGTTGCCGCCAGACTCGCCGCCGCGCCAAAGCCGGCCTTGGATGCTGCGGTTACGGAGACATAGGCTCAGTCCCATGACATCGAACGCGCCTTGGCCGCAGCACGATCCTCCCGGCGGCCCTGGAAACGGGCAGCAGCCCCCATGGCCCCGGCAGGACCTGCCGCAGCAGACCAACCCCACGTGGATGGGCCAGGTCCGCCCCGGCCTCTACCGGGCGGCCCCCGCCAACAACAACGCGCCCGCGGTGACCACTGTCATGCCGCCGGCCGCTGTACGCAACCGCTCGAGTGCGGGAGTGGTGGGCCTGGTGGGCGGCGGGGGTTTCCTGGCCTTCGCAAGCCTTTTCCTGGTTCTCCCCTACCTCCTGGGCAACACCGGCGTCACCGGGTTCGTGATTGGCTTCATCGCCTCCTTGATTCCCCTGGGCGCCGTGCTTCTGGCCGTCTACCTTATTGACCGCTGGGAGCCCGAACCGAAACGCCTGCTGCTGTTCGCCTTCCTGTGGGGCGCAGTGGTGTCCATCTCCGTCACGCTGCTGATCCAGCCGTTCTTTGCGCTTGCCGCGGCGCCGCCAGCCGGCGTGGACTACAGGACGTTCGCCGTTACGGTCCAGGCCCCGGTGGTGGAGGAATTCGCCAAGTCCCTGGGCCTGCTGCTGATCCTGGTGCTGGCGCGGAAGCACTTCGACGGACCAGTGGACGGCGTTGTGTTCGCCTTCACGATTGCCGGCGGCTTCGCCTTCACGGAAAACATCCTCTATTTCGGCCGGGCCATCGCAGAGTCAAGTACACCGGGCGCCGACCTCGCGGTTGTCTTCTTCCTTCGGGGCGTGATGTCCCCGTTTGCCCACGCCATCTTTACCGGGACCACGGGGCTGATCCTCGGCTTCGCGGCGCGCCGCTGGCACACTGGCATGTCCGTCGTGGCGTTCTTCGTGGGCCTGGTCCCGGCGATGTTGCTGCACAGCATGTGGAACAGCATGGGCCAGGACTTCCTGCTGCAGTACATCGTGGTCCAGGTGCCCATCTTCGTCCTGGCCGTCGTCGTGATAATCCTGCTGCGCGTGGCGGAGAACCGGCTGACGCGCCAGCGGCTCCTGGAATATGCGGCCGCGGGGTGGTTCACGCCGCCGGAAGTGGACATGCTGGCAACGGCCGGCGGCCGCCGTTCAGCGGTCCGCTGGGCGAAGCAGTTCGGCCGGGGCCAGCAGATGAAGGCCTTCCTGCACGCCGCCACGCAGCTTGCCTTCATCCGGCAACGGATCCTCAGTGGCCGGGACGTGCCCGCACACCAGCTCGATGAGCACCGCCAGCTCGCGGAAATCTCGGCACGGCGGGACGCGGTGCTTCGCTAGGCGGAAACGAAAAGGACCGGCCCCCGCCTCAGGCGGGGACCGGTCCATTCAATTGGTGAAAGCGCTGCGGTTGATATCGCAGCCAGGCATCGGGCGGCTATGCCAGCAGCGAAGGCTTCAGCTGCTGCAGGCGGCCCAGAAGGCCATTGATGAACGACGGCGACTCGTCCGTGGACAGCGTCTTGGCCAGGGCCACAGCTTCGCTGACGGCCACGCCGTCGGGAACGTCGTCGTTATAGAGCAGTTCCCACGTGCCGATGCGCAGGATGATGCGGTCTACCGACGGCATCCGTTCCAGCGTCCAGCCCTGGGAGTAGGTCTCCAGGAATTCGTCAATGGCGGTCTGGTGGGAGACCACCCCTTCAACGATTTCAAGGGTGTAGGGATTGACGATCTGGTCGGTTATTTCACGCCGCGACCGCAGCACATCAAAAGCCGAGAGGGAGCGCTGCTCCGCCTCGAAAAGAACATCCAGGGCCCGGTTACGGGCCTTACCGCGGGCGCTCACTAGTCGTTGACCCGGCCGAGGTAGCTGCCGTCGCGGGTGTCGACCTTGACCTTGGTGTTGTTCTCGACGAACAGCGGCACCTGGATCTCGTAGCCGGTTTCGAGCGTTGCCGGCTTGGTGCCGGCGGAGGAGCGGTCGCCCTGCAGGCCCGGCTCGGTGTAAGTGATTTCGAGGACGACGCTCGGCGGCAGCTCGATGTACAGCGGGGTGCCTTCGTGGATGGCGATGTTCACCATCTGGTTCTCGAGCATGAAGTTGGTGGCGTCGCCAACGGTCTCGGCGGACACGGTGAGCTGGTCGAAGTCCGACGTGTCCATGAAGACGTAGTCGGCGCCGTCCTGATACAGGTACTGGTAGTCTCGGCGGTCAACCGTGGCGGTCTCGATCTTGAGGCCGGCGTTGAAGGTCTTGTCGACCACCTTGCCGGACATAACGTTGCGCATCTTGGTGCGGACGAAAGCGCCGCCCTTGCCCGGCTTCACGTGCTGGAACTCGATGATGTTCCAGAGCTGGCCCTCAAGCTTCAGCACGGTTCCGTTCTTGATGTCGTTTGTGGTTGCCACTGGTATCCTCTGGTTTGTATCTGACTGCTTCAAGCCGCCAGCCGGTTATATCGCGCAGGCACGCCAAAAGGCCGCCAGCGAGTTTTTGTCAAAAATCCAAGAACCATTCTACCGGTAATGCCGGCGGGCTGCTGCGAGGGCCCTTAGGACGACATTTCCAGGACGTTCCGCGCCCGTTGCAGTGCGACGGTGGATGAGTAGATCAGCGCGGCATCGGCGGATCCCGCCACGCGCAGGTCAAGGGCCTTGGCGAACTCATCGACGGCGGCTGCGGTATTGCCGCCGGCATAGTAGGCCCGCCCCAGGTGCTGGTGCGCCAGGGCCTCCAGCTCGGTTCCCTGGACTTCGCCCAGGAGCTGGCGGAACAGGTCCACGGCCCTGTCAAAGCGCTTGGACACCCGCAGTACCTCGGCTTCAAAAGTGCGGAGCCTGAAGGATTCGGGGTCGTTGTAGCGTGCTTCGGCGAGGAGTTCCGCGGCGTCTGCGGCATGGCCTTCCGCCAGCAGGACCATGATGCGGTCCGCGGGGTCGGTCGATGCCTGCAGCGCTAAGCTGCACACTTCTTCGTTGACAATTCCCGGCATCAGCGTGTCCGGGTTGATCTTGATACCCGGGAACCCCGCATCCGGCCACTCGCTCGTGCCGCCCATGGAATCAATCATGACGTCGGTCATCATCAAGAGGCAATCTCCTGGTAAGCGGCGAACAGCAGGGAGGTGTCCGGAACGTCGAGAATTCCGGGGCGGGCCACGCCGTCGAGGACAACGAACCGCAGCAGGTCGCCACGGGACTTCTTGTCCCGCCGCATGCCGTCCAGCAGCCCCTGCCACCGGTCACGGCGGTAGGTGATCGGCAGTCCGAGCGATTCCAGGATGGTGCGGTGCCGGTCGGCGTCGGCGTCGCTGAGGCGCCCCACACTGCGGGCGAGTTCAGCGGCGAACATCATCCCCACGGACACGGCAGCACCGTGCCGCCACGAGTACCGTTCCACGAGCTCGATCGCGTGGCCCAGCGTGTGCCCGTAGTTGAGGTACTCCCGCCGGCCGGTCTCCTTGAGGTCCTCCGAGACCACTTCGGCCTTGACTGCGATGGCCCGTTCGATCAGCTCGCGGAGGATCGCCGACTCCGGATCGGTGACGGCGGACGGATCCTTTTCCACAAGGTCCAGGATGGCGGGGTCTGCGATAAAGCCGCACTTGATGACCTCGGCCATCCCGGAAATCAGCTCGTTCCTGGGAAGGGTGCTGAGGGTGTCAAGGTCCGCGAGGACGGCCGCGGGCGGGTGGAAGGCGCCCACCAGGTTCTTGCCTTCGGCCGTGTTGATGCCGGTCTTGCCGCCGACGGCTGCATCCACCATGCCGAGCAGGCTGGTGGGCATGTGGATGACCTTGACGCCGCGGAGCCAGGTCGCGGCCACGAACCCGGCAAGGTCCGTGACGGCGCCGCCGCCGACCGCCACCACTGCGTCCGAGCGGGTGAAGTCGTTCTGTCCGAGGACCTGCCAGCAGAAAGCAGCCACCTGAATGTGTTTGCCCTCTTCGGCGTCCGGGATTTCGGCGGTCAGCGCAGTGAAACCGGCCGAGGCCAGTTCGTCGCGGACGGTATCTCCGGTAAGCCGCAGGGCCCGCGGGTGGATGACCAGGACACGTTTGACGCGCTCCCCCAGCAGTTCCGGAAGGCGTTCGAGCAGGCCGCGGCCCACAACGACGTCGTAGTTGTCAGCGGCAGACTTGCCGGTGACCTTGATGACGGTTGATTCGCTACTCACTTTTCAACTTCCTTTGTTGCGGCCACTGGCTCCGCCGCCGCGGTCTGTGCCGCCGCGTACTCACGCAGCGCCTCTTCCAGCCGATGCCCGAGATCCGCAACGGTTCCGTGGCGGACATCGAAAACGAGATCGGCAAGCCGTTCGTACACGGGCTGCCGGGTGGCAAACAGTGCGCGCCAGCGGCCCATGGCGTCACCTGCCAGGAGCGGACGGCCTGAGTTCCGGGCAATCCGCTCGGAAACCGTGTCGGCGTCGCACTCGAGGTACACAACGGTGCAGCGGCGGAGCAGCTGCTGGGTGCCGGAGTCAAGCACGGCTCCCCCGCCGAGGGAAATGACGGTGCTGGCGTTCCCTGCCTCTTCGATGACCCGCGCTACCGTCCGGGCTTCGATCTCCCGGAACGCGCTCTCGCCGCGGGCGGCGAAGATGTCCGCGATGGTGCCATGGTTTTCCACAATAACGACGTCGGTGTCGACGAACGCCGCACCTAGCTGCTGCGCCAGCTGGTGGCCGATCGCCGACTTTCCAACCGCCATGGGTCCGATGAGGGCGATGGGCCGTCGTGGCACAGCGCCGTGCCTGATGCTGCCCGGCACTACTGGCCGATCGAGTCCAGGGACGCCGGAATGTTGTCCAGGTAACCCTTGATGTTGCGGGCGGTCTCCGCGACCGAATCTCCGCCGAACTTTTCTGCCACTGCCTCGGCGAGCACCAGGGCCACCATGGCCTCGGCCACAACGCCCGCGGCCGGGACCGCACAGACGTCAGAGCGCTGGTGGTGGGCCTTGGCGGCCTCGCCGGTGCTCACGTCGATGGTCTTCAGGGCGCGCGGAACGGTGGCAATCGGCTTCATCGCGGCACGGACGCGCAGGACGTCGCCGATGCTCATGCCGCCCTCGATACCGCCTGCCCGGTTGCTGGTGCGGATGATCCGGCCGTCGGAGTCCTTGACGATTTCGTCGTGCGCGGCGGAGCCCCGGCGCGACGCGGTAAGGAACCCGTCGCCCACCTCAACACCCTTAATGGCCTGGATGCCCATCAGGGCAGCGGCAAGGCGGGAGTCCAGGCGGCGGTCCCAGTGGACGTAGCTGCCGAGTCCGGGCGGTAGGCCGTAGGCCAGCACCTCTACCACGCCGCCGAGGGTTTCGCCTTCCTTGTGCGCCGCGTCAACCTCGGCCACCATGGCGTCCGAGGTTTCCCGGTCGAAGCAACGGAGGGGATCAGCGTCAAGCGCGATGACGTTGTCCGGAACGGGCAACGGCCGTCCTTCGGGCACGGTCACGCTGGCGATCGAAACTGTGTGGCTGACAAGCTCAATGCCCAGTTGCTTGAGGAACTGCGAGGCCACGGTCCCGAGCGCAACGCGGGTGGCGGTTTCGCGGGCACTGGCCCGTTCCAGTACGGGGCGGGCCTCGTCGAAGCCGTACTTCTGCATTCCCGTGAAGTCCGCGTGTCCGGGGCGGGGCCTGGTCAGCGGTGCGTTGCGCGCCTGGTCGGCGAGGATCTCGGGTGCCACCGGGTCCGCAGCCATAATCTGCTCCCATTTGGGCCATTCGGTGTTGCCCACCTGGATGGCCACGGGTCCGCCCTGCGTGATGCCGTGGCGGACGCCGCCAAGCACGGTCACGACGTCCTGCTCGAACTTCATCCGGGCACCGCGGCCGTAGCCGAGGCGCCGACGGGCCAGGGCATCGGCGATCTGGCTGCTGGTGAGTTCAACACCGGCAGGCACGCCTTCAATTATTCCGACCAGGGCCGGGCCATGGGATTCACCGGCAGTCAACCAACGCAACATAAAATCCATCCTGCCACGTAGGGCGGTTAGAACACTCGTCGGGGTGCCCCGACTGCGTCACACATCACATCTATGACATCGGCCGTGACGTCGTCGCCGAGGCCGCTGAAAAACCGCACCTGCTCCACTGCCTGGTACAGCAGCATCTCCAGGCCGGGAACCACGGTTCCTCCCCCGTGCTGCCAGACCGCGGCAATCCGGCTGGGCCAGGGATCATAGGCGACATCGAGCAGGACCCCGGGAGTCGTGGTCCGGAGGCCGGCAAGCTCCTCCGCCAAGGCGTCTGCCCCGTGGGGAGGGAGAGTGGAAATTACGACGTCGGCGGCCGCCATTGCGGTTGCCGCACCGCTCAGCGGAACGATGCGGACCGGGAGGCCCACGCCCTGGGCAGCGGCCCGCGCCTCGGCGGCCCGTCCGGTATCGCGGACATAGATGTCCGCCGACGGCGCGCCCAGCTCGCTCAGGGCCGCGATCGCAGCCGCAGCGGTGCCTCCGCCGCCCAGCACCACCGCGGACGGTGCGGCAGACACGCCGGCATGCCGCACGGCGTTGACGATGCCCGCGACGTCGGTGTTGTAGCCGATCCGGCGCACGGACGGGCCGTCGGCTTCAAACACCACTGTGTTCACTACGCCCAGGATGCCTGCCACTCCGCGGACCTCGTCAACCTCGGAAACCATGGCGGTCTTGAGCGGCATCGTGACGGACAGTCCGCGCCAGCCGGGCTCGTTGCGGACGGCCGCCATGAATGCCGGAAGCTCCGGAACGGTCACGTCAATGGCGGAGTACGCCACGTCAACGCCCAGGCGGGCGTAGGCGGCCCGATGGAGTGCCGGGGACTTCGAGTGGCCGATCGGATGCCCAAGGACGGCAGCCTTCAGGGTCACGTGCAGCGTCCCGCGTTGGCGGCGCACCAGGCGTTGTACTGCTCCACATACACGTTGTGCTCAGCCAATGTCTTGGAGAACTTCGTCTCCTTGGTGTCCAGGTTGATGGTCACCCAGTACATGTACTCGTTGGTCTTTGGCTTCGCTGCCGCGTCGATGGCGTTCTTGCCCGGCGACCCGATGGGTCCCACCGGAAGCCCCTGGTTGGCGTAGGTGTTGTAGGGGTTCGACTTGTCGGACTTCTGGTCCTCGTCGATGTGGAAGCTCTTGATTCCCAGCCCGTAGGTCACCGTGGCGTCGGACTGGATCAGGCCGGCAGTCTCGGTGTTGTTCGGCTTGAGCCGGTTGTAGATGGCACCGGCAACATCGCCGTACTCGGCCTGGCCGCCTTCGGCCTGGACGATGCTGGCGACCGTGACCACGTCGTACTGCTTCGCGGGATCGGTGACTCCCTGCGCCTTCAGCTCGTCAGTCGTGACGGTGACGAGGTTCTTGAGGATGTCCTTCGCCGGCGTCCCCAGCGGGAAGCGGTGCTCGCCGGGCGCCAGGTAGCCTTCCAGGTTCTTGGCCTTGGCCGGCAGCCCGAACTGCGCCGGGGAATCGCTCAGGGCCTTGAGTTCGGCGACGGGTATCCCGGATCCCTGGGAGATCGCCTGCAGCGACTCGCCAATCCGGAGCCCCGCGCTCAGGGCGAAGTACATGACTTTGCCTTCACCCTTGCCCAGCAGGACGGCGACCGCGTCGGAGTTCTTCATCTCCTGGCGGAACTGGAATTCCCCGGGGGCAATGGTTCCGCCGGACGCGGTGAGCTCCCGCAGGAACGTGTCCGCATTGGCCACGACCTTCTGGTCCTGGAGCTTGGTGGCAACTGACCTGGTGCCTTCGCCGGGCTCCACGGATACGTTCACTGCTCCTGCGCCGGGTCCGGGGTAATCGGCGATGGTGTCCGCGCCGAGCAGTGGTTTCAGGAACTGGGCGCCCACCACAAGGGCCGTGACGAAGACCGCAAGCGTCAGCAGGAGCGCCAGCCACCGGCGGCGGCGGCGAACCTTCTTGGATTTGGTCGGGGCGACGCCAACGGAGGACGCGCCGGCCATCAGCGGGTGCCCGGGTTCGTCAGCGTGATGCTCGTGGTGCTCCGCTGCCGGATAGACGTCGGCGTCATCGTAGACATGGTGTGCCTCGTCCTCGTGGTGCCCTGCGTAAGCGGCGTTGTCAGCGTAGCCGTGCTCTGCGTAACCCTGCTCCGCGTACTCGTGGTGCCCGACTTCGTGGTGCCCGGCCTCCGGGTGCAGCTCTGTGTGCGGGTCGTAAGCGTGCGCATCGAGCTCCGCGGAGCCTTCCGGGTGCACAGCCTCTTCGTGGTGGAGCGGCGCAGCGGGCGCAGCTTCCTCGGGGTGCACAGCTTCCTCGTGGTGAGGCGGCGCGGGGTGCACAGCCTCGTCGGGGTGGAGCGGCGCAGCGGGCGCAGCTTCCTCGGAGTGCACAGGACGTTCGTGGTGGAGCGGGACCGCCTGCTGCTGCACAGTGGGCGGCTCCGCCGGCATGGCGGGTGGCACCTGCGGTTCGTCACCGGGCGTCTCAAACGCCTGTGGTGGGACGACGTCATTGCCTTCGGTTGTCAGGAATTTCTCCCTGGCCCGAATTTCCTTGCGCGTCAGCTGACGTCCGGAGTCACTGAATTCCTCACCTGAGGACTCGCCGCTGTTGACCGGGCTCACTGTAGCCTTCCATTTTCTGAAGATTGCACATTGTTTCCGGAGACTGCCTGCTCAGCGTTTCCCGCTGCGGCGTCCCCCGAAAGCCCCGTCTGGGAAACCGCAAACACGCGGCTTCCAACATCCGTTCCCCTGGCTTTTTGCATGTCGATCGCGTGCTGCAGAATTCCTGCGGCGGCAACCTGATCCACCACCTTACGGTGATTCCGGCTGCTCATGCCAGCTTCGTGCAGGTTGCGGTGGGCCGTCACCGTGCTCAAACGCTCATCAATAAGCTGCACCGGAATGTCCGAGCCAAGCCCTGCAAGGGCTCCGGCCAGAAGTTCCGCATAGTCCGTGGCCATCCTTGCCGAAGCGTGCTCTTCACCCTTGAGCGTGCGTGGCAGGCCAACGAAGATCTGGACGGCGTCCAGCTCGGAAGCAAGGGCAGCCAGCACCCGGACATCCGTATTCTTCTTGGCGTTCCGCTCGAGTGTCTTCAAGGGTGTGGCAAGGATTCCGTCGCGGTCGCAGACGGCAACGCCCACACGGACGGTGCCCACGTCCACCCCCAGTTTGATGCCCCGGGGGTAGGCGTCGGGTGCAGCAGATTCGTTCACGGTTCGGTTATCGCCTCGTGATGGCGTCCACGACGGCGGCAAGCGCAGCCGGCACCTTCGCGGCGTCGGTGCCGCCGCCCTGGGCGACGTCGTCCTTGCCGCCACCGCCGCCGCCGAGGATCCCGGCCGCGAGCCGGACAAGGGCCCCTGCCTTGACACCCGCTGCGCGGGCTTCCTCATTGGTGGCGACAAGGATGACGGGACGGTCGTTGCTTACGCCGGCCACTGCAACGGCGGCCGCCTCGGAACCAAGCCGGCTGCGCAGGTCAAGGGCCAGTCCGCGGAGGTCGTCAGCGCCGCTGACCTGTCCGGCGTCGTGCGCAATGACCTTTACTCCGGAAGCGTCCCTGGCCGTACCGACCAGCTGCGCCGCGGCGGCGGTCAGCTGCTCCTTGCGCAGGCGTTCCAGTTCCTTCTCAACCGTCTTGAGCTTGGTCAGCGTGGTGGCGATGCGGTCTGCCAGCAGGCCCGAGGGCACCTTCAGCATTTCGGTGAGCTCCGTGACGAGGGCGCGCTCGGCAGCAAGGTGGCGGAACGCCTCCATGCCCACGAAAGCCTCCACGCGGCGGTTTCCGGACCCTACCGACTGATCGCCCAGCAGGGACAGGCTGCCGATGAGCGAGGTGTTGGCCACATGGGTGCCGCCACAAAGCTCACGGGACCAGGCGCCGTCGATCTCCACGACGCGGACCTCGTTGCCGTAGTTCTCGCCGAAGAGCGCCATGGCGCCGAGGGCCTTGGCCTCGGCCAGTGCCATGACCTTGGTCTCCACCCTGAAGTTGTTACGGATGGCGAGGTTGGAGACTTCCTCGATTTCGGAGCGCGTGGCAGCGCTGAGCCCCTCGCCCCAGGAGAAGTCGAAGCGGAGGTAGCCTGCCTTGTTGTACGAACCGCGCTGCAGGGCCTCCGGGCCGAGGATCTGGTGCAGGGCGGCGTGGACGATGTGCGTTCCGGTGTGGGCCTGCTCTGCGGAGTGGCGCCGCTCCCGGTCCACTGCGGCCTGCACGAGCGAGTCCGCGCCGATTTCGCCCTCGCGGACGATCGCCTTGTGCACGCTCAATCCCTTGACGGGACGCTGGACGTCCAGGACCTCGACGACGAATCCGTCGCCGGTGATCAGTCCGGTGTCGGCGGCCTGGCCGCCGGCCTCGGCGTAGAACGGGGTCTCTGCGAGCACGAGCTCGATCTCGTCGCCCGTGGAGGCCTGGGAAACCTTGCGGCCGCCGGACAGAATGCCGCGGACCTTCGATTCGCCGGCCAGCTCCGTGTAGCCGGTGAAGACCGTTTCACCCTGGGCCAGCAGCTCCTGGAAGGCGCTAAGGTCGGCGTGCGACCCCTTCTTGCCCTTGGCATCGGCCTGGGCGCGCTGGCGCTGCTCGAGCATCAGCTTGCGGAACTCGGGCTCGTCGACCTTGAGGCCGGCTTCTTCGGCCATTTCCAGGGTCAGGTCGATCGGGAAGCCGTAGGTGTCGTGCAGGGCAAAGGCATCGGCACCGGACAGCGGCCGGCCGGCTTCCTTGGAATCCTTCACGGCGTCCTCTAGGCGCGCGGTGCCGGACGCGATGGTGCGCAGGAACGCCTTCTCTTCGGCGTAGGCGATGCGGCTGATGCGTTCGAAGTCGGTCTCCACTACGGGGTAGACGCCCTTCATGGCGTCCCGCGAGGCCGGCAACAGCTCGGGCAGGCAGGCCTTTTCGACGCCGAGGAGGCGCATGGAGCGCACGGCACGGCGGATGAGACGGCGCAGCACGTAGCCACGGCCCTCGTTGGAGGGCGTCACGCCGTCGGCGATCAGCATGAGCGAGGAGCGGATGTGGTCGGCAACAACACGCATCCGGACGTCGTCGGTGTGGTGGGGGTCCTCGGCGGATTCCGCCGAGGTGTACTCCCGGCCGGAGAGTGCCGCGGCCCGGTCGATCACGGGACGGACCTGATCGGTCTCGTACATGTTCTCGACGTCCTGCAGGATCATCGCGAGGCGCTCCATGCCGAGGCCGGTGTCGATGTTTTTCTTAGGCAGTTCGCCGGTGATGTCGAAGTCCACCTTCGAGCGGACGTTATCGATCTGGTACTGCATGAACACCAGGTTCCAGATTTCCACGTAACGGTTCTCGTCGGCGATGGGGCCGCCCTCGACACCATAGGACGGGCCGCGGTCGTAGTAGATCTCGGAGCAGGGACCGGCCGGGCCGGGCTGGCCGGTGGACCAGTAGTTGTCCGCCTTGCCCATCCGCTGGATCCGTTCCGCGGGCATGCCGGTGTTCTTGAGCCACAGCTGCTCGGCTTCGTCGTCCTCTTCGTAGACGGTAACCCACAGCTTCTCGGGCGGCAGGCCGTAGCCGCCATCGGCAACACTCGTGGTGAGCAGTTCCCAGGCGAACTTGATGGCGTCTTCCTTGAAGTAGTCGCCGAAGGAGAAGTTGCCGCACATCTGGAAGAAGGTGCCGTGCCGTGCCGTCTTGCCGACTTCCTCGATGTCACCGGTGCGGATGCACTTCTGCACGCTGGTGGCCCGGTTGTAGGGCGCCTCTTCGCGTGCCGTCAGGTACGGAATGAACGGGACCATGCCGGCCACCGTGAACAGCAGGGAGGGGTCGCTGGAAACCAGGGACGCCGAAGGCACCGCCGTGTGGCCTTTGCTGACAAAAAAGTCGATCCAGCGCTTGGTGATCTCCTGCGACTTCATAACCTGGTTACTTACCCTTCTTGGTTCACGCGTTCTGCCGCGCGACAGTTTGATTCTTATGGCCAGTACCGGAACAACGGCTACTGCCCGTTTAATTCTCCCGCAGCGGCGGCTAGCGCCGCACCACGTCCTGGGATTCAATGCCCAGTGCTGCCCTCAGGTCGGTTTCCCGTTCCTGCATGCCTTCGCGGACGGCGTCGGCGAAATCGTAGATGCCGTCGGCGAGCCGGCCCACCGCCCGGTTGAGGCCTTCGGGCCCCAGGGTGGTCTGTGCCTCGGTGATCTTGCGGAAGGCGATCACGCCAATGGCGACACCGATTCCCATCCAGAGGATTCTTTTCATTGAGTGCTCCGTCGGGATTAGCGGCTGCGGCGGCCGGTGGCGGGTTTCTTGCGGGCGGAGAGGGCGGAGCGGACTCCGTAGCTGAACGCTGCCACCTTGATCAGCGGTGATCCGACAGTGGCCGCCACAAGGGACGACAACGCGGAAATATTGGCGGAGGCGTCCGAGACGTTGGACGAGATGCCGTCAACCTTCTTGAGCTGCTGGTTGGTGGTGGAAACCGTGGCGGTCACTTCGTCCATGAGCGGCGTAGCGCCGTCGCTGATCGCACGGATGGACGTCCGGACTTCGTCAAAAACCCGTCCGAGCTTCAGGATGGGTACGGCGAGGATCAGCACGAGGAGCGCAAACACCCCTGCCGCGATCAGGCCGGCAATATCGCCACCAGACATAGACGTTCATCTCCTTGTGTTTCCGTGGACTGCGGCGGGTCCCGCAGCGGCCTGATGGCCGCCCTTGCGGAAGTCCCCCCAGTACCTTACATACAAAGAAGCCCGCGGCGCTTGCCACGGGCTTCTTTGTATACGCTGCTGGTATTTAGCGTGCGTAGAATTCGACGACGAGCTGCTCTTCGCAGGTTACGGGAACCTCGGAGCGCTTCGGGCGACGAACCAGGCGAGCCTGCAGGGCGTCGAGCTTGACGTCCAGGTAGGCCGGAACCTGGGGCAGGACGTCGCGGTGCGCGCCGGCCGCTGCAACCTGGAACGGAGGCATGGTTTCGCTGCGGCTGTGGACGTGGACCAGCTGGCCCTCGCCGACGCGGAAGGACGGGCGGTCAACGCGGATTCCGTCAACCAGGATGTGGCGGTGCACAACCAGCTGGCGGGCCTGGGCGATGGTGCGGGCGAAGCCGGCACGCAGCACGAGGGCGTCGAGACGCATTTCGAGCAGTTCGATCAGGTTTTCACCGGTCAGGCCCTTGGTGCGGCGTGCTTCTTCGAAGGCACGGGTCATCTGGGCTTCGCGGATGCCGTACTGGGCGCGCAGACGCTGCTTTTCGCGCAGACGTACGGCGTAGTCGGAGTCCTGCTTCTTGCGGGCACGGCCATGCTCACCGGGGCCGTACGGGCGGCGCTCCATGTACTTGGCGGCCTTGGGGGTCAGAGCAATGCCGAGTGCACGCGAGAGGCGTGCGGTACGGCGAGCACGAGTGTTGTTAGCCACTTGTGTCCTTCCAATATCTGCGGTGTGTCAGTGTTACTGGCCTCCACGATGGAGAGCATCGGCCAACCGCTGCCTTTTGCTACTGGGCACAGGGCATAACCTCAACAAAGTTAATTTGGTGGATTGCGCGTCCGTGCCTTGCCAGACAACGAACTATCCTACCATGATGCTGCTTGCCGTCCCGGCCGGCGCCAGCCTGCCGGCGCCTGCTGTCAGATCCGCGCGTGGACTCCGCGGCTGGCCGGACGGCCGAACGACGCGGCGCCCAGGAACTCGACGGCGATGAACGGCTCGGTTCCCACCACCCATTCATCGTGGCCGGGAGGCAGCGTGTAAGTGTCGTTGGCATGGATCGTCGACCGGACGCCGTCGGACGTTTCCACCTCCAACACGCCGGAGACGCAGAATCCGAGGTGGTTGTGCTGGCAGAAGTCGGTTTTCTCGAAGGGTTTGATGCTCTCGGACCAGCGCCAGCCGGGGTTGAGGATCAGCCGGGCCACTGAGTAGTCGTTGACGGTGACAAGGTCGAATTCCGCCTTGTCGGGGCACCGTTTCTTGTCCGGGAGATCGAAGGACTTCACGGATACTGCTGTGACGAAATTTACGGACATGGGACACTACCTGGGAACTGGGACGGAGACGGAGACGCATAAGGTTGTGCCAAGCAAATTCTGTGCCGGCCGCCGGCCTGGGGCCTGAGGATGCGAGTAACCGGCATTTGTGCGATGTTCCCCCTCAAGGCACGCACGTCCAACAGATCTGTGCTGGCGTAATTCAACGTTAGCCCTCCCCCGTCGGAAGTCAACGGGGCGGAGGCCGGCGGCTGTTCGCCGCGGCAGTCGGGTCCCGGCGGCATGCCTCAGCCGCCGCGGATGATCTTCCGGAGCCGCTCCAGCCGGGTGGAAATATCACGTTCGGCGCCGTTGGCGGTGGGCTGGTAGTAGTCCCGGCCCACGAGGTCGTCCGGCGGATATTGCTGTGTGGCCACGCCGTGCGGGGCGTCGTGCGCGTATTTGTAGCCCTGACCGTGCCCGAGCTGCTTGGATCCCGGATAGTGCGCGTCCCGCAGGTGGGCCGGGATGCCGTTGCCCAGGCCGGCCCGGACGTCGGCAGTGGCTTTGTTGATGCCCATATACGCGGCGTTGGACTTCGGGGCCGTTGCCAGGTGGACCACGGCCTCGGCAAGCACGATCCGCCCCTCGGGCATGCCGATCAGCTGCACTGCCTGCGCTGCGGCGACGGCGGTCTGCAGCGCGGTGGGATCCGCCATGCCGACATCCTCCGCGGCTGAGATCACGATGCGCCGGGCGATGAACCTGGCGTCCTCCCCCGCTTCCAGCATGCGTGCCAGGTAGTGCAATGCGGCATCCACGTCGGAGCCGCGAATGGATTTGATGAAGGCGCTGGCGACGTCGTAGTGCTGGTCGCCCGCGCGGTCGTACCTGACGGCGGCAACATCAAGGGCGCGTTCGGTGTGCCGCAGTTCCACGGTCACCGGGCCGTCGTCGGCGTCGTCGGCGTCACCAAAAGCCACTCCGGCGGCCGCCTCGAGCGCCGTCAGCGCGCGGCGCGCGTCACCACCGGACAGCCTCACCAGGTGGGCCAGAGCCTCCTCGTTGAGCTTGACCTTGCTGTTCAGCCCGCGGGGATCAGCCACTGCCCGCTGGACCAGCCCCTCGATGTCGGCATCCGTCAGGGGGCGGAGCGTGAGCAGCAGCGAACGGGACAGCAACGGGGAGACGACCGAGAAGGACGGATTCTCGGTGGTTGCGGCCACGAGCACCACCCAGCGGTTTTCGACGCCGGGCAGCAGCGCGTCCTGCTGGGCTTTGTTGAAGCGATGGATCTCGTCCAGGAAAAGCACGGTGGTGGTCTTGTAGAGGTCCCGGGCCGTGAGCGCCTCGTCCATCACGCGCCGTACGTCCTTCACGCCCGCCGTGATGGCGGAGAGTTCGACGAACTTCCGGCCCGGACCCTTGGCAATCACATGCGCGAGCGTGGTCTTGCCGGTTCCCGGCGGTCCCCACAGGATGAGTGAGGTCGGTCCCGCGGGTCCGGCGGAGTCGGCGCCGGCACCGGCGGCCAGCTGGCGCAGCGGTGATCCCTGCCCCAGCAGATGCTGCTGGCCCACGACGTCGTCAAGGGTCCGCGGCCGCATCCGGACCGCCAGCGGGCTCCGGGGCTGCGTCCGCCCGGCGGCCAGCCCGGAAACTGCCGACCCGGACGGCGTCACCGTTCCGTCGTCGTCGTCGTTGTCCGGCCCTTGGCCAAAGAGATCATCCACATAGATAGGCTACTTCTAGTTCATGACGCCACTAACAACGGAGACCCGCGCAATGCCCACCCCAGATTCCCGTGCGGCGTTCGTCTCCGGTGAGCGGCTGCCCGGCTGGGTGGAGCGTTTCGCCGCCAGCCACGGCAGCGTCGCCGCGGAAGAGGTCGACGGCGGCCTCCAACTGTCCGCGGCGGACGGTGCCGTGGCGCTGCTGCAGCCGCCGTGGCCCGCGGACGGCCGGCCTGGCCGCGGCGGCGATGCTGTGGCCCGCATGGCTTCGCTGGCGGCCCAGTCGCGGACACTCGGGCTGGTCCTGGTCCGTCGCGGCGGATACTCCGTGGCCGTGGTCCGTGACGGTGCCGCCCTGGCCTCGAAAACCGGCACCCGCCACATCCAGTCCAGGACCGCTGCCGGCGGCTGGTCCCAGCAGCGCTTCGCCCGGCGTCGCGCCAACCAGGCGGATGAACTGGTGGAGGCAGTCGCAGAGCACGCCGGCCGGATCTTCGCCGGGCACCGGATCGAATATCTGGTGCCCGGCGGCGACCGTGCCCTGTCGGAACAGGTACTGAGTGAACCGGCGTTGAAACGCTACGCGGCGCTGACCCGGCTGCCGTTCCTGGACGTGCCGGATCCGCGCGCCCCGGTGTTGAAGCGGGCCGCGGCCGGCGCCTGTTCGGTCCGGATTGTGGTGACCGACCCGCCTGCCTAGCTGTAATGACCTAGCCCCCACTGCCCCGCGCTCGCGAGCCCCGCGCTGCCAGCTCCCACATCCGCATCCCGGAGCGCAGGTTCCCGTCCGGCAATCGCTCCATCAGGCCGTGCAGGACCAGATCGTCCACGAGGCGGTGGGCTGTGGTCAGGGGAAGGCCCGCGCGGCGGGCGAGGCCGGAGAGCGTCATGGTGGGCAGGTCACGGTCGAACGCACTCATGAGCCGCACGACGCGGCTGATCACCGATTCACCCGATGGTGAGTTTGCCATGGACGCCCCCGGCCGCGGCCCTAGCCTGCCACGACGCTTGCGGCGCGGTCCGCATCCCGGCCGGCCGCGAGCCTGGCGATGTCGCGGCCCGCCCGGTAGCCGAACACCAGCGCCGGACCGATGTGCGAGCCGTAGCCCGGGTAGCCGCCGCCGAAGACGCTCACGGCAGCCGCACCGACGGCAAGGAGACCGGGGACTGCCGTTCCCTCCGTGGTGACAACTTCCGAGCGCTCGTTGACTCCGATGCCGGCGAAGGTACCGAGGTCGCCCATCTGGATCCTCGCGGCGTAATACGGGCCCCTGCCAACCGGTGCCAGGTTCGGATTCGGTTTGTGTTCAAGGTCGCCGCGGAAGTGGTTGTACAGGGTGGAGCCGCGGCCGAACGCCGGATCCTCACCGCGCACAGCTGCCGGGTTGAATTCAGCCACTGTTGCCGCAAGGCCCCGTGCATCGATGCCGAGCCTTCCGGCCAGTTCCGCCAGCGTGTTCCCCTTGACCAGGTATCCGGTCCGGTAGAAATAGCCGCGGGGCATCGGCCAGGGCTTGGCGTAGCCGATGCCGTACTTGTGCATCGTCTTCGCGTCGCCGATCACGTAGCCGAACGTCTTGTCTTCGTCCTTGTTGTGCCGGATCATCGCGCCGCCGAAGTCGTGGTAGCTCAGCGCCTCGTTGCCGAAGCGCTTGCCGTGACGGTCGACGGCGATGAGGCCGGGCAGGCCGATGGCCCGCAGGTGCGGGAAGAGCCGCTCCTTGCCGCTCAGGTACTTGAACACTGTTACCGGTGCCCAGGAGCCCACGCTGAACACGGAGTCATCGATATGTCCGCCGGCACTCATCGCCAGGGTGGCGGCGTCCCCGCCGTGGCCCACTGTCGGCGTGAAGTGGTCGTCGCCGTCGGCGTCGTGCGGGAAGTATTGCTGCCGAAGATCCTTATTGCCCGAGAAGCCGCCGGCCGCGAGGATCACGCCGAGCCGTGCTGTCACCGTGCCCGCATGCTCTCCCCCAAGGACGGCCCCGGTCACGGTTCCGGCATCGTCACGGATCAGTGACAGGGCGGGCGAAGACTTCCACAACCGCACGCCCAGGTCGTCGGCGCTCTTCACCATGCGGGTCATCAGGGCGTTGCCGTTGGAACGCAGGACGGGACGCTTGTAGCGGGCAGCGTCGGCCCACGTGCGCAGCAGCTTCTTCGCCAC
Source organism: Arthrobacter sp. GW460-12-1-14-TSB2 (assembly GCF_059423525.1). Lineage (NCBI taxonomy): Bacteria > Bacillati > Actinomycetota > Actinomycetes > Micrococcales > Micrococcaceae > Arthrobacter > Arthrobacter sp. GW460-12-1-14-TSB2. The sequence continues at coordinate 403,367 of NZ_JBWKYC010000001.1, forward strand.
ATAGACGAACGATTTCACCGACTGGTTCACGTGGAAGAACTCGTTGATGTCGGGACCCACCTGCGGCATGTAGCCGAACACCGTGTAGGAGCTCATGTACGGCTGCATCAGGAGCCGCTTGTCCCCGAGCACGCGTGCGTCAACATCCTGCGGCAGGATGGCACGGCCCGAGAGTTTCGCCCCGGGCAGGTCCATCTGGTAGTCCGGGGACTTTTCCGGGTATGTGAACTTCACCTCGGTTTCGTCCTCGAAAAAGGAGATCGCCTCGGGCACCGTATCCAGGAAGTCCCGAACGCCCGCTTCGTTGAACGTCTCCGGGGCCAGGTTCCTCAGGTACGTCTCGGCGTCCTCCCGGGTGTCGCCCTGCGCCACACCCTGCTTATTGCCGGGGACCCACGCCCAGCCAGCGGAAATGGCCGTGGTCCCGCCAAGGTACTGCTCCTTTTCCGCAACGATTACCGTCAGGCCCTGCGACGCGGCCTTCAATGCGGCTGCCATCCCGGCCACGCCGGAGCCGATGACGAGGACATCACAAACGGTGGTCCCCGTGACTGGTGCCTTGCTCTTGTTGCTTGCCGTGCTCATAGATCCTGCTCCATTCAGTCGGCCGTCCGCATCCTCGCGGCAGCCGGGTGGAAGGCTAAAGCCCCAGTAGACCCGGCAGTTCCGGCCGCTGGCAGGAGGATTACCATTGAGCGGTAATCCCGAGGAGGAACAGTGGCCAATTCTGCGTCCGGCGAGTCGATCATCGGCCGTTTCGTGAAAATCGTGAGCGCATTCGACGACCGCCACACCTCCATGACCGTCGCCGCACTCGGGCGCCGGACCGGGCTGCCCGTCACCACCACCTACCGGCTGGTCAACGACCTGCTCCGGGAACGGCTCCTCGAACGCGAACCTGGCGGAGACATCCACATCGGAACCAGGATGTGGGAGCTCGTCTCCCGCGGGTCCAAAATGCTCGGACTGCGGGAGGCGGCCCTGCCGTTCATGGAGGACGTGCAGGCCGTCGTGCAGCACTCCACCACCCTCGGCATCCTGGATTCGGACGAGGTGCTGTACATCGAGCGGCTTGGCTCCGACAAGACCATCGTGGATATCACCAAAATCGCCGGCAGGCTGCCGCTGCACGCAACGTCGTCGGGCCTGGTCCTGCTGGCACACGCCCCGGCCGCCTACCAGGACAGCTTCCTGGCCCGGCCGCTGACGAAGTTCACCGAAACCACCCTCACCGAACCATCCCTGCTGCGCCGCCACCTGGCCGAGATCAGGCAGCGCGGCTTTGCCGCCATGCCGGGCGTGATCGTGCCCGAATCCAGCGGCATCGCCGTCCCCGTCTTCGGACCGGACAACACCGTCCGCGCCGCGCTCAGCGTGGTGGTGCCGCGCAACGAGGAGAACGCGGCCGCCCGGGTCCCCGTCCTGATGGCAGCCGCCCGGGGCATCTCAAGGGCCCTCGGCTGGCGGGGCGAGCTGAAGGGCACCCTCCGCCAGAGCCACTGAGCAGAGCCGCTGAGAAGATCCAGCCAGTGCCGTCTTTTCCGTTCATCGGCAATCATGTGGTTCCAGTCACACCTCCCCTGCAACTCTGGCTAAGACGCAGCAATGAGGCTGCAGGAGTTACGGAGGAGCACACCACATGAACACCACAGCGAACCGCGTGGCCGGCAAGACTGCCATCGTCACCGGCGGCCGCGGCGACCTGGGCAGCGCCACCGCCGCCCTGCTGGCGCAGCACGGCGCAAAGGTAGCCAGCCTGGACGTTGCCGGCATCCCGGCCGGGGCGGCCCATGCAAATATCAGCGAGTACGACGTCGATGTCACCAGCGAGGACAGCGTCGCGGACGCCATCCGCCGGGTCCGCGACGACCTGGGCACGCCGGACATCCTGGTCAACGCCGCCGGAATCATCGGCCCCGCCGGAGCCTCCCACACCGCATCGGTGACGGACTTCGACACGATCTTCAACGTCAACGTCAAGGGTGTCTGGCTGATGACCAAGCATGTGGTCCCCGGCATGATCGAAAAAGGCGCCGGCAGCATCGTCAACTTCTCCTCCATCCACGGCATCACGGGCGGACGGAACGTGCCCCTGTACCACGCGACCAAGGGCGCCGTCCGGCTCCTGAGCAAGTCCGATGCCGCGGCGTACGGAGCCCACGGCATCCGGGTGAACTCCATCCACCCCGGATCCATGGACACCCGGATGAGCCGCCGCTCCGCCGAGCAGTCGGAGATCGGCGCCGAGGCCTACTACAAGCAGCTCGTGGGCTCCAACCCCCTTCCCCGGCAGGGCAAGCCGGACGAAATCGCCTACGGCGTGCTGTACCTGGCCTCCGACGAATCACGGTTCACCACAGGTTCCGAGCTCGTCATCGACGGCGGCTACACCGCCGTCTGACCCGGCCCCTCATCTTTCGCACTTTTTCTTTTTTTGAAAGGCAACACCCATGAAATTCGTTAATGGAACCGCAGCCGAAAAGTACGACGTCGTCGTCGTCGGTTCCGGTGCCGGCGCCCTCACCGCGGCGGCCACCGCTGCCCGCGCCGGCAAGTCCGTCGTCGTCCTGGAAAAGAGCGCCCTGCTGGGCGGGACGTCGGCCGTCTCCGGCGGCATGCTGTGGGTGGCGGACAACCACCACGCCCGCGAGGCCGGTATTGCGGATTCCAAGGAAGCGGCCGCAGAGTACGTGCGGGCCGTGGCCCGGGGACGCGGCCGCGACGAACTGCTGGATGCGGCACTCACTTACGGCGACCGGATGCTCCGTTTCGTCGAAGAGGAGTGCGGGCTCCGCTTCATCTTCCTCAACAACTTCCCCGACTACCGCCAGGACCTCCCCGGCGCCGTGGAAGGCGGCCGCACAGTGGAACCGGAACTGTTCAACAGCCAGGAAGCCCTGGGCGGCCTCAAGGAACACGTCCGCAGCGACGGCCGTGCCCCGTTCACGATGCAGGAATACGAAAACTGGGGCGCCTTCACCAAGTTCCCCTGGGACGACCTCAACCAGCGCCAGGAAGAGGGGCTGGTGGCCAAAGGGCAGGCCCTCGTGTCCATGCTGCTCGCCAGCCTGGTCCGCGACGGCGCAGCGCTCGTCACCGGAGCACGGGGCCACCGCCTGCTCACCGGCGGCGGCCGGGTGACCGGCGTCGAGCTTGAATCCGGTGAGGTGTTCCACGCAACCGACGGCGTGGTCCTGGCCACCGGGGGCTTCGAATGGGACAAGGCACTGGCCGACTCAATGCTGGCCTCGCGGCTCTACACCATGTGCTCACCGCCTTCGAACACCGGCGACGGGCTGCGGATGGCCCAGCGGATCGGCGGCCAGACCCGGGGCACGAGGGAGGCCTGGTGGGCCCCGATGTCCGTCACCGGCGACACCCGCGACGGCCAGCCGATCGGAACGCTGCTGCGCTTCGAGCGCCAGGGCCCGGGATCGATCATTGTGAACCGCCACGGCCGCCGCTTCGCCAACGAGTCGCAAAACTACAACGACCTCGCCCGGAGCCTGCAATCCTGGGATTCCGCCGCAAACCGGACCCTCAACACGCCCGCGCATGTGATCGTGGACCACGCCTACATGGAGCGTTACGGCATCCTGGCCCACCGCGCCGGCCAGCCCACCCCCGGGTACCTGACCGAAGGGGCAACCCTGGAAGAACTGGCGGAAAGGATCAACGTACCGGCAGAGAACCTCACCGCAACCGTGGCCCGGTTCAACGAATACGCCGTCAGGGGCGAAGACCCCGATTTCGGCCGCGGCGAAAGCGCGTACGACAAGTACTGGGGCGACGAGGAGAACCTGTACCCGAACCCGTCCCTGGGACCGCTACAGACCGGGCCCTACTACGCCATGGAAGTGGTCAACGGCGCCTTCGGCACCAACGGCGGCGTGGCCACCGACGGGCTGGCCCGCGTGCTCGACGTCGACAACCAGCCCATAGCCGGCCTGTTCGCCGCAGGCAACACCACCGAAAACGCCTACGCCGCGGGCTACCCGGGCGCCGGCGCCACCCTTGGACCGATCATGACCATGGGCTACCTGGCCGGGCGCACCATCGCCGGCCAATCACCGGACTACCGTCCGGCTGAACAGAACGAAGCGACCGTGGAACTGGTGGGAGCCTGAGATGATCCGCCACACCGTGCTCTTCAAGTTCAAACCGGACTTCCCGCCCGCCGACAAGCATGCCTGGATCGCCGGACTCAACAGGATGACCGGGAACATCCCCGGCATGCTCAGCCTGACCCACGGCCCGGACGTGCTCAACACCGGGCGCTCCTTCGACTACGCCATCGTGGCCGATTTCGAAACAGTCGAGGACATTGCGGTCTACAACACCCATCCGCTGCACGAGCCGCTCAAGGCCTACTCATTCCCCAACAGCCAGCAGATCCTGTCGGTGGACTTCCACCTCGGGGATTCCCGGCCGGCTTCCACTAAGACACAGACGTCTTAAGGAGATCCCCATGAACACAGCACCCGCAACTCACGGCGCACCGCGCGAGACCCGGCGCGAGACCGAAAGCACCACCCCGCGCAAAACCCCCGGCAAGGCAGCCCTGGCATCATTCCTCGGCAGCACCCTGGAGTACTACGACTTCTTCATCTACGGGACCGCCGCCGCGCTCGTCTTCCCGCACTTGTTCTTCCCGTCGGCGGACCCCGCCATCGGCCTGATCGGCGCCTTTGCCACCTTCGGCGTGGCCTACGTGGCACGGCCGGTGGGCGGCCTGGTCATGGGCCACTTCGGTGACAAGCTGGGCCGGAAGAAGATCCTGCTGCTCACTCTCGGCATCATGGGCCTGGCCTCGCTGGGCATCGGGTTCCTGCCCACCTACGAACAGGTCGGTGTCTGGGCCCCGATCCTGCTGGTGGCCGGCAGGCTGGCACAGGGCTTCTCAGCCGGGGCGGAATCTGCCGGCGCCTCCACCCTCACGCTGGAACACTCACCCGAAGGAAGGCGCGGCTTCTTCACCAGCTTCGTGATGACCGGCTACGCCTCCGGCATGGTGCTGGCCACCCTGGTCTTCATTCCGGTCACCGCACTCCCCCAGGAAGCGATGCTGAGCTGGGGCTGGCGCATCCCGTTCTGGCTCTCCATCGTGGTGCTGGCGATCGCCTACTGGGTGCGGACGCACCTGGACGAAACACCGGTTTTCGAGGAAGCCCAGGAGAGCCGCCAGGTCGCCCCGATGCCGCTCAAGGAAGTGCTCAAATTCCAAGGCCCGGACGTGCTGCGTGTTGTGGGCATGTCGATCATGTCGGTCATGCAGACCATCTTCACGGTCTTCGGACTGGCATACGCCACCTCCACGGCAGGTTTCGACCGCGCCTCCATCCTGACCGTCAACGCCGTCGCTATTGGTCTGTCGATGTTCGCCATGCCGCTGGCGGCAAGGCTTTCGGACCGGATCGGCCGCCGGCCGCTGCTGCTGACCGCCGCCTTCGGGTGCTCAGCCACGATCTTCCTGTATTTCCTCGCGCTGTCCTCCGGGAACATCGTCCTGGTGTTCCTGGCGGCCTTCCTGAACATGACCGTGCTGTACTCGGGGTTCAATGGCATCTGGCCCTCGTTCTTCGCCGAACAGTTTGCCGCACCCGTGCGCTACACCGGCATGGCGATGGGAAACCAGCTGGGACTCGTCCTGGCCGGCTTCGCCCCGATGATCGCCGGCATGCTCCTGACCCCGGGTGTCACCGGCTGGGTTCCCGTGGCTGTCTTCGGCACAGCCTGCATGCTGGTCGCGGCAGCCTCGGTGTACTACTCCCGCGAGACGTTCAGGACGCCGATCGAGGAACTGGGCGCTCCCTACCTGGCCGGTACCGCGCGCCGCACGGCAGCCGAGGGTTCCTAGCAGCCGGTCAGGTGCCGCTTGGGCCGCTCCTGCCGGTAGTAGTAGCGGCCCGCTTCCGTGAATCCCGAACGGGCATACAGCTCCCGGGCGCCGGCGTTGGCCGCCGTCACCAGGAGCCAGTAGCTGCGGATGCCCAGGGCGTCACCTTCACGCAGCAGGGACCCGAGGACCCGCGAGGCGAAGCCCCGCCGTCGGGCATCCGGACGCGTGGCCATGCAGTACAGGCCCCCCACCTCTCCGACGGGAGGAACGGCAAGGCGTCCGACGGCGGCCGGCAACCCGTCGTCGTCCCTCACCAGGGCGTAAACCGACCGGCAGCCTTCCAGGATGGTGCGGGCGGTGGCGAGGGGTTCCTCGCCACCGCGGCCGTCCACGCTCCACCAGAGCCGAAGCCATTCGTCCGACGGCTCTGCTGAAAGCGTGACGCCGGCGTCAGGTGCCGCCACCGGAACTGCGGTCTCCGCGCCGGCGTCGCGCACCAGGATCACGGTCTCGGACTGCCGGGTGAAGCCTTCCTCGTCGAGAGCAGCGTTCAGGGCCGCACTGCGGAAATCGTCGAAGACCTGGAAGATAACGGGAAGACGGCGGCTGCGGTACCAGGCCCGGGCATCCCGGAGCATGGCCATCCGCTGGTGCAGGGTTCCGTCCGGCTCGGACCGCGGCCAGACCGAGTTGGCCCGCTGGGTCACGCCGCCCGCAGCGCGAAACACCCAGCCGCCGGAGTCCTCCCGATCGGGAGCGGGCCATGCGGCATCCATCAATGCCTCCAGGGCAGGTATCGTCTGCCGTTCCATCGGACTCCTCATTTTGCTTTGGGGGGACAGCAAAGGCTCCCCGGTTTCCCGGAGAGCCTTTGCTGTCATTCAGTTACCGCTACTTTGCTGCGTCGTCGGGGTCCTGCGGGACGGGCGCGGCTTTCTTGGCCTCGGGCTTGAAGTCGACGCCGGCTTCCTTGCGCTGCTGCGCGGTGATCGGCGCGGGAGCCTGGGTCAGCGGGTCGTAGCCGCCGCCGGACTTCGGGAAGGCGATGACGTCGCGGATCGACTCCACGCCGGCCAGCAGTGCGACCACGCGGTCCCAGCCGAAGGCGATGCCGCCATGCGGCGGAGCGCCGAACTTGAAGCCCTCCAGGAGGAATCCGAACTTGGTCTCGGCATCCGCCTTGTCCAGGCCCATGAGCTCGAACACGCGTTCCTGCACGTCACGCTCGTGGATACGGATGGAGCCGCCGCCGATTTCGTTGCCGTTGCAGACAATGTCGTAGGCGTAGGACAGGGCCGACTCGGGATCCTGGTCGAATGAATCCATGAATTCGGGCTTGGGCGAGGTGAAGGCGTGGTGGACGGCGGTCCACTGGCCGGCACCGACGGCTACGTCGCCCGAGGCCACTGCGGCTGCGGCGGGCTCGAACATCGGGGCATCCACAACCCAGCAGAACGCCCAGTCCGCGGGGTTGATCAGTCCGGTGCGGTGCCCGATTTCAACGCGTGCGGCGCCGAGGAGCGCGCGGGAGGGCGTCTTCTCGCCGGCAGCGAAGAAGATGCAGTCCCCCGGCTTGGCGCCGACGGCGTCGGCCAGGCCGGCCCGCTCAGTGTCCGTGAGGTTCTTGGCCACCGGACCGGTCAGCTCGCCGTCTTCCTTGAAGAGGACGTAAGCAAGGCCCTTGGCTCCGCGCTGCTTAGCCCATTCCTGCCAGGCATCCAGGGCACGGCGTGCCTGCGAGGCGCCGCCCGGCATGACCACGGCACCGACGTAGGGCGCCTTGAACACGCCGAAGTTGGTGTCCTTGAAAAATTCCGTGAGTTCGGTCAGTTCCTGGCCGAAGCGGAGGTCCGGCTTGTCCGAGCCGTAGCGCGCCATGGCGTCGGCGTAGGTGATGCGCTGGATGGGCGTCGGGATTTCGACGTCGATCAGCTGCCACAGGGCTTTGACGATGTTTTCGCCGAGCGAAATGATGTCGTCCTGCTCCACGAAGCTCGCTTCGATGTCCAGCTGGGTGAATTCCGGCTGGCGGTCCGCGCGGAAGTCCTCATCGCGGTAGCAGCGCGCGATCTGGTAGTACTTCTCGAAGCCGCCCACCTGCAGGAGCTGCTTGAAAAGCTGCGGTGACTGCGGCAGGGCGTACCAGGAACCCGGCGCGAGGCGTGCGGGGACCACGAAGTCGCGGGCGCCTTCCGGCGTCGAGCGCGTCAGCGTGGGGGTTTCAATCTCCACGAAACCGTCCCGGTGGAGCAGCTCGCGCGCCACGCGGTTGGCCTCTGAACGCAAGCGCATGTTGCGGGCGGGGCCAGGGCGGCGCAGGTCGAGGTAACGGTGCTTGAGCCGGGCTTCCTCGCCCACCTCGACGTGCTCGTCGATCTGGAAGGGCAGCGGATCCGAGGTGTTGAGGATGGTCACCTTCTCTGCGATGACCTCGATCTGGCCGGTGGCCAGGGCCGGGTTCTCGTTGCCCTCCGGACGCTGCGAAACCGTGCCGATGACCTGGAGCACGTACTCATTGCGGAGTCCGTGAAAAACCTCTTCTTCCCGGACTACCACCTGGGCGACGCCGGAGGCATCGCGAAGGTCAACGAATGCCACACCACCGTGATCACGACGCCGGCCCACCCAGCCGGCCAGGGTTACGGTTTGTCCAATGTGCTCGGAACGAAGGGATCCGAGGTCATGTGTGCGCAGCACAGCACGCCTTTCTGAAGGAGACAGCAGGAATACAGAGATGATGTTGAATAGGAACGTTACGGGAACAGCCCCGTTCGAGTTTACCCGTTGGAGAGGCTTTCCTTCCGCCATGCAGACCCATCACCGGCTTCAGCGCCGGCTCGGAGTGCTTGACGCCACCGCAATCGGGCTTGGCTCCATGCTCGGCGCGGGCGTGTTCGTCGTCTTCTCCCCGGCCACCGCCCTGGCCGGCCCGCTCATGATTGTCTCTGTGCTGGTCGCCGGCGCGATTGCCTACTGCAATGCCGTGGCGTCCGCCCAGCTGGCTGCCAAATACCCGGCCAGCGGAGGAACCTATGTTTACGGCCGCAAACAGCTGGGCGAATGGCCGGGCTTCATCGCCGGCTGGGGTTTTGTCACCGGAAAGACGGCATCCTGCGCGGCCATGGCCCTGACCTTCGGCCATTACGTGGCACCGGGCTATGCGACGCCGGTAGCCATCGCCGCCGTCGCCGTGCTCACAGTGGTCAACCTCATGGGCATCACCCGCACCGCGCTGTTGACCAGGATCCTGCTCGGCGTTGTCCTTGCCACCCTCGTGTTCGTGGCAGTGGCGGGCCTTGCGGGGCCCCATCCTGAACCCGACGGTCCCGGGGCGGGCGTTGGCAGCGCCTGGGGAATCCTCCCGGCCGCGGGACTGATGTTCTTCGCCTTTGCCGGCTACGCGCGGATCGCCACGCTGGGCGAAGAGGTCAAGGACCCCGCCCGCACCATACCGCGGGCAATACTGGCGGCTCTGGCCGGTGCGTTCGTGGTCTATCTGGGCCTTGCCGTGCTGCTGCTCTGGCACCTCTCCCCTGCCCGCCTGGCGGAATCCGTGTCGCCATTGCTGGACGCTGTGGCCCTCTCCGGCTTCAGCGCGGGGGGACCATTCGTCCAGGCCGGAGCAGCCGCCGCCTGCTTGGGAGCCCTGCTGGCCCTCATTACGGGAGTGGGCCGCACAGCCTTGGCCATGGCCCGGGAACGCGACCTCCCGGCTCCCCTGGCCCGGGTGGGCGGGCAGCATACGGTCCCGTTCATCGCGGAGCTGTCGGTGGCAGCAGCCGTGATGGTGCTGCTCCTGACGGCGGATGTGCTGACCGTTGTGGGTTTCTCGAGCTTCGGCGTGCTGATCTATTACTCGGTGACGAATGCTGCCGCCTTCACCATGACCGAACGGCCGGGAAGCGCCCCCCGCTGGCTGAATGCCGCGGGTTTTGGCGGGTGCCTGGTCCTGGCCTTCACGTTGCCGCCGGCCTCGGTGGCCGGCATGGCGGCAGTACTGGCCGCCGGAGTTGCCGGCCGCTTCCTGGTGCTGCGCTTCCGGAAACGGCCGCTTAGGCGTTAAGGACCCGGACGTGCAGGTCCTCGTCCGACGGAGTCCACGTGGCGGGGTCGGCGTCCGTCTGCTCACCCGAGCGGATGTCCTTCACCTGGTGCTTGCCGTCGTCGTCCGTGAACCAGACGAACGGGATGCCCCGGCGGTCGGCGAACTTGATCTGCTTGCCGAATTTTTCGGCCTTGGCGGCCACCTCGGTGGAAATACCGCGGGAACGAAGCTGTGCGGCGACATCCTGGGCCGCGCCCCAGCTGTCGTCGTTGTTCAGGGCGACGAGCACTGCCGTGGGTACCTTGCGTGTGGCCTGGGCCAGTTCCTGGCTCAGGATCCTGGAGACGAGGCGGGTGACGCCGATGGACAGGCCCACGCCCGGGAACTTCCGGTTTCCCTTGCTGGCCAGCGCGTCGTAGCGCCCGCCGGAACAGATGGAGCCGAGCTGTTCATGGCCCACCAGGACGGTTTCCACCACGGTTCCGGTGTAGTAGTCGAGGCCGCGGGCGATGCTGAGATCCGCCACCACCTTGCCGGGCGCACGGTGCACCGCAGCTGCGATGACCTGCTCCAGCTCGTTCAGGCCCTCCTCCAGCAGTTCGTCCTTCACGCCCAGGGCACGGACCTTTTCAACGAAGGAGGTGTCCTCGGTGCGGATGCCGGCCAAGCTCAGGGCGGCCTGCGCCTGTTCCTCGGAGGCTCCCAGCTCGGTCTTCAGCAGCTCGGCCACCTTGGCAGGGCCGATCTTCTCGAGCTTGTCGATGCTCCGCAGGACTCCGGCCGTGTCCGTCAGGCCGATGCCGCGGTAGAAGCCTTCGGCCAGCTTGCGGTTATTGATGCGCAGGCGGAAGTCGGGAATCGGGAGGGCGCCCAGGGCCTCGGCGATGACCAGCGCGATTTCGACGTCGTAGCGGAACGGCAGCTCGCCGTCGCCGACAATGTCGATATCCGCCTGGGTGAATTCGCGGGCACGGCCCTCCTGCGGACGCTCGCCGCGCCACACCTTCTGGATCTGGTAGCGGCGGAACGGAAACGCAAGGTATCCGGCGTTCTCGACGACGTAACGGGCGAACGGCACGGTCAGGTCGAAGTGCAGGGCGAGGGCGTGGTGGTCGCCCTTGGCGGCCCTGGATTCCTCTTCATCATCCTGCAGGCGGCTGAGACCATACACTTCTTTGTCGATCTCGCCCTTGCGGAGCAGCTGGCCCACGGTTTCCACTGCGCGGGTTTCGATCGAGGAGAAGCCGTGCAGTTCGAAGACGCGCCGCAGGGTGTCCAGCACATGCAGCTCCACCAGCCGCTCCTCGGGAAGCCACTCGGGGAATCCGGACAGGGAGGCGGTGCGTGCCATGGTGGATTTTCTCCTCAGGTAACAGAAGGCCGGAGTACCCTGCCCGGTGATCCGATTCCGCCATGTGATCAAAAAGCGGCGGTAAGGGCGGGAGTCCAGCCAGTCATGCATAAACTATGTGCGGCAGTCAGTTTATGCTTTCGGCACCTGCAACTTCTAATGGAGGGGCCCGGAGCACCGCCTGCCGCTTGCTGCCGGACACCGGACGTCGCCCTTGGCCCGTCCGGCGGGCCGGCCCGACACCCAGGAGGACTTTTGGCGGCCAGTTCACGGAGCGCCCGCGAGGCAAAGCGGCGCATCCTGCAGATGGAAGCGAAGCGCGAGCTGCGGCGGCAGCAGGAAGACCGCCGTAAGCGCGACAACCTCCTTGCTGTCGGGGCGGGCGCCGGGGCGCTGGTCCTCGCCGTCGTCCTCCAACTCACCGTCTTCGCCAGCAACCCCTCGGAGGACGAGTACGCGGCAGCGCAGGCCGGGCTGACCAGCCCTTCCGCGTCACCGACGCCAGCGGCCACAAACGGCGCCAACATCCCCAAGGCGGAGACCGCGGCGGGCAAGGTGTTTACCGGCGAGCTCAAGCTGAACAGCGGGGCTTTGGGCGTTGAACTGGACGGAACCAAGGCACCGCAGGCGGCCGCGGTCTTCAAATCCCTTGCCGACGAGAACTACTACAGCGGCATCAGCTGCCACCGGCTGACCACGGGCGAGACGTTCGGCGTCCTGCAGTGCGGGTCGAAAACCGGTGACGGACAGGGCGACCCCGCGTACACCTGGGGTCCATTGGAAAACACGCCGGCGGACAACAACTATCCGGCCGGCACCATTGCCGTGGCGCGGACCGGAGGCAACGCCTATGGAAACGGCACCCAGTTCTTCATCGTCTATAAGGACACGGTCATTCCGTCCGATGCGGCCGGCGGGTACACAGTAGTGGGCAAGGTGACATCCGGCCTTGACGTGGTGACAAAGATCGCCGCCGGCGGTATTAAGACAGGCGGAAGCGCAACAGACGGCGCTCCTGCGGAACCAGTCACGATAGACTCGTTCTCTCTGAAGTAACCAGCCCCGGCCTCCACGCTGCGGGTGCAGGTATTTCCCTCCAAGCGAAAGACTTTTAGCGGTGACAGACAGTCAGAAATCCGACGAAACAGTAACAGCAGCCTCCGACGAAGCCGAGACCGGCGCTCAGGTGGTTGACGACGCACAGGCGGCTGGCAACGACGCAGCTCCCGAAGCTACGGCAGATGCGCAGTCAGCGGACCAGGAAACCTCCGCACCGGAGGCCCAGGCTGAGGCCCTTGCCGCTGAGGCTGAGGTACCTGCTGAAGCGCCGGCTGCAGAGGCTGAGGTGCCCGCTGAGGCTTCCGCTGCGGAGGCGCCCGCCGCTCCGGCCGAGGCCGAGGCTGAGGCTCCCGCCGCCGAGGCTGAGGTGCCCGCCGAAGCGCCCGCCGCTCCGGCTCCGCGTCCGGCAGCCCGCCCGGCGCCTTCACCGGCTGCCTTCGCGGCGCGGCCGAAGGCTGCGTCGTCCCCTGCCGTTCCTGTGCCCGCACCGGTTTCCTCAGCTGCGTCCCTGGCTGAAGCCGCACGCTGGGGCCGGGTTGAAGGCGACGGCCACGTCTTCCTGACCATCGACGGCGAGGAACACCCCGTCGGCCAGTACCCGGATGTAAGCGACGAGGAAGCCCTCGGCTACTTCGCCCGGAAGTACGACGACGTCGTGGCCCAGATTGTGCTGCTCGAACAGCGGGTAAGCTCCAAGGCCCCGACCACCGACATGCAGAAGACCGTGACACACCTGCGCGAGCAGCTTGCCGAACGGAACATGGTAGGCGATCTCCGTTCGGCCGAGGCCCGTCTCGACACGCTGTCCACCCAGATCGCGGAACTCGAGAAGGCCGAAAAGGCTGAACACGACGCCGTGCGCGCTGCCGAACTGGCCGCCCGCGAAGCGATCGTTGCGGAAGCGGAAGAAATTTCCGGCCACGATCCTGCGCAGATCCAGTGGAAGACCTCCAGCGCGCGGATGAACGAGCTCTTCGAAAGCTGGAAGACAGCACAGAAGAACGGCGTCCGGCTGGGCCGCAGCAACGAGGACGCTCTCTGGAAGCGGTTCCGGGCAGCGCGGACGGTCTTCGACCGCCACCGCCGGGCGTACTTCTCCCAGCTGGACAGCAACAACTCCGCAGCCAAGGCCGCGAAGGAAAAGCTGATCGCTGAAGCTGAAGCACTGTCCTCCTCCACGGACTGGGGGTTCGCCGCCGGTGAATACCGCCGCCTGATGGACGAATGGAAAGCCTCACCCCGGGCAAGCCGCAAGGACGACGACGCACTGTGGGCGCGTTTCCGCGCCGCGCAGGACGTCTTCTTCACCTCGCGGCAGGCAGCCAACGACGAGATCGACCAGGAGTACGGCGCGAACCTGACCGTGAAGGAAGCCCTTCTGGTCGAGGCGAACGCCCTGCTGCCCATCAAGGACCTTGCCGCAGCCAAGAAGGCGCTCCAGTCCATCCGTGACCGCTGGGAGGAAGCCGGCAAGGTTCCCCGCGCGGACATGGGCCGGATCGAAGCCGGTCTCCGGAAGGTGGAGGACGCTGTCCGCCACGCCGAGGACGAAAACTGGAAGCGGTCCAACCCGGAGACCAAGGCGAGGACCAACAGCGCCCTGTCGCAGCTGGAGGCCGCGATCGCCGGGCTCAAGGAAGACCTCGCGAAGGCGGAGAAGGCCGGCGACCAGCGTAAGATAAAGGCCGCCCAGGAAGCCCTGGAGGCACGCGAGGCGTGGCTGGACCAGATTTCCCGCTCAGCCAGCGAACTGTCGTAAGCACGCAGGCTCCAAGTACAGGCCCCGTTCCGGTTATCCACATATCCGGAACGGGGCCTGTACCCGTTTAAGGCGGCAGGAAAAGATAGCTGAATGGCTACCTCGTCTCCGCTCACCCCACGCACCGCGCCAGCACACAACGGGCTCGCAGTCCCCGGGCCCACCGTTTCAGGGCCCACAGAGCTCTATTCGCCCGGCCGCGTATTCTCGTGGCCGGAATTGCAGGCAATGGCCGCGGACGGTCTGCTCAGCCAGTTGTACCAGCGGGGGTACATGCTGCCTGGAACTGCGGCGACTCCGCAGCTGCGGGCCCGCGCGGCCTCCTTTGCCGTCCCGCCGGGTATCAGGCAGCGGGTCGTTGCGGGCAGGATGACGGCGGCATGGATCTACGGCTGCGCCGGGGAACCCGACCGGCTTGCGCTCCTCGTGGATGCCACCCGCCGGGTGTCCAGCTTGAGGTCCACCCGCGGTTGCACCCTGCACGAAGTCAGGCTCGGCCCGTTCGACGTCGTCAGCCTGGGCGGGCTGATGGTTTCCAGCCCGCTGCGGACAGCCCTGGACATCGCGCTGCACGTGGACGCAGAGCGGGCATTGCCAGCCTTGCGGAAGATGCTGGCGCGCCCCGAGCTGGATGTCAGGCTGCGGCTGCTCACCCTGGCCGTCGAGGCCACTCCCCGGGTTCCGTATAAGAAGGCGGCCCTGGAAATACTTTCGGCCCTGAAGCCCGAGCCCGGATAGCCGAACCCAGTTACCCCGACGTGTTGTTAGCTGCGCCGCCGGTTTCCTGTTGTCCGGTAAACATCAAACACGCCGTCGATCCGCCGCACCGCACTGAGCACGTGGCTGAGGTACTTGGGGTCCCCCATCTCGAATGCGAACTTCGAGATGGCCACGCGGTCCGTTGAAGTATGCACGCTGGCGGCAAGAATGTTGACATGATTTTCGGAGAGGATCCTGGTGACGTCCGACAGCAGCGACTTCCGGTCCAGGGCCTCCACCTGAATCTCCACGAGGAACACGCTGGACTGGGTGGGAGCCCAGTCCACCTCCACGATGCGGTCCGGCTGGTCCTTCAGATCGGAGACATTGGTGCAGTCCGTGCGGTGCACCGACACTCCTGATCCCCTGGTCACGAACCCCAGGATGGGATCGGGGGGTACCGGCGTGCAGCAGCGGGCCAGCTTGACCCAGACGTCCCCCACGCCGCGGACGATCACGCCGGAGTCGGAGTACTTCGTCTTGCTGACTTGAGTGGGGATGCTGACCTCTGTCAGGTCATCCTCCGGGCCCTCGTTGCCGCCGAGGGTTTCTACAAGCCGCTCCATGACGGACTGGGCCGACGTGTGCCCGTCGCCAACCCCGGCGTAGAGGCCGGAGATGTCCACATACTTGAAGTGCTCGGCGACTTCGGCCAGGGCGTCATGGGTCATCAGGCGCTGCAGGGGAAGGTTCTGCTTCCGCATCGCCTTTGTCAGGAGTTCCTTGCCGCGGTCAATTGCCTCTTCGCGGCGTTCCTTGCTGAACCACTGCCGGATCTTGTTGCGGGCGCGGGCGCTCTTGACGAAGTGCTGCCAGTCCTGGCTGGGGCCGGCACCCTCCGCCTTGGAGGTGAAGATTTCCACCCAGTCGCCGTGGTTGAGTTCGCTGTTGAGGGGAACCAGCTTGCCGTTGACCCTTGCTCCGATGGTCCGGTGGCCCACTTCGGTATGGACGGCATAGGCGAAGTCCACGGGCGTCGATCCGGCCGGCAGGGCCATGACTTCGCCCTTGGGCGTGAACACGAACA
Organism: Arthrobacter sp. GW460-12-1-14-TSB2; assembly: GCF_059423525.1. Lineage (NCBI taxonomy): Bacteria > Bacillati > Actinomycetota > Actinomycetes > Micrococcales > Micrococcaceae > Arthrobacter > Arthrobacter sp. GW460-12-1-14-TSB2. The sequence continues at coordinate 419,206 of NZ_JBWKYC010000001.1, forward strand.
CTTCGCGGGCATTGATTTCGAACCGCAGGGAGTCCAGGAACTCGCCGGGGTCGGACGTTTCCTGCTGCCAGTCAACGAGGGACCGCAGCCACCCCATGTCGCCGTCACGGGGGCTTCCGGGGCCGGCGGCCGTCCTGTTCGGCTGGTCCTTGTACTTCCAGTGCGCCGCCACACCGTACTCGGCGCGGCGGTGCATCTCGTGGGTGCGGATCTGGATCTCCACCGGTTTGCCGCCCGGCCCGATGACTGTGGTGTGCAGGGACTGGTACATGTTGAACTTCGGCATCGCGATGTAGTCCTTGAACCGGCCTGGAAGCGGGTTCCAGCGCGAATGCAGCGTGCCCAGGGCGGCGTAACAGTCCCGGACGGAGTCCACTAGGACCCGGACACCCATGAGGTCGTTGATGTCGTCGAAGTCCTTGTCGCGGACAATCATCTTCTGGTAGATCGAGTAGTAATGCTTAGGCCGGCCTGTGATGGTGGCCTTGATCTTGGCCGTCCGAAGATCGTCGGTGATCTGGTTCCGGATGACACTCAGGCTCTTTTCGCGCTCCGGGGTCCGGTCCCCCACCATGCGCACGATTTCTTCGTACACCTTCGGGTACAGCGCCGCGAAGGACAGGTCTTCAAGTTCCCACTTGATGGTGTTCATTCCGAGCCGGTGTGCCAGCGGTGCGAAGATTTCCAGTGTTTCGCGTGCTTTGCGGGCCGAGGACTCCGCCGACACGAACCGCCAGGTGCGCGCGTTGTGCAGCCGGTCCGCGAGCTTGATCATCAGCACGCGGATGTCCTTGGCCATCGCGACGACCATCTTGCGGACGGTTTCAGACTGTGCGGCTTCGCCGAAGCTCACCTTGTCCAGCTTGGTCACGCCGTCAACCAGCATGGCAACCTCGGGGCCGAAGTCCCTCTTAAGGTCCGCAAGCGTGTAGGGCGTGTCTTCAACCGTGTCATGCAGGAGGGCGGCCGCCAATGTGGTGCCGCTCAATCCAAGTTCAGCCAGGATGGTGGCCACCGCGACGGGGTGGGTGATGTACGGATCGCCGCTCTTGCGTTTCTGTCCCCGGTGGCTCTGTTCGGCCACCACGAAGGCCCGCTGGATGAGGTCGAAATCCTCTTTGGGATTGTTGGCCCGAACGGTGCGGAGCAACGGTTCCAGGATGGGTGAGTACGTAGCCGTTCCGCGGCCGGTCAGCCGGGCGAGCCTGGACCTGGTGCGTTCACGGCGTCCGGGGAAGGTGGGACGGAACCCGGAACTGTCAACCGGCACGCCGGCATCCGGGTGCCCGGACGCGACCAAACCGGTCTGCGGACCCTGACCCGGACCTTCACCACCGTCGGCCGTTGGCGCCGACGTCGAACGTTCTTCCAATGAAGCACCCCTCACGACCCGTTAATTATCCCAGTCTATTCCCGCGGCAGGACACTTCCGTAACCGGGACGCAGATGCGAAGGGCCGGACCCCGTCATGAATGACGGAGCCCGGCCCTTCGCAGCCAAACAGTTTAGGCTGTTGCAGTCTCGGCCGCAGCGGCTGCTTTCGCGGCCGACTCGCTGCGGCGGCGTTCAACTCGCTCCGCCTGCTTGACCAGCGCGGGTTCGCCCTGCCGCAGCCAGGCATACAGCGGGGCCGCGATGAAGATGGTCGCCGCCGTGCCGATCAGGATGCCAACGAACAGGGCAAGCGACAGATCGCGAAGGGTGCCCGCGCCCAAGAGGCCCGCGCCGATGAACAAGATGGCCCCAACGGGAAGAATGGCAACCATCATCGTGTTGATGGACCGGACCAGCGTCTGGTTGACGGCAAGGTTGACCTCTTCCGCAAACGTGCGGCGGGTGGAGGCATCAAGGTCTGCAGTGTTCTCGCGGATCTTGTCGAAGACCACCACGGTGTCATACAGCGAGTAGCTGAGGACCGTGAGGAAACCGATAATGGCGGACGGCGTGACCTCGAAGTCACTGAGGGCATAGACGCCCGCAGTGACAAACATGGTCACGAGCATGCCCACCAGCGCCGAAAGCGACATCTTCCAAGTTCGGAAGTAGAGCGCCATCAGGACGGCCGCAATGACAACAAAAATCACCAGGCCCAGGAGAGCCTGCTTGGTGACATCAGCACCCCAGGTGGGACCCACGAACGTGGAGGTCACCTCGTTGTCCGTGACACCGTAGGCGGTGGTCAGACCTTCCTTGATGCGGAGGGTTTCGTCATCGGTGAGCTTGTCCGTCTGGATCCGCATGGTGCTGCCGGCCACGTTGGCCACGCGTGGAATGCTGCCCTCCACGACGTCCTGGACGGCTTTCTCGCCGAGGGACGCTTCCGTGGTCTTCACGTTGGACACGGTGAATTCGGACCCGCCCCGGAATTCGATGCCGAGGTTGAATCCGCCCTTGGCCACCGGGAGGAGGATGGACAGCGCCACGGCGACGGCCGCGATGATGAACCAGATCTTCTTGGAGCCGACGAAGTTGTACGAGCGCTTGCCCGTGTACAGCTCATTGCCGAACGTGGCAAAATTCGTGGTCATTTATTTGCCCTCCTTGGACGTGCTCTTGGAGGAACCGGCAAGCTGCTCCTGCTTTTCCGCCAGGCGGCGTTCTGCAATGGTCATCCGGCGCTCGGCTTCAGCTGCGGCGCCGGTGTTCTTGGCACGCACCACACCCGGCTTCTCTTCCGGCGTGCGGAGCCTGCCGGCACCGCGGTAGAGCGGCACGGCACCGAGGCGCTTGGGGTCAAGGCCGGAGAACCGGTGGCCCTCGCCGAAGAACTTGGTGCGGGCAAGGAGCTGCAGCGTCGGGTGGGTGAACATGAACACGACGATGAGGTCGGCGATGGCGGTCAGGCCAAGGGTGAACGCAAAGCCGCGCACGTTGCCCACGGCGACGAAGTAGAGGACCAGTGCCGCCAGCAGGTTCACCGCCTTGGAGGCCAGGACGGTGCGCTTGGCACGCTTCCAGCCGTTCTCCACTGCGGAGACGAGCCCGCGGCCTTCACGCAGTTCATCACGGATTCGTTCGAAGTAGACGATGAACGAGTCAGCCGTCTGGCCGATGGCCACGATGAGGCCGGCGACGCCGGCGAGTGACAGGCGGTAGTTCTCGGTCCAGCCCAGGATGGCAATCGCCAGATAGGTCAGTGCTCCGGCCACCACAAGGGAGAAAATGGTGACGAATCCGAGCGCACGGTACTGGAAGAGGGAGTAGACCACCACGAGGAGCAGGCCGATCACGCCTGCGAGCAGGCCCATCTTGAGCTGCTCACCGCCCAGGGTTGCGGAAATCTGCTGCTCGCTCTGGATCTCGAAGCTGATGGGGAGTGCACCGAAGCGCAGCTGGTCCGACAATGCCTTTGCGGACTGCTCGGTGAATCCGCCGGTGATCTGGGGACGGCCGTCGGTGATCACCGCCAGGGAACGCGGGGCGGAGATGACCTGGTCATCGAGGACAATCGCGAACTGGGCCTTGGGATCGTTGCCCGATTCGCCGCCGGCGGCCACGAAGAACTGGTACAGCCGTTCAGTGACTTCCTTGAACTTGGCGGTTCCCTGCTCGTCGAACTGGATGTTCACGGCCCACTCGTTGGTGACAGCGCCCTGCGCACCCTGCTGCAGCTGGAAGGAAGAGGACTTGATGTTCGAGCCCTTCACTTCCACCGGACCCAGGATGTACTTGATGGCCGGGGACGTGGCAGTCGCAGGCTCACAGGTCACCAGCGGCTTGGCGGGGTCCGAGCGCTCCTGCTTGTCCTGCGAAGGGTTGTCGCAGTCCAGGGTCTCGAACTTCTTGTACACCTCGGGCGTGACCCAGTTGACGTCGCTGCTGTTGGTCGGCTCGGCTGTCGGCTTGGGCAGCTTGTCGTCCGGAGTCAGTGATTCCGTCGGCACGGCGGCGCCTGCTCCGGCCTGGAGCACCGGCCGGAAGTTCATGTCGGCCGAAGCCTGGATGAGGGCGCGGGTCTCCTTGGAAGGGGTACCCGGAAGGCTTACCACCACGTTGCGGCCGGACTGCGTGCTGATTTCCGCTTCCGCGACGCCCGAGCCGTCCACGCGCTGGCGAATGATCGCAACGGCCTGGTTGAGCTGATCCTCGTTGATGTCCGAACCGCCCTCGACCTTGGGCGCCAGGATCATCTGGGTTCCGCCCTCAAGGTCAAGTGCAAGCTTTGGTGCCCAGCTGGCCTGGCCGGAAATGGAGCCGCCGGCGAGCACGGCAGTCATGACGGCGAGGATAACGCCGAGCCAGACCAGCACCCTGAGTGCTGAGTTTTTGGGGCCAGTACGTGCCATTGTCGATCTTTCTATTGTTTACGGAGGAGCCGCCGGGGTGAGCTCGGCCCACACACCGGCGGCAGCCCGCTGCCGTCGTTAATTCTACTTAGCGGGACTTGGCGGAAACGCCAGACTAGCTGTCCTTTTTGCCTTCGTCGTTGAGACGCTTCAGCGATTCTTCCGGCGTCTCGTTAACAGCATCGGTGCGAACGGCCTCGGGGCGGTTGACGGCGTCGGCGCGGTCGGCGTCGTGCCCGGTCAGGGAGGAGGCGTCGTCCGGAACCACGGTGGGCTCCTCGGCAGCAACAACCGGCTCGACGATCTTGGTGACGGCCTGGCGGTGCACGGTGGCCAGGTTGCCCGGGGACAGTTCGATGACGACCTTGTTTTCGTCATCATTGATGGAGACGATGCGTCCGAAGAGACCGAAGCTCGTCATGACCTCCACGCCCGGAGCGAACTGCGACTGAAGCGTTGCCTGCTGCTGCTGGGTCTTCTTGTTGCGGCGGAACATCATGAAGATGAAGACTCCGAGCATCACGAAGAGCAGGATGGTCATGATGTCGATGCCGCCGCCGGCCTGCGGCTGGGCCTGGGCAGTAATATGTCCGAACACAGGAAGTTTCCGTTCTGTACTTGCGTAGCTGATTTACAGCAACGTCGGCTTCGTTTCGGCCCACCCGGCAGAATAACCATGCCCAGCCAACGGCGGCCGGAGCCGCCCACAGAAACAAAGACCCGAACGTGCCGAGCGTCATACCAGTCTAAAGGGAAAGTCAGCCGGACGCTGCTATTGGCCGTTCGGCAGCCACCCTGCCACCGGCTCGACGCTGAGGTCGTCCGTTTCGAACAGTGCCAGCGCTTCCTGGCCGAACACCCCGTCCGGAACCGCGTAGCCCAGATGGGTCCAGGCCGGTGCCATCGCGATCCTGCCCCGCGGCGTCCGCCCCAGGAGCCCCTCGCGGACAAGGTAGGGCTCGGCGACGGTCTCCACCGTTTCCGGCTCCTCGCCCACGGCGATGGCCAGTGTGGAAAGTCCCACCGGCCCGCCGCCGAACTTGGTGATCAGGGCTTCCAGGACGGAGCGGTCCAGCCGGTCAAGGCCCCTCTTGTCCACTTCGTACATGTCCAGCGCAGCCGAGGCCGTCCGCGCATCGATTTGTTCAATGCCGTGGACGAGTGCCCAGTCGCGGACGCGGCGGAGCAGTCGGTTCGCAATTCGCGGTGTGCCCCGGGACCTGCCCGCGATTTCGCTGAAGCCCGCCGAGTTGACCTTGAGGTCCAGCAGGCCGGCCGAACGCCTCAGGACGAGCTCCAGTTCCTCAACGGAATAGAACTCCAAGTGGCCGGTGAAGCCGAACCTGTCCCGCAACGGTCCTGGAAGGAGGCCGGCACGGGTGGTGGCGCCGACGAGCGTAAACGGAGGCAACTCGAGGGGAATTGCCGTCGCGCCCGCACCCTTTCCCACCACAATGTCCACGCGGAAGTCCTCCATGGCCATGTACAGCATTTCTTCTGCGGGCCGGGACATGCGATGGATCTCATCCAGGAAAAGGACCTCCCCTTCGGACAGCGAGGAAAGGATGGCGGCAAGATCGCCGGCGTGCTGGATGGCCGGACCACTGCTGATCCGCAGCGGAGCGTTCATTTCGGCGGCGATGATCATGGACAACGTGGTCTTGCCGAGGCCGGGCGGGCCGGACAGCAGGACGTGGTCGGCGCTGCGCCCGCGCATTCGCGATGCTTCCAGCACCAGGGACAGTTGCTTGCGGACACGGTGCTGGCCCACGAAGTCGTGCAGGTTCTTGGGCCGGAGGGCCGCCTCTATGACCCGCTCCTCCGGTTCCTCTCCCCCGCCAACCAGGGTGGGCTCAGCCACGGCTGCCTACCCGGTTGCCTGCGCGCGCGCCGTCCTGGCCAAGCCAGCGCAGCGTGGCCCGCAGGATTTCGGCCACCTGGCCGCCGGCTTCGAGTTCCGGAGAATCCGACAGTGCTTTGTCGATGCTGGCAGTGGCATCCTTTTCGGACCAGCCGAGGCTCGTCATTGCTGCCACCACCTGAGGCTTCCATGGCGCGGACGCGGCTGCTGCGGGCGCTGCCGTTGAACCGGTACCGTGCGGCACGAGTTTTCCAGCGAGTTCCAGGACTATCCTGCCGGCGACCTTGGGTCCGATGCCGGGGACCTTGGTGAAGGCCTTGCCGTCGCCGGTGTGCGCCGCGACGCGGATTGCCTCGGGGTCGTGAACAGCCAGTACGGCCAGTGCAAGGCGCGGTCCGACGCCGCTCACGCTGAGCAAGACATCGAACACCTCGCGTTCGTCGTCGCTGGAAAAGCCGAACAGCGTCAGTGAATCCTCACGGACAATAAGCGAGGTGTACAGCTTGCCCTCTTCACCGATGCGCAGCCCGCTGAGGGTCTGGGGTGTGGCATTTACGCTCATGCCGGCGCCGTTGAGGTCGATCACGGCGGAGGACAACCCGACGTGCGCTACGGTTCCGCGGAGAAAACTGATCAAGGCCGGGCTCCTGGGTCTACAGCAAAATGCAGCCGGCTTGAAACCGACTATCCGAACATATCTACGAATACCCTAGCAAGGAGCCCGGACATTCACCGTGCACGGCGCGCCTTGGCCTCCGCCTCTGCCCAGGCCCGCTGGGCAGGGGTCAGCGACTGGCTGCCGGGACCGGTCGTTACGATGGCAGCCCCGCTGCCGGCCCGCCATGCATGCGTGATGGCCAGCGCCAGTGCGTCGGCAGCGTCGGCCGGACGGGGCGGTGCGTCCAGGCGCAGGATTTTCGTGACCAGTTTGGTGACGGCGTCCTTGTTGGATGTTCCGCTCCCCGTCACTGCGGCTTTGACTTCCGACGGCGTGTGCAGGGCCACCGGGATACCGCGGCGTGCGGCGGCGGCAATCACCACGCCGGATGCCTGGGCGACGCCCATGACGGTGCTGACGTTCAGCTGGGAGAACACCCGCTCAACTGCGAGGACGTGCGGTTCATAGCGGTCCAGCCAATCGTCGATGGACGTGGCGATAAGGAGCAGCCGCTGGTCCAGGCTCTCCTCCGGCGAGGTTCCCACGACGCCGAACGCCACCAAGGTGGCGCGACGGTTCTTCTCCACGTCCACGACACCGATGCCGCAACGGGTGAGGCCCGGGTCGACTCCCAAAACGCGGAGGGTCAAGGCCGGGCCTCAGTTTTAGAGCAGGGCTGCCGAATCACTCGGCTTCCAGAGCGGCCTGCACTTCGTCGCTCAGGTCTGCGTTGCTGTAGACGTTCTGGACGTCGTCGAGCTCCTCCAGCGCGTCCACGAGCTTCATGAACTTCTTGGCGGCGTCGAGGTCCAGCGGCACCTCCATGGAGGGAACGAACTCTGCCTCATCGGTGTCGTAGTCGATCCCGGCGTCCTTGAGCGCGTCGCGGACAGCCTGGAGGTCCTTCGGGTCCGAGTGGATTTCGAAGGTGTCGCCGTTGTCCTTGACTTCTTCTGCACCGGCGTCGAGAACGGCCATCAGGACGTCGTCTTCGCTGAGCCCGTTCTTGGGCAGCGTAACGACGCCCTTGCGGGAGAAGAGGTAGCTGACGGAGCCAGGATCGGCGATGGTGCCGCCGTTGCGCGAAATGGCCAGCCGGACCTCGGAGGCAGCACGGTTCTTATTGTCCGTGAGGCATTCGATCAGCAGCGCCGAACCCTGCGGGCCGCGGCATTCGTACATGATCTCCGTGTAGTCCACGACCTCGCCCGTGAGGCCGGCGCCGCGCTTGATGGCGCGGTCAATATTGTCGGCGGGGACCGAGGTCTTCTTGGCCTTCGTGACCGCGAGCTCCAGCCCGGGGTTGCCGGACAGGTCCGGGCCGCCCATCCGCGCCGCTACTTCGATGTTCTTGATCAGCTTGGCGAACGACTTTGCCCGGCGGCTATCAAGGATGGCCTTCTTGTGCTTGGTCGTCGCCCATTTGGAGTGGCCTGACATGCTTTACGCTTCTCCTCTGATCATTCGAATAAACAGTTCGTGCACGCGCTTCTCCCCCGTCACTTCCGGGTGGAAGGAGGTGGCCAGCAGGTGGCCGGAACGCACTGCAACAATTCTAGCCGTCCCCTGCAGGGCAGCCGCATGCGAAGCATGCGCCGGATCCGCGGGTTCCACCTGTGCCAGGACCTCCACGCCGGGGCCCACCCGCTCCACCCACGGACCGCGGATGAACACCGCGTGCACCGGAGCCACACCGGCGCCCGTGTCACTGAACTCAAGCCCCTTGAATTCGAGGTCGGTCTCAAACGATTCCCGCTGGCGGCCGAACGCGTTGCGGCGGACCGTGATGTCCAGGCCGCCGAACGTCTGCTGCGGGTTGCCCGCCAGGTCGGTGGCGGGGTCCGCGATTTCGTCGGCGAGCAGGATCATGCCGGCGCAGGAGCCGTAGACGGGCAGGCCGTCGGCGATGAGCTTGCGCAAGGGGTCGGCGAGTTCAAAGGCCCGGGCGAGCTTGTCGATCGTGGTGGATTCGCCGCCGGGAATGATCAGGCCGTCGATGCCGTCAAGTTCGGACGGGCGCCGGATTCCGACGCCCGTGGCGCCGGTTGCTTCTGCCGCACGCAGGTGCTCCCGGAAGTCGCCCTGGAGCGCCAGGACACCGATTCGCAGGCCTGCGCCCGCGCGGGAATAGTCCGTGGAAGGGGGGTTGGTCATCCAATCAGCATAGTGCTCCCCATGGCCGGAGGCTTGCCGAACCCGGCCGGCCGGCCGGGTTCCATGCCGTGACTGGGATATATTCAGAGCATGCTTTACTTCAGCGTTCCGCTCGGCAAGCTCGTCCGCCGGGTTTCCCGGCTCAGGGGCGGAGGCTCTGCCCTCCCCGGCCTCGTAGTGGAGAAAATCGACCCCGGTTTCATGCAGCGGACGCTGTCCACGCTGCCCCTGGGTGTAGCCGTGGTCAGCGGGACGAACGGCAAGACCACCACCACCAAAATGGTGGTCGAGCTGCTGGAGAGCCAGGGGCTGAAGGTCTTCACGAACCGCACCGGAAGCAACTTCACGCGCGGAGTCGCCGCAGCCCTGCTGGGCGACGTGGACTGGCGGGGCCGGCTCGACGCGGACATCGCGGTGCTGGAACTCGATGAGGCGCACGCAGTGCACTTCGTCAACAGGGTTCCGCCGCGCTACAGCCTGTTGCTCAACGTGCTCCGTGACCAGCTGGACCGCTTCGGCGAGATCGACAAAACCGCCCAGCTCCTGCAGCACATCGCCTCCAAAACCACGGGAACGGTCGTCCTGAACCGGGAGGATCCGCGCGTCGCCCGCATTGCGGACACCCTGGACGGACCCGAGGTCCGCTATTTCGGCCTCGACGATTCCCTGCTCAGCACGTTCCCGAACGACGACGACCTCCGCGCCGGGCCCGGCAGCCCGGTGCCGGCGCTCCCCGCAAAGCCGCACGCCGACGTCGTGCTGCGCCGGGTGGGCACCGATGACGCCGATTTTGAGTACGACGGCGCCACGGTCACCACCGGGATGAAGCTGCGCGGCGTCTACAACATCTTCAACGCTGCAGCCGCGCTTGTCCTGGCACGCTGCATCGCCGGGAACGGCGCCGCGCCGACGGATCATGACGGCTTACTCAAGGCCCTGTCCGAGGTTGCGCCCGCCTTCGGCCGCGGCGAGAGCCTGGTGGTTGACGGGCTGCCGCTGGATCTGGTGCTGGTCAAGAACCCCAGCGGCTTCCGGCTGGGCCTGAAGTCCTTCCCGGCCGGCGGCTACGCCACGATGGTGGCCATCAATGACAACTACGCCGACGGCCGCGACATGTCCTGGCTTTGGGACGTGGAGTTTGATTCCCTGCGTGAAGGCGGCGTGGACCAGTTGTCCGGTTCCCGGGCCTACGACATGGCCCTCCGGCTGCAGTACGACGAGGTGGCAATCGGCGCGGTAAACCCGGAGATCGCGCCGGCACTTGCCGCGTTCATCCAGGGCGCCAAAGACAAGCCCAAGCGTATTTTCTGCACCTACACGGCAATGCTGGCCATCCGCCGCGAGCTGTCCAAAATCACCACAGTGGAGGTGGTCTCGTGAGCCCGGCGTCCGAAGAAAGCAAGGGAACCATCCGGGTCCTTCAGCTCTATCCCCGCGACATGAACATCTACGGTGACTGGGGCAACGCCCTGGTGCTCCAGCAGCGCCTCCGCTGGCACGGCTACACCCCGGAACTCCTCGAATACAACGTCGGCGACGACTTTCCATCCGACGTGGACCTGATCGTGGGCGGCGGCGGGCAGGACAGCGGACAGCTGGTGATCCAGGACGACCTGCTCTCCCGTGAATCGACGCTCAAGGAGCTGGCCGAAGGCGGAACGCCCATGCTGCTGATCTGCGGGCTCTACCAGCTTTTCGGACGGTTCTTCAAGACCCGCACGGGATCGGTCATTCCGGGCATCGGCGTGCTGGACGTCGAGACGCACGGCACCGACGAACGCCTGATCGGCAATGTCACGGTGTCCTCTCCCGAGTTCGGGGACATCCTGGGCTACGAAAACCACAGCGGCCAGACAACGCTGGGCCCGGGTGTCCAGCCACTGGGCACCACCCCCAAGGGCACCGGCAACAACAGCAGCGACGGGAAGGAAGGGGCGCGCTACCGGAATATCGTGGCGAGCTACCTGCACGGATCACTCCTGCCGAAGAACCCGGCCATTGCCGACTTCCTGATCCGCACCGCCGTCGAGCGCAAGTACGGAAGCTTCACCGCCGGCGCGCCGGACGACCGTTACGCCGTACTGGCGCGGGAACACGCCGCCCGGCGGCCCCGCTAGAACCCTACGGTTCTTCCACGCACCTGCAACGACTTACCGGTGACGCTTTGTGACCGACCGGACAACGGACCGTGGGAAACTGGTCCCATGGACACTGCAGCCGCCAGCCTCCCGGAACACCTCCGCCACCCGTCCGGCCCGCGCGATCCTGGCGATGCCTGGGTCGAAGGCGCAGTGGGCAAATTCTGGGGCCGCTTCGGATCAGCCGGCCTACTGGTCCAGGATCCTGCCAAAGGCATCCTGTTGCAGCACCGGGCCGCGTGGAGTCATCATGGCGGAACCTGGGGCCTGCCCGGCGGTGCCCTCCACCACGGCGAAGACGCCATCACGGGCGCCCTGCGCGAAGCCCACGAAGAAGCCGCCGTGCCCCCGGAGAACGTCCGCGTGCTGTTCACGTCTGTGTTCGACGTCGGGTACTGGTCCTACACCACGGTGGCCGTCCGCGTCGTTGAATCCTTCGACCCGGCCATCAACGATGCAGAGAGCATCGAGCTGAAGTGGGTTCCGGCAGGTTCCGTTCAAGACAGGGACCTGCACCCGGCGTTCGCAACGGCCTGGCCGGACCTCTGGCGGCGGCTGCAGCGGGACCACCGCTGATTCCTCAGGCGGATTCCCCTGACGGATTTCTCTGAAGGCGTAGCAGCAGCCGGAGTACCGCCGGGTGCCGAACCGTTGACATAGGTAAGCATCTTCTCAGGAGGCGCACCATGGAGGCAGTCAGCAGCGGATTCAACGGAGCGAACGCTACCGAAGACCCCCTGGATTCCTATTCCGCCACGGTTATCCGCGTGGCCGAAACCGTCACCCCGCACGTGGCCGCCGTCGAAATGACCGGCAATGGGCGCAACGGCCGGTACCGCGCGGGCGCAGGCTCGGCAGTCCTGTTCACGTCCGACGGCTACCTGGTGACCAACGCCCACGTGGTGGGCTCGGCGGGAAAGGGCCACGCGGTCTTTGCCGACGGCACCCGAACGGCCGTGGAAGTGGTGGGCGCCGATCCCCTGTCCGACCTCGCTATCGTCCACGGCAAGGCACCGATTGCCCAGCCGGCCGAATTCGGCGACGCCGAACTCCTGAAGGTCGGTCAACTGGTGATCGCTGTGGGCAACCCGCTCGGGCTTTCGGGCTCCGTGACGGCGGGAGTCGTCAGCGGCCTGGGACGTTCCATACCGGTGTGGTCCGGACGCAACCGCCGCGTGATCGAGGACGTCATCCAGACCGATGCCGCGCTAAATCCCGGCAGCTCCGGAGGGGCCCTGGCAGACGCCCGCGGCCGGATCGTGGGCATCAACACGGCCGTCGCCGGTGCCGGACTGGGGCTTGCGGTACCGATCAATGCCACCTCGCGCCGAATCATCGCCTCGCTCCTCTCGGACGGACGGGTCCGGCGCGCCTACCTCGGACTGGTGAACACCCCGGTGCAACTTCCGGTGAGCTCGGTGGTCCGGACCGGTCACCGTGATGGACTCCTGGTGGTGGAAGTCCTTCCGGGATCGCCTGCCGACCGTGCAGGCCTCCGCGCCGGGGACGTGCTGCTAAGTGTCGGCCGGAAGTCAGTTTCGAACGCGGAGAGCCTCCAGAAGTTGCTCTTCTCGGAAGCCATCGGGGCGCCGTTGGACATTTCGGCACTCCGGGACGGAACGGAACTGCACGTAGTGGCCGTCCCGGAAGAAATGACCGACAAGGGCTAGGCCGAAACAATGGGAGCGGCGACGGTCATATTCCCGTCCCGCTGGGTGCAGTGTCGCATCGCGCGAAACACGGATGCCGCAGGGGGCGTTAGAGGCGCGTCCCAGCAAGGAGGCAGTGCTATTTGCGCAAAAAATAACCCATTGCGCCTATTCTGATTTCGGCCATCGCGCTATCGTTGTTGGTGAACAAGCCCTCCAATCACACAGACGTGGCAGACGGGTTTTGTTCAAGAACTACAGACCGGCCGCCGGACTAGAGTTGCCGGAGCCGGGATTGTGGATATTGGGGTAGGCACGGGGGGTGCCCTCATATCGTTCTCCGTGCGCTTATCACACGCACCGTGGGGCACGGAGGTTCCCAAATGCGGCTGGGGCTCTGCGCCGCCGCTTGAATCAGTCACTGCAAAAATGGGGCAATGCGCCGATTCACGGAACGTATCGCCGCTTAAATTTGGGGCCATCAACCGCAGACAACGTTCGACTGGAATCCTATCCGTCGCCGCCATCAGCGTGGCGCGCTGGAGCCCACACACTGATCGACTATGGGCGATTCCGCATGCCCGCCATCTGCGGCCTACACCTGGGAATGAACCACAAGATAGGAAGATCTCATGAAGAGGTCAATGGGATTGCTCGCATCCACCCTGCTGGCCGCAGGACTCGGTGTTGGGGGTACGGCAATGGCTGCCGGACCTGCCGCAGCGGATACGGGACTGAAGTCCGTCACGATTTCGGCTGAGAACTACCAGGGTTACACGGACCACTACAACAGGGACTATGACCACAAGTACAAGGACAATGATTTCAAGAAGAAGTGGCGCGAGAATTGTGAGAAGCGCGACCACGACAACTATGGTGGCCACAACCGCCACGCTGGCTTCTGGTTCCACGGAAAGTGGATACGGTGTGACAGCGACAATGGGCGACGCGGCTGGCACTAAGCCATCAGCCGCCGCCTGACCAACCGGTCCGCAAGAACCGGTGCGAGGCGGCAGGGAGGGGCATCGCTCGCCGCGATGTCCCTCCCTTTATGCCCCTTTTCGCCCGCCTCGGGCAGTACGCCCTTCCCGTGCCGGCAATCCGATGCCAGAGTCAATCCATGAGCACATGGGATCCAGGTGATGACGGCGTCGTCAGTTTTCCCTCTGGCCGGCGAATCCGAGGCCGGCCACTTCGCCGGCCAGTTCCACCGGGTCCCGACCCCGACTTCGCGGTCTACCTCCTTGGCAGGCGCCCGGCCCGGACCCCGTGGGAACAACGGTGGGTGCGCTGGCCGGACTTCTGGTTACCCCTCAACGAAGACGACGCCATGGATGCCCTGGGGGAAGCATGGGTGCGGGCAGAATCGGAGCGCGTTGAAATTGCCTGCCAGGGCGGCCACGGCAGGACCGGCACGGCCCTTGCCTGCATCGCCATCATCGACGGCGTCGCACCGGGACAGGCTGTGTCCTACGTCCGGCAGCACTACGGGCCGGCGGTGGAGACCCCCTGGCAGCACTGGTACGTCAGGCATGTTGCCCGCCGGATCACGTGAGACGGATCACGTGAGACGCTGCCCGCCTTCGGACAGCCGCTTGAGGTTGGCGGACTGCCGGGCCTGCAGCCCGCAACGGTTTTGACAGCCATAGGGGCTACTATCGTCCCGGCCGGTGGGCGGCACAATGTTGGCCCGTGCCACGGCTAACCAATCCTGCTGCGGCTGCCTTCACGGTTTGTTGGAAAGGATCAGTTCCCGGGCACCCGCAGCGGCTGCGCCCATGGATTCCACGACGGTCCTCGTGCGCAGGCGCGTCGCTGCATCGGCCTCCGCCCCTGCACACGGCCCCTGCGGCGCGTCGGCCGCCACGGAACACCACCGGTACGGATTCCGGACTATGACAGATGGCACCCAGGCGAGGTCGGAGGCCGACCATTTCCCGGCCGGGTCCTGGCTGAACTGGGCCCGCACCAGCAGGCCCTCATTGTTTACCTGGTACCACGGGGACAGTTCCGTGACGCCATTGCCCAGCCCGTAAACAATCCACGTCCCTTTGTAGTTCTCAACGGGCAAGACCGAGTGCGTGTGGTGGCCGTAAATCATGCTGAACTCGCCGCTGTCCACCAGGGCATGGGCCGTGTCCTGCTGCTGGGCATTGGGGACGCCGGCATACTCGTCACCGGCGTGCATGGCTCCGAGCACGATGTCCGCACCCAGCGCCCTCGCCTTCTTTGCCTTGGCGACCATGTCCCCGACGTCCAGCATGTCCACCTGCCAGGCGTACTCGGGATATTGCCCGTTTAGGCCATACGTGGCTTCGATCACCGCAATATTGGCAGCTTCCGTCTGCAGGAGCAGGATCCCCTGCGATTCCGCCTCGGTCCGGTAGGACCCGGTGTGCTTCAGACCCGCTGCGTCCAGGGCATCCAGTGTACGAACGAGGCCGCCGGTTCCCTGGTCGATGGTGTGGTTACTGGCGGTGGTGCAGGCCTGGTAGCCGACGTCCTTGGCTGCCGCGGCGATCTGCGGCGGCACGTTGAAGGACGGATAGGCCGAGAAGGGACCGTCTGGGTCCGCGACCGGAGTTTCCTGATGGCAGATGGCGAGGTCGCTTTCCCCGATGTACGCCCGCTGGCCCTCGAGCAGCGGGCTGAAGTCCAGGCCCGGCTTTCCGAGGGCAGCGGCGTCGGCGCGTGCCTGGTCCCACAGCTGGGCGTGCACCAGCATGTCCCCGGTCACCAGGACCGACGTGCACCGGACCGCAGCGCAGGCCGGGCCTTTGCCCGGCGTGGGTTCCGGTGTGGGTTCCGCAGAGGGGGCCGGCACCTCCGGGACAGTTGACGACGGCGGTGCCACGGCCGTCGTCGTGCGTGCTGCGCCGGCTGGGCGCTGGCCGGTGCCCTGTTCGGCGATGACGCCGCACGACGTCAGGCTGAACAGCAGGACGGCCGCGGCGAACGCCGTGGCTCCCCGTCCCCGGTGGATTTTCGGTACCATCCTCGCGAGTTCCCCCATAGGCGCCATCCTACGGCGGCCAGTCCCGGCAACCCGTCAAATCACCATTGAGAACCGTCCGGTTACATGAAAGTGTTGCTTCATGACCAACCCCCTCCTGACTCCCAGTCCTTTGCCGTTCGGGCTCCCCCCGTTTGCCAAGATCGACGAGGCCGACTATTCCGAAGCGGTCCGGTCCGGCCTGGCGGAACACCTGGCTGAAATTCAGGCCATTGTGGACAACACCGAACCTGCCGCCTTCGAAAACACTGTCCTGGCGATGGAACGCTCCGGGCAGCTCCTCCAGCGCGCCGCCGCTTCGTTTTTCACGCTGGTCTCGGCGGATGCCTCCGACGGCATCCGCGCCCTTGAGACCGAGCTGTCCCCGGAGTTTTCCGCCCATCAGGATGCCGTTTACATGAACCGGCGGCTCTTCGACCGGTTCGCCGCCGTGGACACTGCCGGGCTCGATGATGAATCAGCCAGGCTCGTGGAGGAGTACCTCAAGGAGTTCCGCCAGTCCGGCATCCAGCTCGATGATTCCGGCCAGGACCGGCTCAGGGCGGTGAACGCGGAGCTGTCCCGGCTGGGCACCGAATTCGGGCAGCGCGTCAAGGAAGCCATGAAGACTTCGGCCCTGCTGCTCGACGATGCCGCAGAGCTGGCCGGGCTGCCGGCGGACGACGTCGCCAGCGCCGCCGAGGCAGCTCGCGAGGCCGGGCACGACGGGAAATACCTGCTCGCGCTCATCCAGCCAAGCAATCAGCCGGCCATGGCATCCCTGGAAAACCGCGACGTCCGGCGCCGCCTCTACCAGGCGTCGATCAGCCGCGGAAGCAGCGGCGGCAGCCTCGACGTCCTGGATCTGGTGAAGTCCATGGTTGCCCTCCGCGCCGAGAAGGCCCGGCTTTTGGGGTTCGCCAACTACGCCGAGCTCACCGTGGACCGGCAGACGGCCCCCGATTTCGAAGCCGTACAGTCCATGATGAACCGGCTGGCGCCCGCCGCAGTCCGGAATGCCGACGCCGAGGCGGCCGCCCTTGCAGAGGTTGCAGGCCATCCTCTCGAGGCCTGGGACTGGGCGTACTATTCCGCGAAAGTGCGGCGGGAACGTTACAGCGTGGACGAGCAGGCCCTACGTCCGTACTTCGAACTGGACCGGGTCCTTCGCGACGGTGTCTTCTTCGCCGCGACGTCCCTCTACGGTGTCACCTTCCACCAACGGCCCGACCTCAAGGGCTACCACCCCGACGTCCGGGTCTGGGAGGTCCGCAACGAGGACGGCTCCGAACTGGGCCTGTTCCTGGGCGACTACTATGCACGCGAGTCCAAACGCGGCGGTGCCTGGATGAACTCGCTGGTGGATCAGTCCGCACTGCTGGGTACGAAGCCGGTGGTGATCAACAACCTGAACATTTCCAAGCCTCCGGCGGGCGAGCCCACGCTCCTGACCCTGGACGAACTCCGGACCGCGTTCCACGAATTCGGCCATGCCCTGCATGGACTGTTTTCCAACGTGACCTTCCCCCGGTTCTCCGGTACCGCCGTTCCACGCGATTTTGTGGAATACCCCTCGCAGGTCAACGAAATGTGGATCATGTGGCCTGAGGTGCTGGCCAATTATGCCCGCCACCACGTGACCGGCGAGCCCCTTGCCCAGGACATCGTGGACAAGCTCAACGAATCGCAGCTGTGGGGCGAAGGGTTCGGCACCACGGAGTACCTGGGCGCGGCGCTCCTGGACCTCGCCTGGCATGTGCTGGACGAATCCGGGGTCCCGGCGGATGTCCTGGCGTTCGAAGCCAAGGCCCTCGCAGCGGCGGGGGTGGCCCACAACCTGATTCCGCCGCGGTACCGGACCGGCTATTTCCAGCACATCTTCGCCGGCGACGGCTACGCCGCAGGCTATTACTCCTACATCTGGAGCGAAGTCCTGGATGCGGACACTGTGGAGTGGTTCAAGGAAAACGGCGGACTCAGCCGGACCAACGGCGACTTCTTCCGCAATGAACTGCTCTCCCGCGGCAACAGCCGCGAACCGCTGGACTCGTTCCGCTCCTTCCGCGGCCGCGACGCGAGGCTGGAGCCGCTGCTAAAGCGCCGCGGGCTTGAGTAATTCCCCTCCCCTCCCCTCCCCAACTGACTCGCAATTAACGTCGTGAAAAGCGCGTTTGGGGACGTTAAGTGCGAGTCAGTTGGGTTAACAAACGACGCCGGGCGGTCACCAACAAGGTGACCGCCCGGCGTCGTACTGCTTGTGAAGCTGTTACCAGCCGCGCTCGGCGAGGCGGTGCGGCTGCGGGATCTCGTCCACGTTGATGCCCACCATGGCTTCGCCCAGGCCGCGGGAGGCCTTGGCGATGACGTCGGGGTCATCGAAGAAGGTGGTGGCCTTCACGACGGCGGCGGCACGCTGGGCCGGGTTGCCGGACTTGAAGATGCCGGAGCCGACGAACACGCCGTCAGCGCCGAGCTGCATCATCATCGCGGCGTCGGCCGGGGTGGCGATGCCGCCCGCGGTGAAGAGCACAACGGGGAGCTTGCCGGCAGCGGCGACTTCCTTGACCAGTTCGTACGGGGCCTGCAGTTCCTTGGCCGCGACGTAAAGCTCGTCCTCGGGCAGGGCCGCGAGCTTGGCGATTTCGGAACGGATCTGGCGCATGTGGCCGGTGGCGTTGGAGACGTCGCCGGTGCCGGCCTCGCCCTTGGACCGGATCATGGCCGCGCCCTCGTTGATGCGGCGCAGGGCCTCACCGAGGTTGGTGGCGCCACAGACGAAGGGAACCTTGAAGTTCCACTTGTCGATGTGGTTGACGTAGTCGGCCGGGGTCAGGACCTCGGACTCGTCGATGTAGTCCACGCCGAGGGACTGCAGGACCTGGGCTTCGACGAAGTGGCCGATCCGGGCCTTGGCCATGACCGGCACGGACACGGCTTCGATGATCTTGTCGATCATGTCCGGATCGGACATGCGGGACACGCCGCCTTGGGCCCGGATATCTGCCGGAACGCGTTCCAGCGCCATCACGGCCACGGCACCGGCGTCTTCGGCGATGCGGGCCTGTTCGACGTTGACGACGTCCATGATGACGCCGCCCTTGAGCATCTCGGCCATGCCGCGCTTGACGCGGTTGCTGCCCGTGACGCTGTTGGCGGACGAGCCGGCTTCGCTGCTTACATCAGGTGTAGACACAAAAACCCCTATGGGTAGCTAGATGTTACGTAGATCCGGTCTCTCGGTCCCGGCGCAGGCGGCAGCACGGACGGGAAGCCCACGCCGCGCGCACACCGGATTACCGGATCCAATGACCAGGTACAGCTAATACTAGTCCCACGCTGCGACGCTGCTGAATTCGGGTTACCCCGGCAGTCCCGTCTCTTCCAGCGACTGCCGGTGCACGGTGGCGATCCGCTGGACGACGGTCACCAGGCTGGCGGCAGCCAGGAGGGTCAGCGTCACCAGCAGGACCACACTGGGGAGCCCGAGCCCGGTGAATCCGGTGACCACCAGAACAGAAACCAGCCGCTCTGCGCGCTCGGCAATGCCCACGTTTGCGTGGAAGCCGAGAGCCTCGGCCTTGGCCCGCGCATAGGAGACCACCATGCCAAGCACCAGGCATACGACGGCGGCGACGGCGATCGCGCGGTCCGCACCCCCCGTGAAGTACCAGACGGCAAGTCCGGCAAACAGGGCACCGTCAGCTACCCGGTCCAGGGTGGAATCCAGGAAGTTGCCCCAGCGCCCGCCCCGCTCCTGCATCCGTGCCATGATGCCGTCAAGGACGTCGGAGAAAATGAAGGCCGTAATGAAGAGCGTCCCCCACCACAGCTGACCCAGCGGGTAGAACACCAGTGCGCCCACCACCACGCCTGCCGTTCCCACGATGGTGATGGCATCCGGCGAAACACCGATCTTCAGGAGCCAGCGGGCCAGCGGGGAGAACAGTGCGGTGAAAAACCCGCGGGCATGCCGGTTAAGCATGCTCGTCCTCCGGCCAGGCCTCGGCGACCTGCTGGCGGACTTCGCCGAGCGTCTGCGTGATTGCTTTTGTCTGGGCGATGATGGGGAAAAAGTTGCCGTCCCCGCCCCAGCGCGGAACGACGTGCTGGTGCAGGTGGCCGGCGATCCCGGCACCGCCCACAACGCCCTGGTTCATCCCGAGGTTGAAGCCCCCGGGGTTGGACACCTTGCGCAGGACCCGCATGGAGGTCTGGGTCAGCGCTGCGAATTCCGCGGTTTCCTCCACGGTCAGGTCCGTGTAATCGGGAACGTGCCGGTAAGGGCAGATCAGCAGGTGGCCCGGGTTGTAGGGAAAAAGGTTCAGGACCACGTATGCGGTGCGCCCGCGGTAGACAATCAGGGAGTCTTCGTCGCTGCGGGCAGGGGCCACGCAGAACGGGCAGTCATCCTCGTTCTTGAACTGGTGCTGCCCGCCCTTGATGTAGGCCATGCGGTGCGGGGTCCACAGGCGCTGGAAAGCGTCCGGAACTCCGGCCAGACCGAATTCATCGGTCACGTCGCCGTCGCCCGGATGTCCTCCGCCAGCGCCTGTGTTCTCCTGCACGTCGCCTGCCATTCCGCTTCCGCTAGCTGGTCCGGTTGCGGACGGCGTCGACAATCCTCTGGACGGCTTCGGCCACCGGCACGCCGTTGTCCTGGCTGCCGTCGCGGAACCGGAAGGAGACTGCCCCGGCCTCGGCGTCCTCGCCGCCGGCAATCAGGACGAACGGAATCTTGTCCTTGCTGGCGGTGCGGATCTTCTTCGGGAACCGGTCGGAGGAGATGTCCACCTCCGCACGGATACCGGCGGCCTTGAGCTGGCCCACGACGTCGAACATGTAGTCGTTGAAGGCCTCTGCCACGGGGACGCCCACCACCTGCACGGGCGCCAGCCATGCCGGGAAGGCGCCGGCATAGTGCTCAGTCAGCACACCCATGAACCGTTCCACGGAGCCGAACAGGGCACGGTGGATCATCACCGGGCGCTGGCGGGTGCCGTCGGCGGCCTGGAATTCGAGTTCGAAGCGCTCGGGCAGGTTGAAGTCCAGCTGGATGGTGGACATCTGCCAGGTGCGGCCGAGGGCGTCCTTCGCCTGGACAGAGATCTTCGGGCCGTAGAACGCGGCTCCGCCCGGATCCGGAATGAGCTCCAGACCCGAGGCTTCAGCAACTTCGGCGAGGGTGCGGGTGGCTTCCTCCCAGGTGGCGTCGTCGCCCACGAACTTGTCTTCGTTCTTGGTGGAGAGCTCCAGGTAGAAGTCGTCCAGGCCGTAGTCCTTGAGCAGGCCCAGTACGAAGTTCAGCGTGGTGGTGAGCTCGTCCTTCATCTGCTCGCGTGTGCAGTAGATGTGGGCGTCGTCCTGAGTCATGCCGCGCACACGGGTCAGGCCGTGCACCACGCCCGACTTTTCGTAGCGGTACACCGAACCGAATTCGAACAGCCGCAGGGGAAGTTCGCGGTAGGAACGTCCGCGGGAGCGGAAGATCAGGTTGTGCATCGGGCAGTTCATCGGCTTCAGGTAGTAGTCCTGGCCGGGCTTGCGCACGGTGCCGTCCTCATTCAGTTCCGCGTCGATGTGCATCGCCGGGAACATGCCCTCCTTGTACCAGTCCAGGTGGCCCGAGACTTCGTAAAGGTGCCCCTTGGTGATGTGCGGGGTGTAGACGAACTCGTACCCTGCATCCACGTGCCGCTGGCGGGAGTAGTCCTCCATGGCCTTGCGGATGATGCCGCCCTTGGGGTGAAACACCGGCAGGCCGGAGCCCAGCTCGTCCGGGAAGGAGAACAGGTCCAGCTCGGCACCGAGCTTGCGGTGGTCGCGGCGTTCGGCCTCGGCGATGCGCTCCTGGTAGGCCTTGAGTGCGTCCTTGGTGGGCCAGGCAGTGCCGTAGATGCGCTGCAGCTGCTGGTTGTTCTGGTTGCCCAGCCAGTAGGCGGCCGAGGACCGGGTCAGGGCGAAGGCGTTGGAGATGAGCTTGGTGTTGGGCAGGTGGGGCCCGCGGCACAGGTCGCACCAGACGCTGTCCCCGCTCTTGCGGTCCACGTTGTCGTAGATGGTGATATCGCCGGCGCCGACCTCAACATTCACACCTTCACCGGCGTCTGCGGCGTTGTTTTTCTTGCCCAGCAGTTCCAGCTTGTAGGGCTCGTCCTTCATGGCGTCGCGGGCTTCGTCCTCGGAGACGACGCGGCGGACGAACTTCTGGTTCTGGTTGATGATCTTGAGCATCATCTTTTCCAGGGCCTTCAGGTCTTCCGGGGTGAACGGCTCGGCGACGTCGAAGTCGAAGTAGAAGCCGTCAGTGATGTAGGGACCGATACCGAGCTTGGCGTCGGGGCGAAGCTGCTGCACGGCCTGGGCCATCACGTGGGCAGTCGAGTGCCGGAGGACGTTAAGGCCGTCCGGGGAATCGATGGTGACCCCTTCGATGTCCGCGCCCTCGGGGAGCGGCTGGTCGAGGTCCTTCAGTTCGCCGTTTACTCGGGCAACAACGACGTCGCGGCGCTCAAAAAAGAGTTCCGCGCCGGTGGTCCCGGTAGTCACCTTGGTCTCTTCGCCGTCGACGATGAGGGTGATCTGCTGGGCATCTGACACGGGTGTCTCCTATTCAAAGTTAAGGCTTCGTAGCTTGTGGCGTACGGGGACCACAGCCAGCCTCGTCCATGCTATCGGTTGGGAGAGAGGCCGACCAAAGCGGCGCGGCCGGCCAGCGCACCTGACCCATCCGGAGTTGAGGTTCAGCTGCCAAGGCCCGTGATGGCCAGGCTGCGGCTGATTCCGTCCAACGGCCCCCGTAGTTGGAGGTCGGGTTCCCAGGTGTCGGTGGATTGCTTTTCCGGGTACGGCAGGGTCTCGGTGCGGCTGAGGTCCCAGGCCATGGTGGCGCTGATGCTGATCCCGCGGGGACCGGTCCTGCGGGTGTTGCCACGGATCAGGAGCAGGCGGGTGCCGAACAGCAACGGTCCTGCCAGTTCCTGGGCCTCATGGAAGAATACGGAGTCCACACAGCCGGTTCCGTCGTCGATGCTGATGAACACCACCCGGCGCCCGCCGCGCATCGGCGGTGTCTGCGTGGCAATCCGGACCCCGGCCACCAGCACTTCGGTGCCGTTCCGGAGCCCCAGGAGCTTGTCCGCGGTGGTGACGCCCAGCCGGTCGAGCAGGGGCCGGTGGCTTGCCATCAGGTGTTCGCTGACATCCACCGCCATCAGATCAAGTTCTGCCCGCACGTTTTCGATCATGCTCGGAGCTGGAAGTTCGGCCTTCAGGTTCTTGAGTTCAACATCACCCAGGGGCAGGGACAGCTGGCCCTCGATGACCTCAATGCCTTTCTTACCGGGGCGGTTCTGGAGGGCCTGGAGGTGCTGGACGAGGTCTGCCCGGTTGGCGGCTCCGCCGGATTCCCGGTGCAGCGCGTCGAATGCTCCGAGCTGGGCAAGCCGCTTGATGCTGGGCTTGCTCAGCCTGGAGCGGGCCCTCAGGTCTGCCAGCGAGTCGTAGGGCTGGCCGGCAACGATCCTTTTGAGTTCGGCCCCGGAAAGCCCGTAGATGCCGTTCAGGCTGAGCCGGATGCCCAGCTTCCCGCGGTCGGGCCCGGATCCGACCCGCTCCACCCGGTACTCTGCCTGGCTCCTGTTGATGTCCAGGGGCAGGATGGGGATCCCCAGCCGCCGAGCTTCGGCCACCAGGAGCCTCTTGGGATACATGCCGGGATCGTGTTCCCATAGCCCGGCGAGGAAAGCTTCCGGGTGGTGGGCCTTCAGCCAGGCCGACTGATAGGTGGGCACGGCGAAGGCTGCTCCGTGTGCCTTGCAGAAGCCAAAGCTGCCAAAGGCCTTGAGTGTTCCCCAGACCTTGTCCACGACCTCCGGGGTGTAACCCCGCGCCCGGGCTTCCCTGCGGAAAAATTCCTCCACTTTGGGTTCAAGGAGTTCATTCCCCAGGGCACGCCGGAATTCATCCGCCCGGGCCAGGCCGCACTTGGTCATGACGTCGAACGTCTTCAGGATCTGTTCGTGGAAGACCGTCACGCCGTGGGTTTCCTGAAGCACAGGTTTGAGGTCCGGATGCGGATAGACCTCCGGCGCGAATCCATGCCGGTGTTCGAGGAAGGGCCGGACCATGTCCGATTTCATGGGCCCCGGGCGGAACAGCGATATGTCGATAATGAGGTCGTTGAATTCCCGCGGTGCCATTTTGCCGATGAGTTCCCGCTGGCCGGGAGATTCGATCTGGAAACAGCCAAGGGTATGCGTGCTCCGGATCAGCTCGTAGGTTGGTTCGTCATCGAGCGGTACGGCGTTGAGGTCGATGTGCCCGTCTGCCGAGATGAAGTCCGGCCCCGTGCCTTCCGGTCCGGGAGGATGTGCACCGGCAGCCACCACCTCTGCCTTTGAGGGGTGCAGCCGGATGACCTCACGGACGGCAAAGGCCATGGCGCTCTGCATTCGGACGCCGAGGACATCCAGTTTGAGCATCCCCATCGGATCCATGTCGTGTTTATCGAACTGGCTCATGGGCAGGCCAAGGCCGCTGGGCTGGACGGGGGTCCGGTCCAGCAGCGTGGCGTCGCCAAGGATTACGCCGCAGGGGTGCATGGAGATGTGCCGTGGCAGGCGGTCGAGCCTCTCTGTCAGGTCAACGAGCAGGTCGAGTTGCTGGTTTTCCGCGAATTCGCGTTGCTCCACCCTTCCTGCGAATTCCTTCAGTTCGGGTTTTTCCACCAGGGCTTCACGGAAGTTCCTTGCCGAGAACCGCCACAGCTGCTTGGCGATCTCGCCGATGTCGCCGTCGTCCATGCCCAGTGCGTGGCCGGCGTCCCGGACGGCACCGCGAGCGCGATAGCCGTTCTGCATGCTCATGAGCGTGACGCGTTCCGCCCCGAAGCGGTCAAAGATCCGGCGGTACACGTTGTGCCGCTCGGCACTTTCGACGTCGATGTCGATGTCCGGAAGCGTTGCCCTGTCGCGGGAAAGGAACCGCTCGAAAATGAGGTCGTGCTGCAGCGGGTTCACCTGGCTGACATCGATCAGGTAGTTCACCAGGCTGGAGGCCCCGGAGCCCCTCGCCGCGGCCCTGACCTCCATGTCCAGGATCATCCGGGACACCTCGGCCACCGTGAGGAAGTAGGAAGCGAAGCCAAGGTTGGCGATGATCCTCAGTTCGTGTTCCAGCCGTGCCCGCATTTCCGCCTCGGGCCGCCCTGATATCCCCGGGAACCGCCGGCTGATGCCGGCCTCGCAGCGCCTGGTCAGCTCAACCAGCGGATCGCCATCAATGCCGATGACCGAAGCTTCGGGAACCACCGGCTGCTTCCACCCCATGTCCGCGACCGGGTCCATCCGGCAGCGGTCCGCGAGCGCCTCGGTTTGGCCGAGCAACCTGGTGAGGTCGGTGGCGCCGTAGCCCGCGGCATGGATGACCTCCTTGCCGAGTTCGAGCATTTGGGCGGAGGTCTTCAGCCACCCCCGGCCGTTGGGCTGAAGCAACGGCTCCTCAGTCAGTTCGGTCAGGGATTTCAAGGTGCGGGCAGAATCCAGCACATCCGCCGTTGCAGCCCCGTCTTCCGCGCAATACCGCACGGCGTTGGTCAGGACGGCCGGAACCCCGTGCTCGGCAGCAAGCTTAAGCATGCGCACGGCATGGGCAGTGCTCAGCGGCTCCCCGGGAGCGCTGAGGTGGGACACCACTTCTGCTGCCACGGTTCCCTTCGGCATGCTGTCCAGCCATTGTTTGAACAACGTGCGGGGGCGAAGGTACCGGCGGCCGCTCATTGCCCTGCCAACGTCTGAATCCGGCCCCACCAGCACAGTCAGCACCGGTTCCAGTGTTTCCGGATGCAGCGCCCGGGAAGCGATTTCGGCGCGGGTCACCGCAACGGGCACCACTCCCCCGGCCTTGCCTGACGTACGGGCATGAGCATCTGAAATCAGGCGGCAGAGGGCCCGGTAGCCGGCACCTTTGTTGTGTCCGTGGGCAAGTACAACGACGCGGCCCGCGAGCTGGGTGCGGAGGTCGCCGTCGTCGTCATAGACCGCAAGGTCAACCCCGACGACGGGATCCAGTCCCGCCGCCATGCAGGCTTTGAGGTGTTTGACAGTGCCGTACAGGCCGTTCCTGTCAGTGCAGGCAAGCGCGGTGGCGCCGTCCGCGGCGGCCGCCTGGGCAAGCTCATCCGGCCAGGACACCCCATAGTGGGCGCTGAAGGCGGTGGAAACGTGAAGATGGGTGAAGCTCATGCTGATCGCGGCCTCAGGGCATCGTGGATCTTCAGCAGCCGCCACCGGCCGCTGCCGATGTTCCTGGTCAGGTCGAGGGTGAGGGCTTCATCCGGCGCCGCCTCCTCATCAGCGGGACGGACCTGGACGCGCCAGATCTCGTGGTCCACCAGTCCCGGGCCGGTTCCCAGTGGTGCGCGGGTTTCTTCGGCCCACCACTGCCTGCGCTCAAACCAGCGCACGGGCTCTGCGCAAACCGTGTATTGACGACCGGCCCAGGTGAGCGCCGAGGGCTGGCCGGCGGGCGTGCAGACGACGTCGACACCCTCGCTGAACAAGCCCATCGGCGCCTCCCGGAAGTGCACTCCCCCTGACCGCCACGCGTGGGCGCAACGGCGCAGGGGAAATCTGAAATGATTCGTTCGAAACAATTCTTTCGAATATATCTTCGAATAATCAAGTCTACGCCGGAGCCGGGACAAAACCTATACAGGCCTTCCCGAAGCAGGAGCCGGGAGCTTTGCGGGACAGCCGGGCTTCAGCGCCGCCAGCAGTACGGGGTGGTTGTTGACACCCGGAGAAACCCGTGGCGCTCCAGGATCGGCCGCGAGTATCCGGTCGAATCACTGTGGATGAGTTTCTTGCCCAGCTTCACTGCGGACTGAGCACGGGCCGCGGTGACTGCACGGTATATCCCTTGGCCGCGCCACTCTTCCCGCGTTGCCCCGCCCCAGATTCCCGCAAAGTCGGCACCCGGCACCGGCTCCAGGCGGCCCGCGCTCACGATCGACCCCTCCTCTTCGGGTTCGAATCCGCCGCCCAACAGCGCGTCATGGAGCCCGGGCGCATAGTCATGACCACGGGTTTTCCACTCCACCCGCACAACTGCCGGATCCCCGCGGAAGTACGCGAGCGCTTCCACCACCCACTGGTCAATCGCCCGGCAACCGGCTCCATCGAGATTTCGATACGTCACGAAACCCCGGCCGCCCGCGAAGGTGCAAAGCAGCAACGGCCCCAGCCGCTCGACGGCGAGCGCACCTTGGGCCTCCGCGTCCGTGCGGAGTTGCCGATCATATGCCGCCAGAAATTGGTCCGCAGAAGTCATAGGCCCCCACGGTACCGTCGCCGGCTTTGGACGTGAAGATCGACGGGTGATCCGAGCGCCCCGATGCCGCAAACATTCGAATGTATCTTCTAATGATTCACGTCTGCGCCGGAGCCCTGACAAAACCTGAATCAGGGGTGGACGGACACGGGCGAGGGGGGCAGGATTGAGCCATGAGCTCCCATGACGCACTCCTGAAGCACGTAGCCATCGCCGCCAAGGATTCCACCTTGGTGGCGACTTTTGATATAGACGGCAATATCCCCGGGGCGGGCGCCTATGTCGTTGGCCTCGTCGCAGCCACACCGGATCATTCCCATCAACGAAGAATGGGAATCGAGTTCATGAACGGCGAAGCTGTGTCCTTCTACTGCTTCAGCCACGACGGCACCGAGGAGAATTTCGACCTCAGCGGCGTTTCGCACTCCGGCAGCACCATTACCGGCAACTTTCCCATGAGCACGGTCCTGGGGCTGGAGAAGGGTCACCTGATGACAGCCTTCAGCGACGCCGACGGCCGGGAATACCAGGCGAACGTTCCCGTGGAGGAATCGCTCTGACGGAGGAACCGCTCTGAGCCGCTAGCTGCGCTTTGAACCGCTAGCTGCTGGCGTTGTGCACTTTCATCTCAAGCTCGGTGAAAGCCGTGATCATCGCACGGTAAGTCTTCTCCACAATGTCCGGATCGATGTCTTTTTTCTCGGCGGCGGCACGAACATGTTCGATGACTTTCTCCACGCGGCCCGGAGCCCTGACCTCGGCGTCATCACCCTTCAACGTGCCGGAAATCCGGATCAGACGTTCACGGCGGGCAATCAGGGTGACAATCTGCTCATCAACTTCATCGACGGCCACGCGGACAGCTGCGAGCTGCTCCCTGTCGGCCTGGGCGTCTTTGTCGTGTCCGTGATTTGTGGGCATGTGCATGACAGTATCTAAGAATGCAGCCTCGAGTCGACTTCATTTCATTAGGCGTCCGCAGTGTCGAGGCCTCCCGCGCCTTCTACGTGGACGGCCTGGGCTGGCCGGTCCACCGGGAAGTCCCCGGCGAGGTGGTCTTCATCCAGGCCAACCACGGCCTCATTCTTTCCCTCTGGGACGCAGGCCAGATGCAGGCCGAGGCGTCAGTGGGCAGCCCCGCCGGGGTCCCCTGCGTCACGCTGAGCCACAACGTGGGGAGCGCGGCGGACGTTGACCGGGTCATGGCGGAAGCAGAGGGGTCCGGCGCCACCGTGGTGGCGCCGCCGAAAACCCAGCCATGGGGCGGCTACACGGGGTACTTCGCCGATCCCGACGGCTTCCGCTG
Source organism: Arthrobacter sp. GW460-12-1-14-TSB2 (assembly GCF_059423525.1). NCBI lineage: Bacteria > Bacillati > Actinomycetota > Actinomycetes > Micrococcales > Micrococcaceae > Arthrobacter > Arthrobacter sp. GW460-12-1-14-TSB2. The sequence continues at coordinate 447,578 of NZ_JBWKYC010000001.1, forward strand.
GGAAATCGCCTTCAATCCCACGTGGGCCGTCGACGCCGGCGGCAACGTCACAGTCTAGAGCCACGGGTCCGGAGGCCGGCTAGAACAGGCTGCCCACCGGCTGGATGAGCTCGGGCGAGTCATTTTTTACATTCCCGACGGCGGTGCCCACGGCATCAATGGTCCAGCCTTCGGCGACGTCGTGCGCACCCGCACGAACCAGATCCACCAGGCCGGCAGCGTCATCCGCCTGCGGATCCAGCCACGCCTGCATGGTCTCGCGGTTCATGGGCAGCGGCACCCTGTCGTGCAGTGCGGTGAGTTCGGCGAGCATTCCGCCGGCATAGCCCTCGGGCGGCGAGTCCGTAGTCATGATTGAGGTGGACAGCATCCACCGGTGCGGGTCGCCCTCGGGCTTGGACGGGTCCTTCCACCATTCGTAGAGTCCTGCGAACACCAGGGGCCGGCCGTCCTTCGGGTGCACATAGTAGGGCTGCTTGCCGCGCCCTTCACCCTTCCATTCGTAATAGCCGTCGGCCGGCACCGCGCAGCGCCGGGACCGGGTCGCTTTGCGGAAGGCCGGCTTCTCGAGGACGCTTTCGCTTCGCGCATTGATCATCTTCGAGCCGATGGAAGGGTCCTTGGCCCAGGACGGCACGAGCCCCCACCGGGCCACATGGAGCTGCCGGACCGGACTGCCGTCCACCAGCCGTTCCAGCACGATGGGCACATCGGCGGTCGGAGCAACATTCCACGACGGCGGAACCACCAGTTCCTCTTCCAGTTCGGCGTCAAACTCTGCCAGCAGGTCCCCGACAGCCCTGGCCATCACATAGCGTCCACACATGGCACCAGCATGCCACCGCCCCGATGCAGTGTCACCCGGCGTAACCCGAGGGGGCAGGGACAGGGGTGCGGTGCCCCGGCGCCCGGGGAATACCGGCCGACGGGTTACCGTTGAGTGGAAAGACAGCTGCTTTGATAACGACGAGCACTAACGATACTGAGGAGAACTCTGTGGATTTCACTCCCGAATCCGGCACCATCACCATGTTTTCGACTACCTGGTGCGGTTACTGCAACCGTCTGAAGAAGCAGCTGGACGCCCAGGGCATCGGCTACACCGAGATCAACATCGAAGAAGTCGAAGGGACAGCCGACCTCGTGGAGCAGCTCAACGGAGGCAACCGCACGGTACCCACCGTCCTCTTCCCGGACGGTACCGCTGCCACCAACCCGTCGGCAGCCGAAGTGAAGAGCCGGCTCGCCGCCTAGCCCGCTCGCAGGCTGGCGAAATCCGCGTAGTCCAGCTGCGCATACCCGGCATAGGTGTTGATGACCGCAGTTTCGATGGCGGCCACGTCCAGCCCGGGGACGAGGTCGTCAACGGCACCGGCAGTGGCCGGGTCCCAGTCAAGCCCGAGGGCCGCGTAGCTGGCTTCGAGGACCTTGCGGATCGGCGCGGAATTCTCCACCACGATCACCGAGCTGAACAGCCAGCCACCCGACACCACCCGCTGGGCGGTGCCGATCAGTTTGACCCGGTGCAGAGGATCTGCCGGGTCCAGGCCGTGGACGCTGAACTCCCCGGGGCAGTACTCCCCCGGGATTTCACCGACGGCGGCCTGGACTCCGGCGTTCCGCAGCGCGTCGGCCAGCATCCCGCCGAAAAAGGCAAAGCGCCCCTTGGCGCCGGCGATGGCATCGGCATGGGGCTCCACATGGTCCACGATCAGCGTTCCCTCGTGATACGCCGCAGCCCGGCCGCCGGCCTTCCGGACCAGCGGCTCAAATCCGAGCTCCCGGCACGCCTGCGCTGCCGCCTCAAAGCCGGGAAGGTGCGCGTCGCGCTGGCCAAAGGCGACCGTCGGAGCCGGGCGGTACAGCCTGAGCGTCGGGCCGATCCGCCCGGTCTTGGCCATGCCCAGCAGCTCAATGCCGAATTCCAGGTCACGCGCCGCGCCCAGCGACTGCTCCTGCCGGACAATGGTCAGCGTGGCGGGTGCGCCGGCCGTATGCTGCATCTTGCTAAGCTCCCTTATGGTCATTCTGCAATTCCTGGTCGTCGCCGCCGCCTTCGCCGTCATTGACGCCATCTGGCTCAAGACGATGAACCCCTTTTACCGCGGACAGATTGGTGAACTGCTGGCCGACCGGCCCAATCTAGGGTACGCGGTGGTCTTCTACGTGATCTACATTGCCGGCATTGTGTTCTTCGCCCTGCGACCCGCGCTCGACGGCGGCAGCTGGCTTAGCGCGGTGGGCTACGGTGCCGCCCTGGGCGCCTTCGCCTACGCCACTTACGACCTCACCAATGCCGCGACGCTGAAGACCTGGCCGCTGCAGCTGATCATCGTGGACATCCTCTGGGGCGCAGCGCTGACTGCCTTGGCCACCCTGGCCGGCTGGCTGGTGTTCCACAGGAACTAGCGGCCGCAGGAGCCACGTTCCGCGGAAGACTACGTCTTGCGGAGCGTCAGGATCTGCTCTGCCCGGCCGAAGGGCCCGTCCAGGTCGTGGAGCACCGTGGACGTCAGTCCGATGCCGTCGGCTCCGAAGGAGACGGCGTTGTCGAGGCCCAGCCAGTCGCCGGCGGGTTTCCGGTACATGTGGATCTGCAGGTCCAGGTTGGGGAACGCGTAGCTGTCCTTCCCCGGAGGTACCCGCGCCGCTATTCCGTTGGCGGTGTCCACCAGGCCCATGAGCCGCGCCAGGTCGCCACTATCGGCCTTGTCCGTCAGCGGGTGCGCGGTTCGGATCCAGACTGTCCCGGAGCCCGGGCGGTGTCCGTCGGCAACACGCATTTCCAGGGACCGGATGTAGCCTCCCGGCCAGACGCTCGCTGCGTCGTACGGAGAGCACTCTTCCGGTCCGGGAATGCAGGCATCTTCGACGGCGGCGACCGCCGAAGTATCGGACGTGATCATCCGCCACGCGGTGAGGCGGATGGCCACGCGCCCCCCAGCCACGAGTTCGGCCTGCAGCAGTTCGATGGTGCGGCCCGGACGGAGGGTGGTGGTGACGACCTCAAACTCGCCGCCGGGGATCAGTCCCAGGATCTCGTAGCTCAGGCGCGCCATCCTGACGTCGTCCCGCGGGGCATGCCGCTCCAGGCAGTCCGCCATGATCCCGGATGCGGGCGCCATGTGCTGCTCATGCTCGTTCCAGGCACCCTGGGCGTGGATCGTGGAACGGAACTGTCCGCCGCCCAATGACTCGTAGTAGAACTCCCCCTCGGCGAGTTCCGGAAGTGCTGCAGTCAACGTCGACCCTTTCGCATGGCTGGTGATGATCCCAGAACACACTATCGCTAGACGGCTCACAGCTTGCCTTTGTCCTCACAGCTTCCTCATAACAAGGCCTCATGGCCGGCATAAGTCCGAAGCCTAGAAATAAAGGCATGACTCCTCTCACGAACGAAAAACGCAAAGGCGGCCGCATCCGGCGCGCCGTCGTCGCCGGGGCCGTCGCCCTCACCCTTTCCGCCGGCGGAGCCACCGCCTGGGCGCTGGACCGCTTTGTAGTCCAGCACGTGCAAATCTCGGACGTCTCCGCCTACCAGGCAAGCCAGAGCAGTACCGCGGCCGACACCACGACCGAATCCAGCGGCACCACCGCCGCGGTCACCACCGACACGTCCTATGTTTCCGGCAGCTCCAACATCAGCATCTCCACGGTGACCACCGGCAGCGGCGACAGCACCGTCACGTACTATGTTGCCGACGTCGTACTGGACGACGCCACCACCCTCCAGTCGGCGTTCGCCAACGACAGCTTCGGCGAAAACATCACCGAGACCACGTCCGCCATCGCCGAGGCCAACAACGCCGTGTTTGCCATCAACGGCGACTACTACGGCTTCCGCGACACCGGCATCGTGATCCGCAACGGCGTGGTGTTCCGCGACGAGGGCGCCCGGCAGGGCCTGGCCTTCTACCGGGACGGCACCGTCAAGGTCTACGACGAGACCGCCACCACCGCTGAGCAACTGCTGGCCGACGGGGTCTGGAACACCCTCTCCTTCGGCCCGTCCCTGTTGAACGACGGCGAGGTCGCCGCGGGCATCGAGGACATGGAAGTGGACACCAACTTCGGCAACCACTCCATCCAGGGCGAACAGCCCCGCACCGCCGTCGGCATCATCGACGAAAACCACCTCGTCTTCGTCGTGGTGGACGGCCGGAGCCCCGGCTACAGCGCCGGCGTGACCATGACCGGGCTGGCGAAAATCATGCAGGGCCTCGGCGCCACCACCGCGTACAACATCGACGGCGGCGGGTCCTCCACCATGTACTTCAACGGGGAGCTGGTCAACAACCCCCTGGGCGAGAACAAGGAACGCGGCATCTCCGACATCCTCTACATCGCGCAGTAGGAGGCCGACATGATCATCCTGATCCCGGCTTACGAGCCTGACCGGCAGCTGCCCGACCTGATCCGCTCCATCCGAGACGCGGAACCATGGGCCACGGTGGTGGTGGTTGATGACGGCAGCGGTCCCGCTTACCGGGACGTGTTCGACGGCGTCAAGGCACTCGGGTGCCACGTCGTCGGCTACGCCACCAACCGGGGAAAGGGCTTCGCGCTCAAGACCGGCTTCGGTTTCATCGCCGACCACCTCCCGGGCCGCAACGTGGTCTGCGCCGACAGCGACGGCCAGCACACCATCGTGGACATCCTCAAGGTGGCTGCCGCGGTGAAACCCGGCTCACCGGCCATGGTCCTGGGCACTCGAAGCTTCACAGGCAACGTCCCGGCCCGCAGCAGGTTCGGCAACAACGCCACCCGGCTGCTGTTCACCCTCGCCACCGGCCAAAGGATTTCCGACACCCAGACGGGCCTCCGCGGCTACCCCGCCTCCATGCTCCCCTGGCTCCGGTCCGTCCACGGCGAGCGCTACGAGTACGAGCTGAACCTGCTGCTGGAAGCCAAACAGGCCGGGTACGCGATCAACAGCGTCGACATCGCGACCGTGTACCTGGACCACAACGCGGGTTCGCACTTCAGGCCGGTGGCGGACTCCGCCCGGATCTATGCCCCGCTGCTGAAGTTCCTGGCGTCCTCCTTCACTGCGTTCCTGGTGGACACCCTGATGTTCCTCCTCCTCACCGCGGCCACCGACTCCCTGCTCCTTGCGGTGGTTGGCGCCCGGGCCGTAAGTTCGGCCGTCAACTTCGCCGTCAACCGGCGGTTGGTGTTCCGGCGCGGCCGCGAGAAGCCCGCCGCCCGGACCGGCGTCCGCTACTTCGCCCTGGTCGCGGTGCTGCTGGCCGCCAACTTCGGGTTGATCGCCGCCTTTGAAGCGCTGTCCCTGGCCATGCTTCCCGCCAAAATCCTTGCCGAAATCGCCCTGCTGGCCACCAGCTACGCGGTGCAGCAGCGGTTCCTCTTTGCCGGGAAGAATGCCGGGAAGGTCAACGGCAAAGCCGCGGCGGAAACAGCAGATGAACTCCCGGCAAACACTCATATTCCGGCCTAGGTTCCGCCACAGCACCTGCACAGTTTGGCCGTGGATCGTGAAAACCAGTCCACCAATCAGATTCCGGAGAATCCCATGACACCCCTCGTCCTCATCGCCGCCGACCTGGCCGCCATCAGCATCCTGACCTTCGCCCTGTACCTCCGCCGGCACCGGCGCCGCGACCTGGTGGTGTCCTACCTCGGCATGAACGTCGGCGTCATGGCAGTTGCGGCCGCACTCTCCGGCTCGGCCGCCGGCGTGGGCCTGGGCCTCGGCCTCTTCGGTGTCCTGTCCATCATCCGGCTGCGCTCCACCGAACTGGCGCAGCACGAGGTGGCCTACTATTTCTCAGCACTGGCCCTGGGCCTGATCGCCGGCCTCGGCATCGACCCCGTGTGGCTGCCACTGGCGCTGATGGCCATGATCCTGCTGGTGATGTTCGTGGGAGACCATTCCCGCGTCCTGCCCGCGTACCGCCACCAGACAGTGATCCTGGACCGCGCCATCGCCGTTGACGAGGAACTCTACGCCCGGCTCGAAGAAGTGGTCCACGGCAAGGTCCACTCGGCCACCGTGCAGGAGCTGGACCTCGTCAACGACAAGACGGTTGTTGATGTTCGCTACGCCTACGTCCCTGCAACCATTCCGGCTGCAACCTTCCCGGCCGCAACCTTCACCGCAGCGTACCCGGAGGCCATTCCCGGAACCGTCCCGCCGCTGTCCGACCCCGTCTCCGCTCCGGCTTCCGCTCCCGTCCATGCCTCGGCCGGTGCGGCATGACCGCCCCGGCGCAGGCCGGCGTCCTGGACTCCCTCCGCTTGCTCCCGTCTATCGGGCTGGACCAGCTGAACGCGGCGGCCGCACTGCAGACCCGCGTGGACCGGAAGTACGTGGTCCCCGAGGCACAGGCACAGGAGCTGCTGACCACATTCGACGCCGATGTCCGGGTCCTTGAGATGGACGGCTGCCGCTGCTTCGCGTACGACTCCGTCTATTTCGACTCGGCCGGGCTGGACAGTTACCTCCTGGCCGCCTACGGCCGCCGACGCCGCTACAAGGTCCGCACCAGGACCTATGTGGACAGCGCCACCAGCTTCCTGGAAGTCAAGACGGAAGGCGCCCGCGAGGCCACCGTCAAGGAACGCATCCCCTACGAACTCACCGACCGCGCCCGGCTGACGGCAGAGGGCCTGGACTACGTCCGCGAGACCCTCACCGCCGCAGTGGGCTGCGTTCCGGACAGCCCCCTGGGCCCGGTGCTGGAAACGCGCTACCACCGCACCACCCTGTACCTGCCGGACTCCGGCAGCCGGGCCACCATCGACACGGACGTCACCTGGCAGCGGCCCGGGGAACAGGCCTGGGTCCTGGATGGCGCCGTGATTTTAGAGACCAAGTCCGGGTCGACGGCGGGTCCGCTGGACCGGCACCTCTGGGCCCACGGCGTCCGGCCCTCCAGGATCTCCAAATTCGCCACAGGAATGGCGGCCCTCTGCCCCGAACTGCCGGCCAACCGCTGGAACCGCACGCTACGCCGGACTCTGGCCCTCCGCCCCGCCGCCTGAACCCTTCCCGGGCAGGCTTCCCCCGCCGACCTCCCCCGCTTCACGCACATACTTCACCGAAGGAACACACACCATGAAAAGCTTCCGCACTTACCTCTCCGTCACCGCACTGGCCATTGCCGTGGGCCTGGCTGGCTGCTCCGCGGCCGGCACCACCTCCACCGGAACCTCGATCACCGGCGCCACTTCCAACTCAACAACGTCAGGGTCGTCCGGAACGGCCGAGGCCGTCTCCCCGGATACCCTCTCGGCGGACACCCACTACGACGCCGACGACCTCACTTGGGACGCCGCGTCCGAAGTCGCCGTGACCCTGGCGGACGGCGCCAGCGCTGTTACATCAGATTCGTCCTCCGCGGTAAAGGTCGACGGCGATACTGTCACCATCAGCGCTGCCGGAACCTACCGCCTGAGCGGTTCGCTGACGGACGGGCAGGTGGTGGTTGCCGCCGGTGAAGAGGACGTAGTGCGCATCATCCTGGACGGCGCGGACGTGACCAGCTCCACCGGATCCCCGTTTGTGGTGCAAAGCGCCAACGAAGCAATCGTCTTCCTGGCAGAGGGCACCTCCAACACCCTGGCCGACGCCGCCAGCTACACCGACCAGGGCGACGATGCACCCAACGCCGCGCTGTACTCCATGGCCGACCTCACCATCGCCGGCAGCGGCTCACTGACCGTGGACGGCAACTACAACGACGGCATCTCCGCCAAGGACGGCCTGGTGCTGGCCGCGGGCAATGTGACCGTGGACGCCAAGGACGACGGGATCGTGGGCAAGGACTACGCGGTCCTCCTCGACGGCGCCTACCAGGTCACGGGCGGCGACGACGGCTTCAAGTCGGACAACGAAGAGGACGAAGGCCGCGGCTGGGTCCTCATCAACGGTGGAACCCTCAACGTCAGCGCCGGCGACGACGGCATCAAGGCCTTCAACACGCTCTCCATCGCCGCCGGCACCGCCACGGTGAAAGAGTCCGAAGAAGGCCTGGAAGCCCAGCACATCGTGATCTCGGGCGGTACCGCCAGCGTCACCTCCAACGACGACGGCGTCAACGCTTCCGGGGGCAGCACGGGCACCACCTCGCAGGGCGGAATGGGCGGCGGCATGGGTGGCGGCGGCGGAGAAATGGCCGCAGGAGACTACACCGTGGACATCAGCGGCGGCTCACTCACCATCAATTCGCAGGGTGACGGCCTGGACTCCAACGGCAGCGCCACCATCACCGGCGGCACGGTAGTGATCAACGGCCCCACCAACGATGGCAACGGCGCACTGGACGTCAACGGCGAACTCGTGGTCAACGGCGGAACGGTGGCGGCCGCGGGAAGCTCCGGCATGGCTGTCACCCCGGGGACGTCCTCGGCGCAGTCCGGCGTCCAACTGACCTTCGGTTCGGCCCTTCCGGCCGGCACCACCATCCAACTGGCGGACTCCAGCGGCGCAGTCGTGGGGACGTTCGTGACCTCCAAGCAGGCAGCTTCGCTGGTCTACTCCTCCGCAGCCATCACGGCCGGCGAGGAATACACGGTGTACACCGGCGGGACCGCCAAGGTCACCGCCGGCCTCGGAGAAGGAACACTTGACGGTGCCCAGGAGCAAGGCACCGTCACCGCCGGCGAATACACCGCCGCACGCGGTCCCGGCGGCCGCTAGGGGCAATACGCAGGCGGGGGACGACGGCGCGGCCGCGCCCCCCGCCGTCATGCCTGGCCGCTTTCGCCCGCCGCCCTTCCGTGCCGTCCTTCCGCGCGGGCCTTCTGTGCTCGGCACCATGTACGGACTAGACTCAGGAGTCGGTTCTCCTTACTACGCTCGGAAGAGGTATTCCCCTGATACGAGTCATCAGCTACAACCTTCGCAAGCACGCGGCGGTCGGTGAACTGCAGGATCTGGCCAGCGACTTCGGGATAGATGCCTTGTGCCTGCAGGAGTGCGACACCACGGATCTGCCGGACACACTGGGGCCGCTTCACCTGGCCGATTCAACCAAGGGCAACAGGCTGGGGCTCGCCATCTACTACCGGATGGACCGCTTCACAGCCTTTGAAACCAACACTTTCGCGTTGAAGAAGTCATTGCACGACCGCGTCCTCGCCCCGGCCCATGAGCGTCTGATCGGCACCCGGGTGGTGGACAACGAAACAGACCATGAGCTGGTGATCGCCTCATTCCACGCGGCGCCCCTGACGGCCTCCAATTCGCTGCGCCGCAAGCAGATCAAGGCGGCCCACGCGGAGCTCCTCGGGATGGGCAGCGGGCTGATGACGCTCATGGTGGGTGACTTCAACTACCCGTTCTTCACCAAAAATCTCAACGAACACATGAAGAACTCCGGGTACGAGCTCTCCCTCAGCGACCGGCGGACTTACACGAGGTACAAGGTCTTCAAGGGGCATTTCGACTTTGCCACTTCCCTCGGCCTGGACATCGAAAGCGTGGAAACCCTGCCACGCGGCGCCTCGGACCACCTTCCCATCCTGGTCTCGGCCGAATACGGCCAGGATTACGGCCCCATCCAAGGCACGCCGTAACCTGACGCCGACCACCAGCCCGGGAGGCCCCAATGCACCGCGATTGGATCCTGAAAGCCGTTCCGGGCATCCAGCTGGCCCGGACATACCAGCTGCCCTGGCTCAAGTCCGATCTTGCCGCGGGAGCAGCCCTTAGCGCGGCGCTGATACCCGCCGGCATGGCCTACGCCGAAGCGGCGGGGCTGCCCGCGGTCACGGGGCTGTACGCGTCGGTGGTGCCCATGCTGTTTTACGCGGTTTTCGGACCCGCCCGCGTGATCATCGTGGGACCTGATTCATCGCTGGCACCCATGATCGCCGCCGCACTGCTCCCGCTCGCCGGACGGGATCCGGCCCATGCCGTGGCGCTCGCCGGCGTCCTGGCAATCCTGATCGGAATCTTCCTCGTCGCCGGCCGGATCTTCAGGCTGGGCTTCGTCACCGGGCTGCTGTCCAAGCCGATCCGGGTGGGCTACCTCAATGGCATCGCCCTCGCCATCATCGTCAGCCAACTGCCCAGGCTGCTCGGGATCACAGTCTCCGGCGACACGCTGCCGGCGAAGGCGACGGAGACCGTCGAAGCCGTCCTGCGTGGAGCCGCCAATCCCGTGGCGCTGCTGTTCGGGGTCGCCACAGTGGCCATCATCGTTGCCGGCCGTTTCCTTCCCTGGAAGGTTCCGGGCGTACTGCTGGCTGTGGCAGCCTCCATTGCAGCGGCCGCCGCCCTGGACCTCAAGGACGCCATGCCGATGGTCGGAGCCCTCCCGCCCGGCCTGCCGGCACCGGCGCTTGCAGGCATCACCATGCACGATGTTGCCGGGCTAATCGGGCCGGCGGCCGGCATCGCCCTGATCGCATTTGCTGATACGTCCACTTTGTCCAAAAGCCTCGCCGGACGACGCGGCATCCACACGAGCGGCAACCAGGAAATGGGGGCACTGGGGATCGCCAACGTGGCCAGCGGAATGCTCGGCGGCTTTCCGGTCTGCGGCAGCTCTTCCCGGACGCCGATCGCGCTCGACGCCGGAGCCCGCACGCCTTTCAGCGGCATCGTCGCCGCGCTCCTGGTGGTGGTCTTTATGGTGGCGGCGCCCGAGGTGACGGCATTCCTCCCCACCACCACGCTGGCCGCCGTCGTCATCGTGGCTGCAGCCTCGCTGGTCGACGTCAAGACCATGCTCCGGCTGGTCCGGATGAGCCGGATGGAAACGGCCCTCCTCATTGCCACGTTCCTCGGGGTCGCGTTCGTCGGCGTGCTGCAGGGCATCGTCATTGCCATCGGGCTGTCGCTCATCGCGTTCGTCCGGCGGGCGTGGGATCCGTACCGCACTGAGCTTGCCAGCCTGGAGGACGTCCCTGGCTACCACGACCTCAGCCGGCACCCGGAGGGCCAGCGTGTCCCGGGCCTCGTGATCGCCCGCTTTGACGCCCCGCTCTTCTTCGCCAACGGTGCCGTGTTTGCGGAGCACATCCGCCATCTTGTGGCGAAGGCCCCGGGACCGGTCAAATGGGTGATTGTGGCATCGGAGGCCATTACGGACCTGGACACCACCGCCCTGGACGACCTTGTGGAACTCGACGACGAACTGGCCGGCCAGGGCATCAGCCTGGTCTTCGCCGAGTTGAAGGGCCCCGTCAAGGACCGCCTGCTCAAGTTCGGGGTCAGCAGCAGGTTCGGCCCGGACCACTTCTTCCCCACGGTCAACAACGCGGTGCGGACCTATAAGCGGACGTTCGGAATCTAGGCCCGTCAGTCCGAACCCAGCGGGATCACTTCGATCCGGGTCCCCGGGCCCGTGATCACCAGGACACGGTCCGCCGCGACACCTTCCAATGCCCGGGCGAGCTGTTCGGACAACCCGCCCGCGGCTTCCTCGGTGGGGCCGGACGAAGCAGTGCCGGAAGACGCCGTACCGGACGCCACCGCGTCGGAGGTTCCGGCGTCGGCCTTTTTCCACACAGTGACAGCCGCACCGGTGACCTCCGCTGCCACCCGTACCAGCGGCTCCGGATCTCCCGCGGCCACCAGGATCAGTTTCCGGACCGTACGCTTCCGGGGCGCGGCAGCAGCAGTGAGCGAACGGTCGTGACGCCAGACCGCGAAGTGGTACCCGGCAGCGAGCCCCGTCGCCACCAGCAGGCCCAGCGGCGCCCGGGTGCGGTCCACCAGGCTTCCGCCGCTGACGTCGTCGAGCAGGAATTCGAAGACCCGGTATCCGATCACCAGGAGGGTGATGACGGCGACGATCGCGCTCAGGCCGAACACGGCGATGAGATACACCCGCCGGCCGCGGCGTCCGAGTTCGGTCGGCTCGGGCGGAACCCCGGGTTTCCAGGTGAGCCACCAGAGAGGTCCACCAACTGCCAGCGCGCTGATTCCGCCCAGCAGCAGGGTACGGATGCCGTCGCCGGCCAGTGGCGTCGCCGCGATGCTGAGGGCGGAGTTGACCACAATGCCGATTCCGGTGGCGGCGGCCGCCAGGCCCACCCCTGACGTCACAAGCTTCGCCGCCTGCAGCGTGGTGCCCGATCGTCCTGCGGAGACGGCCCGGTGGTACGCCCAGACGAGGGAACCCACTGCGCCGGCCGCAATCGCCGCGCCGAGCGGCTCCAGAATTTCACTCACCGGGTCCGTGCGGTCAAAGGCAAGCCTGAGCAGGACAAACAAGACAGTACCGAAGCCGCCCACCGTCAGGAGGACAGCACCCAGGATTCCAATAACTACCAGGGCGACGCCGGCGAAATCAGTCGTCAGCCGGCGTCCGCCGTCGTGAATCCAGTGCCACCACCAGATGGCGACGCCACCGAGACCCCAGGCGAGCGCCTGAAGCACCAGCTTCCACCACGGATCCCCGAGGGACGCGGACGCGGTGAAGCCCTGAATCGCGGTGTCCAGGAGATTCGCGAGCGCTGTGATCGAGCCGCCCACACCGATGATGAGCCCGAAAGCCGCCCCCACAACCGTGGGAACGTCCGGAATCAGCGAGGGGCTTTTCCGCGGATGGCGCCACATCCAGCGGTGCCACGCCAGCACGGCGGCCCAGACCAGTCCGTTGGACAGTGACAGCTGCCAGCCCAGCCGTTCGCCCCCGATGACCGCGGCCACGGCACTGAGCAGCGCTGTGGCCGACGTGATGAGCGAGACCGCATACATGCCCGTCAGGTACAGCCCCCAGCCCGCGGACGACCGCTCAATGGCGTCGTCGAGCCGCCGCCACACGAACCACCAGAGCGCGGCAGCCATGGGGCCGCCGATCAGGGTGAACGCCAGCGAGCGGGCCAGGCCTGCCACGTCACCTGAGACGAGCACCGTTCCCGCGCCAAGGAGCCTCCCCAACAGCCCGCTCAGGCCGATGGCGGTCACCACGACCAGGGCGAAAAGAAGCGTGTAAACGATGAGGCGCCGGACCGTCGGCTGGGCGGATCCGGCTGCGGGCGCAGGCACCGTCTGGGCAGCGGTCACGGCTTCACTCCGCGGTTCGTGCAGACCCGGAGCTGCCAGGGAGCGGAATCGATCAGCCACTTGCCGTCCGTTTTGACGAGATCGAACACGTCCTCGGTTTCGTACTCCGAGTTCCCGAAGGGTCCGCTCCCGTTGGACACCACCATCAGCACCCTCACGTCCGCGGACGACGCCCGTTCAGTGGTGGACACCAAGGTAACGCGCAGGTTTTCCGTGGACGACCGCTCAAAGTCGACGCACTGGGTCCGGGCGGTTTCCGTGAGGTAGGCAGTGGCCGCCGCCTCATCGCCGTCGATGACAGCTGCAGAGTAGCGTTGCACCACACCCTGGGGCGTGGACTCATCCAGCAGGGCCGGTTCACCCCGCGAGAAGACCACGGCGAGCGCAGCCACCGCCAGCACGCCAATAATTGCCAGGATCACCACGAGGATCCTGTTAGGTCTTCCCGCCGCCGCGTTCATGTGGTCAGTATGGCGCACGGCCCACCCCCTAGCTACGGTACTTTCGGCCCTATCACCGGTGGTGGGCATCAACAAGGCTGGAGACAAATGTTGCTCCACGGGAAAAGGGAATCATGCGCAGGCTCCTGGCTGCCGTACTGCTTGTCCTGCTCGGCCTGCTCTGCGGTTCCGCCGCCGCCCTGGCGGAACCGCCGGTGGAGTTCGTGGTGGAGGACCGCGCAGGCGTGCTGGACCGCAGCCGGCTGGTCCCGGCGGTGGAAGCCATCGACTTCTACGAACCCACCCGCGTTGCGGTCTTCACCTACCGCGGTGCGGCGGCGGACAACCTCAACGAGGAAGTCCTTCGCTTCGCCCGCGCCGAACATCCGGAATGGATCAGCACGGACGGCCAGAAATGGGCGGATGGTCTCTTCATCTTCGCCTTGGATCCGGTAGGCCGCCATGTGGGCACGTACATGGGCGAGGACCGCAAGGTGTCCCTGGAACAGCGGGAGGAAATCCAGAACGCTTCCAAGGATTTACTGCGGGATGCCCAGTGGACCGACGGAACCATCGCCGGCATCCGGCGCGGAGCGGAACTGATCAACCAGCCCTGGTACCGGTCAGCGGCGTTCCTGGTCACGGCCTGGAGCGCCGTGGCAGCGGCTGTCCTTGGCGCCGCCACCTGGCTGATTGTGCGATGGCGGACCAGGGTGGACAGCCGCCGGGAACTCGCCCGCGGGGACGCCAGCTACGCCAACGTGAGCATGGACCTGCAAGTCACCGAGCTGAACGCCGGCACCATCCCGGAGTCCTCGCGGTACGGCAGCACGGTCCTGGAGAAGCACCGCACTTTCCTGGCCAAGTACAACGCGGCCACCCAGCTGTCCAACCAGGCGCACGCGCTGACTCCGCGGGCCATGGGACGGCGGCCCAACCTGAAGCTGGTACGGAATTATGCCGACGCGTCTGCGGAACTGGATGCGCTCGATGACGTCATAGCCGACACCAACGCCCTGCTGAACCGCGGATCGGCGTGGGCACCTGCGTGGGACCGGCAGCTGGCGCCGTTCCGCAGCGACCTGGCCGCCATCGAACAGATGCTCAGCAAGCGCCATGCCGAGGGCGACTCGGCGACAGCTGCGGCGCTCCGGTCCTTCCGCGAGCAGAGCCAACCTGACATCGAGCGCTGGTCGGCCGAACTCGCCGAGGGCACCATCAGCCCCGAAACTGCCCTGGACCGGTTGCGTGATGCCCGGACGCATCTGACCGAACTGCTGAAGAACCACGCGGACACCGTTATTGCAGGCTTCGCGAAGAACGAGCGGGAAGCCAAAACGATGCGCGAGGAAATGGAAAACGCCCAGGCGGGCACCAAGGCCAAGCACGGCCGCGCTTACGAGCCCAGCATCCTGGGCACGGTCTATCCGTCGTACTACTTCTTCTCGGTCCCGGCCTTCAACACCGGATTCAGCACAGGCGTGGGCAGCGTCAGCACGGCCCGCGGCGGCGGCAGCACCACCGGCTATGGCGCCAGTGGCGGCAGTTTTTCCGGGTCCGGAAGTTCGTCCAGTTTCTAGGTCGGGGCTGCCGGCGGGCGGCCGGCTGCGTTCCGCCACGGGGTCTCGACAAGAATCCGGGATCGGAGGAAGCTGGGCATCGTAAGACGATCGCTACATCGGTTCGCCGCGCGGGTTCAAGCCTGGCAAGCCGACTCCGCTGGCCGGTCGCCGTTGCGGCCCGGACAGCCCCATCCGCAATTCTGATTGATGGAGAGAGCCATGACCACGAATGTTGTCGCTCAACTCGCAGTTAAGTCCCACAATTCTCCGGACGAACAGCGCCGCCCCGATAAGACGGAAGTGGATCTTGTATCCGTCGACGCCTACACCATCGGAAGATTCAAATTTGAACCCGGCTGGCGCTGGTCCGAGTGCATCAAGCCCGTCGTTAAGACCGAGTCATGCCAGCTCAGCCAT
This sequence comes from Arthrobacter sp. GW460-12-1-14-TSB2, assembly GCF_059423525.1. Classification (NCBI taxonomy): domain Bacteria; kingdom Bacillati; phylum Actinomycetota; class Actinomycetes; order Micrococcales; family Micrococcaceae; genus Arthrobacter; species Arthrobacter sp. GW460-12-1-14-TSB2. The sequence goes on from NZ_JBWKYC010000001.1 coordinate 462,979, forward strand.
GTCGGTTTTTGCGTTTCCGGCAAACTCGTGGTCCAGACCTCTGACGGCAACCAGATCAACATCGCCGCTCATGATTCCTACAGCATCCCGCCAGGCCATGACGCGTGGGTCGAAGGCGACGAACCCTTCACCGGGGTGGAGTTCGTCAGCGCCGCGGTGTTCGCCAAGTCCCCCGAGTAACCGGCCGCGCCGAAGCAACCGAAGCGGCCGGGCGGACAACAGCCCGGTTGGCTGCGGGGCCACTACTGCGGGTTCACTGCTGCGGGTGGATCCTGTCAATCACGAAGTCCCCGCCGGGGATGACAGTGGTTTGATGGCCGTCGTCGAATCGCACCACATACGGCGGCGCTCCATCAGCGCCGTGAACCTCAACGATCTGGCCGTGCCGCTCCGACGATCCGACCGTCTTGCCCCGGATAGTGATCCGGTCTCCCTGGGTTGCCTTCATGGCAATCACCTCCAAGAACCAGAGTACGAGTCTCGGGGCGGGGATAACAGGGCCGTTGCGCACTGGAAGTTCGAGGGTGTACGGCCGGGATACGACTGAACTGACCTTGACACGGGACCCAGGGGGAACGGCTATGGCGGAGGAAAAACCCAACAACTGGTGGGCTACGCTGCCCGGCCTGCTGACCGCTGCAGCAGCTGTGATCACCGCTGTGACGGGGCTGCTGCTCGGCATGGGGCAACTGGGGATGTTCGACGCCGGCCGTCCCGCCGCTTCGACGGCGAGCGCCTCCGGTACGGGTTCCCCGGCCGCTTCCACCGGCGCCGCACAGCCGGGCGCTGGTGCGTCGACGTCCGCCCCCGGGTCCGGCACAGGTAACCGCGCGGAGTGGAAGGTAGCCCTGCCAGCCGAACGCACGTACCGGGCCGCCGACGTCGAATATGAAATTCTCAACGCCACTGCGCGCCCCGATGTGTCCGGCAAAATCGCACTGACCCTCACGCTCAGGTGCACCAACCACGGCCGGTATGACCTGAACTTCTGGGACTCAACGTTCAGGCTGAACGTCGGTGGCGTCAGTTACTCCCCCGATCCCGGCCTGAACGAGTTGGTCGCGGGCGATTCGAGCAAGTCGGGTGGCGTCCGCTTCACCCTTCCGGCGGACACCCGCGACGCGCTGCTGCGCATCAAATTCGCGGAAGGCGAGATCACGGCCCAGCTCACCATCTCGCCGCCCTGAGGTACCCGTGTGCGCCGTTGTGCCACGAATACGCGGAAGGCCGGCGACCTGCTGCCCCCAAGGCAGCTGATCGCCGGCCGTTACGCCCGCTTGAAGAAGGGCGGGGAGGCTAGGCTCCGGCGCGGACGAAGGTCACGCCGCCGGTGGCCGTCAGCCAGGACAGCGGGTGCGTGACGGTGGCGTTTACGCCGTTCATTCCGCCGCTGATCACCTGGCCGTCGCCGATGTAGATGCCGACGTGGCCGGACTGCACCACCATGTCGCCGGGCTGGGGCTCCCCCACTACGGAGCCATAGTTCATAAACTGCATGGGTCCCAGGTCCCCGACCGGAATGCCGGCTGAGCCAAGGGCCTTTTCCACCATGGCGGTGCAGTCCTGGGTGATGCCCAGCTGCGCGTAGGCGGCAGAAACCATGGCGGCGTTGACACCGCCGGCAACAGGCGCCGGGGCGGGAGCGGGCACCGCAGCCTGGACCTGCACGGAAACAGCAGGAGCGGCAGGCGCCGGAGCCGCCGCGGCGGCTGCCGCCACTGCCGGGACGGGCTCTTCGACCGATACCTCCACGGGGGCGGGGGTGGTGCTGACGTCCGGACGTTCGTAGCTGATCCTGACATGGGAATCAGCGCTGAGCGGGGCACCCACTTGGGCATTGATGTCGGGGGCGGACGCCGGAGCTGAGTCACGTTCCGCCGGGGCTTCAGCGGCCTGGGCCGCCATGCCGCTGGACAGGACCAGGCCCGAGGCAGCGGCTATGACCGCAGCCTGCCGGCCGGCCCTGCTCCGGCCCCCGGCCGATGTGGACCTGGAGCGCCCCGCGGGCGCGGTTGACCGATGATGAGCGGGCAGTTTGCGTGAAAGCATGAATTAACCTCTCCCGATGCCTGCGAGGTTAGCTGTCGGATTCGGATGGGAGACACCCGGCCGCAGCGCCCTTCCGCGTTGCGGATGGCGTGCGGCTTCACCCCGAAGACCAGCACGAACTCTGCCGGTCAATAGTGGTTTCCCCGTCCCTGCCGGATGGTTTCGATCGGATCCCGGACCGCGGCAGGGTTAGGCAATCCGCCCGGGAGTGCCGGTATCTGAGACAACGGGCACCGTTCCACCGTACGCGGGCCACCGTTGGGATGTCACATCAAGGTAACGGGGCCGTCGGGCCCTCCCCCGGCACCGCTGTGGCCCGGCTCGCGCTGCTACAAGCAGGTAGCGGCACGCTACATATACTTGGATCTGCGGTTTGTCAAATTCGAGTGTTTTCCATTGACGCCGCGAGGCGTAGTCTACGTGCATGTTCTTGCGGGGGGACTCACACGCCTGGAGGAATCATGCGTTGGTCAAATCGTTCTGTCCACAACCAGCCACGTCATGTCGCGGAACTCCCAGAGCCTACGGCCGGGGGTATGCACGGCCGGCGTTGGGTCGCCATCCTGGGAGCGCTGTTGCTGGCTGTCAGCACGGTGGCGGGTGTCGCCGGCACATCGAAGGCCGCGGGGCCGACCATCGTCAGCCTGACGTTCGACGACGGCCTCGGCAGCCAGCTGGCCGCCGCGCAGGAGCTCAAAGCCCACGGTCTGGTGGGAACCTTCTTCATCACCACGTCCTTTGTGGACCAGTCCGGGTTCCTGACCCGGGCGAACCTGCAGACTCTGGCCGCCGGCGGCAACGAGATCGCCGGCCACAGCGTAACCCATCCAGACATGACAACGCTCAGCGCAGCAGCCGCGAGCGCGGAGGCCTGCAACAGCAAGTCGACCCTCGAAGGCTGGGGCTTCACCGTCCGCAACTTCGCCTACCCCTTCGCTGCGGTGAATGCCACGGCCCAGTCCGCAGTCAGCGGCTGCGGGTACGCCAGTTCCCGGGGCCTCGGCGACATCCGATCTCCTGCCAGCTGCGCCGACTGCCCTGTGGCCGAAACGCTACCGCCGCAGGAACCCATGGTCACCAGGGCACCGGACCAGGTGGCCGCCACGTGGAGCCTGGCGGACCTGCAGGCCACCGTCACCAACGCGGAGACAACCGGCGGCTGGCTGCAGCTGACCTTCCACGAGATCGCCAACGGAACGGACCCGTCCCTGTCGATCAGCCCCGCACTGTTCAAGGAATTCGTCACATGGCTGGCCGCACGGACAGCAAACGGTACGACGTCGGTCCGCACAGTCGCACAGGCATTGGGCCAGTCCCCGGTATCGCCTTCTCCCTCACCGTCGCCTTCTCCCTCACCCTCCCCCTCCCCGTCTCCCTCGCCCTCTCCGTCCCCTTCGCCGTCGCCCTCTCCCAGCGGACCTGTGGTGGGCGGCGCCATCGGAGCAGCCTGGCTTGCCCAAGGCTCAGGCGGCGGGCTTCTCGGTTCCCCGCTTACGAATGAAATCGCGGGGCTCAAGAATGGCGGCGCCTACCAGGTCTTCCAAGGCGGCCAGATCCACTGGTCACCCGCAACCGGAGCCCACAGCACCAGAGGTGCCATTGGTGCAGCCTGGGCCGCGCAGTCCTGGGAAAACGGAAAACTTGGCTACCCCCTCACAAACGAGGTCGCCGGACTGAAGGGCGGCGGCGTCTACCAGGTCTTCCAAGGCGGCCAGATCCACTGGTCGCCAGCCTCGGGGGCACACGCCACCCTCGGAGCCATAGGATCGGCCTGGTCCGCGCAAGGCTGGGAAAACGGAGCGCTGGGTTACCCGGTCAGCGACGAGATCCCGGGACTCAAGAATGGTGGCGTCTACCAGGTGTTCCAGGGAGGCCAGGTCCACTGGTCCGCGGTCACAGGTGCCCACAGCACCAAGGGCGCCATCGGCGCCGCCTGGGCAGCACAGCGCTGGGAAAACGGCCAGCTCGGGTATCCAACCAGTGACGAGTACGTCGGCGCCGGTGGTGTCGTGGCCCAAAACTTCCAAGGGGGAATCGTCACTTGGTCACCGTCCCGTGGAATCCGTATCACATAGGAGGCCGGACGGTGGACCGGAATGAACGCACCGACCGCGCCGGATCTGTGGGCGAAGAGTGAAACACTATTGCGTGGCGATCTGCCAGCTGAGCGATCAGCCGCAGGAGGACTTCGACGTCAATACCGAGCTCCTGATCCTTGAGGGAAAGGAGCTCCATGTGGCGACGTGGGACGCGGAGCCGCGGGACGGCGGCTTCGACGTCCTGGTCCTCAACGACCGCGTCAGCGCCCTCGGGTTCATGGTGGTGACGGACTGGGAGTTCCTGGAGGGCAAGGCCTACGGGGTGGTGGAGCGCCGGGCCGGCGGCTGAGGGGCGTCCGCCCGCGACAGCTCGGCTGCCCGCCTCAGCCACGGATCCGGATCCCCCGCCCAGCGGTCCAGCACAACGTCCGCCCGTGCCCTTGCCTGCCCTTCCAGGCCTGCGATCAAGGGACGGACGACGTCGGTTGCGAGGGGGTCCGCCAGCCCACCCAGCTGCGCCTCCCGCACAAAGCCCTCGATCCGGGTGAGGTCGGAGTTGTCCAGAAGGGCAACCCGGGACTGCAGCAGGACAACCGCCGCCAGCCGGCGTTCGAAGACGGGCACCGACCACAGTTCGGTGCTGAGCGCGGTAATGTCATCGTGTGTGAGGTCCCGGTGGCGGCGCAGCATGTCGCGGATGGTCCCCCGCACAGCACCCACGGAGGCGCCGTAGTACTGGAGCCCGTCGCCCAGCCGGGCTTGTGCTTCTTCTGCCCGGAGCCAGGAGCTCTCGCGCTGGAGCGAGGCGTCCACGAAGTCACAGGCGTCGGTCATCCCACTATTCTGCCGTTCCCGCGGGCGGAGGATCGAACTCCCTAAGGCGTTCTGTGCGGTATAGCTGGAGCAGCCCCGGCGGAATGCCGTCGTCGTGTAGTCCTCCGGTACTGCGGCGTGAGATGCTCGGTCCCATGCGTGAACTGGTCGTTCTCGGCACCGCGTCGCAGGTTCCCACGCGGAACCGCAACCACAACGGGTACCTGCTTCGCTGGGACGGCGAGGGCATGCTCTTCGATCCCGGCGAAGGCACCCAGCGGCAGATGATCCACGCCGGCGTCTCAGCCAGCCAGGTGACGCGGATCTGCCTGACCCACGTTCACGGGGACCACTGCTTCGGACTTCCGGGCGTACTGTCGCGAATGGTGCTCGATGGTGTGCAGCACCCGGTGGACCTGCATTTTCCGGTCTCCGGCACCGAGGTGGTCCGCGCCCTCGTGTCCCTCGCCTCCCCCGGCCTCGAACTGCGGCTGCACCCGCATTCCGCACCGGGGCCGATCGCGCCCGGCCTGGAGGTGCGGCCCTTGCGGCATCGCATTGAGACTTTCGGCTACCGGCTGGTCGAGCCCGCCGGCCGCACGCTGCTGCCCGATCAGCTTGCGGCGGCGGGAATCTCAGGAAGAGACGTCGCACGGCTGCAGCGGGAGGGAAACCTCAACGGGGTACGGCTGGAAGACGTGAGCGTTCCGCGCCCCGGCCAGAGCTTCGCGTTCGTGATGGATACCGCGGAATGCGACGCCGCCGGGGAGCTCGCCGAAGGCGTGGACCTCCTCGTGGCGGAGTCAACGTTCAGCGACGACGACGCCGGGCTGGCCTCCCGGTATCTTCACCTCACTGCCGGGCAGGCCGGCGATCTGGCCTCCGCTGCCGGGGCCGGAATGCTGGTCCTCACGCATTTCTCGTCCCGGTACGGGGACGTCGGCGTGTTGGCGGAACAGGCCGGTGCCCGCGCAGGCCGGGCCGCCGTCGTCGCCGCAGAGGACCTGGACAGGATTCCCCTGCCCAGGCGGGAGCGGGCTTCCTGGCTTGCGGGCGGGGCTCGGCCCGCGATTGGTACGCCGCGCCCGCTCGCTGCACCGTCAGTAGACGAAGATGTCGATCCAGGCGCGGTTGTGGGCATGCAGCAGGACCAGGAACAGCACGAAATCGAACAGCAGGTGCACGGCCACGATGTAGGACAGTGACTTTGTCCGGGTGAAGATGAACGCCTGGAGCAGGGCGAAGGGAAAGATGAACACCGGCGCCCAGGCGTGGAACCCCAGTTCCCAGAGGAAGGACGTGAACAGGACGGCCTGCAGCACGTTGGCCTGGGCCAGAGGCAGGTGCCGGCGCAGGAGGATAAAAACGGTGCAGATAAAGAAGAGCTCATCCCAGATCCCCAGCACGTTGGTGCCCAGGAAAAGCCGGAAGATCCCCTCCGGGTCCGACACCGCGGGCCAATTGCTGTAGACACCGGTGTTGACCATATACGCCGGAAGCACCGCGTAACCCATCACGACGACGGCGGCCAGGTACCATTTCTCCGCCCGAGTCCAGGGGTGGCCGGTGAGCACAGGAAACTTGACCGCGTGGTCCTTGTAGACAAAGCGCGAAACTGTGTAAGGAACGCCCACCGCGAGGATCATGGCCGTGCCCATGACGAGCATGTGCTCGGTGCTGATGTCCGTGGTGATCGGCACCAGGCTGATGGCCACGAGCCCGGCGGCGATCAGGGCCAGGTCGCGCAGGAGCGCGCGGTCGATCAGTCCCGCCGTGATGAGGGCCAGCGCCAGGAGGCCGTACCCTGGGATTTTCTGTTCCAGGACGAACAGGACAAAGCCGGAGAGCGACACCAGTGCCGCCGGGAGCAGTTTCATCGAGATGCCGCTGCGGACGCTGACTCCGGCTCCTGCTCCCGTTCCGGCCGCGGGCGAACGGTTAGACATACTTGCTGAACCACGCCAGTGTGTCGTTCCACGCGGCGGTGGCCTGGGTCTCGTTGTAGCGCTCGCCGGTGTCGTTGTGGAACGCATGGTCGACGCCGGGATACACCTTCAGCTCGTGCCGGACATCAGTGGCGGCAAGGGCATCGCGGAAGGCCGGCATCGCCCCGGTGATGCGGTCATCGAGTTCAGCGTAGACGCCAAGGACGGCCGGTTTGATGGCCGGGACCTTCTCCAAATCCGGGGCGGGCCCATAAAAGGCCGAGGTGGCCTTCAGCCCGGACAGTTCCGTCGCCGCCTGCCAGGTGATGCCGCCGCCGAAGCAGTAGCCCGTCATGGCAATCCGCCCGGAATCGACGAAGTCCTGTGCCTTCAGGTAGTCGAAGGCTGCCGAGAAGTCCCCGACGTGGCGCTTCGCTCCGGCCTGGGTCAGTGCACCCGGGACGGCGTCCCGGTCCAGGCTCGCCGTTCCTCCCTCCCTGCTCAGCAGGTCCAGGGCCAGGGCAGCGTAGCCTGCTTTGGCGAAGCGTCGTGCCACGTCCTGGATGTGCGGGGTCAGCCCGCGGTTTTCATGGCAGATGAGCACGGCGGGTCCGGGCTTGCCGCCTTCCGGCCGGGCAAGGTAGGCGCTGATGTCGGTACCGCCGGCAGGGAACTGCACGGTTGCGGTGACCAGGCCGGGAGCGCCCTCGGGAACGGACAGCGGGCTCTTGGCGCCGGGCACCGCGCCTGCGGATGCCGTGCTTGTGCCGGTGCCGTTGGACGCCGCGGACGGGGTGGGCGTCGGCATCGGATCGGTGCTGCGTGGAAGCTCCTGCGGCGTGCAGCCCACCAGTGCCATGGCGGCCCCAGCAGCGGCCATGCTCCCGGTGATGAACGCCACCCGGCGCGTGAACGTGTGCCGGCTCATGGCACCGGCACGGTAATCGTCGAAGAATTCCTCGATCAGGTATTTCTCAAATTTGCCGAGCTGCTGGGTCATGGAGAGCCTCCTGCCATTTGCCAATTATCCTCCCCTGCGGTCAATCCTGGGGCAAGGGCCCGCTGGGTTTGCCCCAGGATTGACCGCAGCGCTGTGGCTCAGGGCGTTGCCCTAGAACGGGTTGAGCAGCCGGTCCACGAACTGCCGGGTGCGTTCCTCCCGCGGGTCGCGCAACACGGTGTCCGGGTGGCCGCGTTCGACGACGACGCCCCCGTCCATGAAGATGACTTCGTCGGCCACCTGCCGGGCGAACGCCAGCTCGTGGGTGACCACCACCATGGTCCAGCCTTCGTCCGCCAGCTCCTTGATGACAGTCAGTACATCGCCCACCAGCTCAGGGTCCAGGGCCGACGTCGGCTCGTCGAAGAGCAGCAGCTGCGGCCGCAGAGCCAGGGCACGCACGATGCCCACACGCTGCTGCTGCCCGCCGGAGAGCTCGAAGGGGTAACTTTTCTCCTTGGCGGACAGCCCCACGCGGGCAAGCAGCTCCCTGGCCTCAGCGATGGCTTCGGCCTTGGGGCGCTTCTGCACCTGGACCGGGCCTTCGATGATGTTCTCGAGGACGGTCTTGTGCGGGAAGAGGTTGTAGTGCTGGAACACCATGGCGCTCCGGTCCCGGAGCGCGGCCAGCTGCTTCTTGGTCACCGCTGCGGAGAAGTCGACGGCGAGCTGGCCCACAAAGTCCACCACGCCGTCGTCGGGTATTTCGAGGCCGTTGAGGCACCGCAGCACGGTCGTCTTACCGGACCCCGACGGCCCGATCAGGGCGACGACTTCGCCGCGCCGGACGGTCACGTCCACGGATTTCAGCACTTCATGGCTGCCGAATGCCTTGCGCAATCCCCGTACGGTCAGCAGCGCGGCATCGTCCGGGAGGGCGGAATCAGTGGGCGACATAACGGTCCAATCTCTTCTCCAGGGCGGACTGCCCGCCGGCAAGGACCAGGCAGATGATCCAATAGATGACCGCGGCCTCCAGATACAGCAGCATGAATTCCTGGCTGAAGGCCGCCACCTGCTGCGCCTGGCGGAAGAGCTCGGTGACAAGGATCAGGGAGGCCAGGGATGTGTCCTTGACCAGGCTGATGAAGGTGTTGGACAGGGGCGGCACCGAGACCCGGGCCGCCTGCGGCAGGATGATCCGCACCAGCGACTGGCGGCGGGACATGCCGATGGTATGGCCCGCCTCCCACTGCCCCTTGGGAACGGACAGGATGGCCGCACGGATGACCTCGGCCGCGTACCCGCCCACGTTCAGGGAGAAGGCGATGATGGCGCTGGGCCACGGGCTGATGGTGACCCCGATGGACGGAAGCCCGTAGAAGATGACGAACAGCTGGACCAGCAGGGGCGTGCCGCGGATGACCGAGATATACATCCGCGCAACGGTGGAGAACACGGGGTTCCGGCTCAGCCGCATCAGCGCGATCAGCAGGGCCAGCAGCAGCCCGAGGACGAAGGACGCCAGGGCCAGCGGAATCGTGCCCGTTACCGCGCCGATGAGGATGGGCCCCAGTGAGCTCCAGACGAGGTCCCAGTTGATAGTCATACGCTGAAGCTGCGCTCGCCGTCGGCCTCCACCCCGCTACTTCGTGACGTCCGCGTCGAAGTACTTCTGCGAAATCCTGGTCAGTGTGCCGTCGGCCCGCAGTTCGCCGAGGGCCTTGTTCACGGCTTCGGCCAGACTGGTTGATCCCTTGCGGAAGGCGAGGGCGCTGAGCGATTTGTCCGTGGTCTCGGCGGCGATCTTGATGCCGCTGTCCTTCGCGGTCTTTTGGTAGTCCAGGTACGTCAGTTTGTCGTTGATGGTGGCGTCAACGCGGCCCTGCTTGAGCAGTGTGACCGCCTGCGCCCAGCCTTCCACAGCCTCGACGTTGGCGCCGCTTTCCTGAGCCAGTTTGTACCAGTTGCTGGTCAGTGACTGCGCGGTGGTCTTGCCCTTGAGGCTGTCGAAGGAGCTGACGCTGCTGTCGTCAGCCTTGGTGACGATAACGCCGGTGCTCACCGTGTAGGGTTCGGAGAATTCGTACTTCGCCTTGCGTTCGTCGGTGATGGAGACCTGGTTGGCCACGACGTCGAATCTCTTGGCTTCCAGCCCGGCGAAGATGGCGTCAAACTGGGTTTCCTGGAAGGAGGGTTTGACTCCGAGCTTTTCAGCGACGGCGGTGATGATCTCGACGTCGTACCCGGTCAAGTCGCCACTGCCGTCGGCGTGGAACGAGAAGGGCTTGTACGTGCCCTCGGTGCCGATCTTGAGCTCACCTGCGCTCTTGACGTCGCTGAGGGAGGTGTCCGCGCCGCCCGCCGGCGTCGAGCCGGACGGCGTGGTGGAGCCGGAGCCGCAGCCGGCAAGGGCAAGGGCTGCAGCTGCCATGAGGCCGATGGCGGAAAGACGTGTGCGCTTCATGATGAACCTTCGTCCTGTAGCCGGAAGGGCTCGCCAGCTGCACCGCAGGCCGGCAGTCCACCTCCGACGATAGCAACATCTGCCTTGGGGAGAACAGATGCCCGGCGGGTTAGGCTCATGCCATGTCGCCCGATCGCTACCTCGCCGAGCTGGCCCGCTGCCTCGAACGCCTCACCGGGCTCGCCCGCCAGCCTGACGACGTGTTGTCCCGTCCGGTACCGGCGTGCCCAGGGTGGACGCTGGAACAGCTGTTCGGGCACCTTGGCTCGATTGAACGCTGGGCGGCCGCGGTGGTTCGTGGCGGGACATACGTCGAGGAACCGGCGCCGCCGGCCACAGGTGCGGCCGCGTGGTTCATCGAGGGCGCCGAACCGTTCCTCGCGACGATGGCGTCCGTGGATCCCGGGGCATCGTGCTGGAACTTCGGAGCGCCGCCGCGTACGGCAGGCTTCTGGCTCCGGCGCCAGGCGCACGAGCACGCCATCCATCTCATCGACGCCTGCCAGGCGTCCGGACGGGCGGCGCCGGCTTTGAGCGAGGACTTCATGATCGACGGCGTTGACGAGGTCCTGGCGATGTTCACGCCGCGCCAAGTGAGGCTGGGGCGGATGCAGCCGCCGGAGCAGGCAGTTTCGTTCCGTGTGCCCGGCTTTCATGTTCCCGGCTCGGGAAGCTGGACAGTGGGCGGCGGCACCGCTGCGGCATCTGTCACCGCGGCGCTACCGGACATGTACCTCGGCCTCTGGGGCCGGTCCAGCCTGCAGGAGACGGCAGCCATCGACGGCGACGCAGGCCTCGCGCTTCGTGTTCTGCGGGAGCCTCTTACGCCGTAAGGCGGACAAGCGCCCAAGGCAACCAGCCGCCGTCGTGCGCCGGTTCAGGCCTGTGACTGCAGGCTTGCCACGCGGCGGAGCCTGCGCCTGCGCACCGCCCCGCCGATCCGGCCTTGGACCATCAGCAGCCGGGGAACGGCAAAGTAGACGGCCGTGGGGACCACCACCAGGGTCAGGACGAAGGCGCGAAGGACCGGAGGCCATTCCGGCGCAACGAGGCCCAATACGTACATTCCCAGCGCCGCCATGGGAAAGATCGCCACCCAGGTGATAAATGCCCTGGTGTGGATGGACGCCAGGCCGGGGGGTCGATGATGGTGCCCGTCCGTCTCATCTGCCGCCAGGGCCTTGCCATCGTGTTCCACTCAATCTCCAAACGTTTAGTTGGAATTGATGCTAGCGAGCCGTTCCCCGCAAAAGCAAACGAACGGTTGGAGATAGAATGACGCGATGGCCTGGGACACGGATGCGACGCGCGAGAAGCTGCTCGATGCCGCCATCGCCGAGTTTTCGGAGCGCGGCTTCGCGGGGGCACGAATCCACCAGATCTCCCTGGCGTCGGGGTGCAACCGCGAACGGATTTACTTCTACTACGGCGGCAAGGCGCAGCTTTTCGAAGCTGCACTCGGGCGGCAGCTCGTGACGGCATTGGAGGACCTCCCCGTGGTGGGCTCGGGTCCTGAGGCCATTGCCGACTTCGCCGGGAGGTACTTCGATTTCTCGACAAGCTTTCCCAGCCTGGCCCGGCTGACGTTCTGGGAAGGGCTGGAGCGCGGTGACCCCATTGACGCCGAACGGCGGGCGCTGCTGGCGGCGGACAAGGCGGCTGAGATCCGCCGCGCGCTCCCGGCCATCAGCGAGGCGGCGGCCGAAGACCTGCTGTTGACCATCGTGACGCTGTGCCACGCCTGGGTCGCCGTCCCGAACGTGCGTGCTGTGATCACCCCGACGGCGGACGGGGTGCGCCGGCGCACGTCGATCATGCGGACTGTTGAGCTGCTCTCCCGGGACGTCGAGAGCATGGGACCACTTAGCTACTGACGAGCCGTGCCTTCTTGGATATGCTCAGGGTCTCACGGGCCAATGGCCCACCCGCCCCGACGCTTCGGCCAGGGCCGAAAGACTGCCGGGCCGAGCAGAGAGGCCAGCCATGGACTTTGCAGCGGACTTTACCCAATCGCTTGACCCGTTTCCCCAGTACCGGGCGATGAGGGAGAATGCACCCGTCTTCCAGGACGAGCAATCCGGGAGCTGGCATGTCTTCCGGTACGACGACGTACAGCGGGTGCTGTCCGAACATGCCACTTTCTCCTCAAGGATGGGCGGGGACGATCCGTCGGAGACAGGCCAGCTGTTTGCGGCGAGCCTGATCACCACGGATCCGCCCCGGCACCGGCAACTGCGCTCGCTGGTGACCCAGGCGTTCACACCGAAGGCAGTGGATGCGCTGGCTCCCCGCATCTCAACCCTGACGGACGACTTGCTGGACGGGATCGTTGGTGCCAGCACTGCCGATCTCATTGAGGGATTGGCCTACCCGCTGCCGGTGATCGTCATTGCGGAGCTCATGGGTGTGCCCCCGGAGGACCGCGACCGTTTCAAGCAGTGGTCCGATGTCATCGTCAGCCAAACGAGGTCCGGGGCGGCGGATGCCGACCACCACGCCACCAACGTTGAGATGACCGGGTACTTCCTGGACCTGATCGAACAGCGCCGGACGCAGCCCGGAAACGACCTGATCAGCAACTTGCTCTCAGCCGAGATTGACGGGCAGAAACTCAGCGTGGCCGAATTGCTGGGCTTCTGCAGCCTGCTACTGGTGGCCGGCAACGAAACAACCACCAACCTGATCGGCAACGCTGCGCTTTGCTTCACCGAAGTGCCGGGAACCATCGAACGGCTCCTCGCCGAGCCGCAGCTGCTGCCGCAGGCGATCGAGGAAGTGCTGCGGTACCGTTCACCGGTCCAGTCCATGTACCGGGTCGCGGCTGCCGACACCGCTTTGGGCGATGTTCAGATTTCAGCCGGCGCTCCGCTGGTGGCGTGGATCGGATCGGCGAACCGCGACGAGCGGCACTTCACGGAACCTGACCAGTTCGACATCGATCGTGGCCCTTCCCGGCATCTCGCGTTCGGCCAGGGCATTCACTTCTGCCTGGGCGCCCCTCTTGCCAGGCTTGAAGCCAGAATCGCGCTGGAGGCTATCCTGTCGCGGCTGCCCGGCTTGGCGGTTACCGAAGGGACGCGACTTGAACGGATGGACAGCACCATCGTCTACGGACTCAAGGAGTTGCCGGTGACATGGGAGGCGGGCTGACTGAGTCGAGACACGTCAGCGGCCAACTTCCTCGGTCACTTCATTGAGCGAAGATGCCCCGCAACGCACAGTTCTTGGGGTGTGTTCGTCGACCTGTTGTCACACTGCCGACGCCTGCGTAGGCTCGGCATTCAGCCGGTTGTCACACCGGAAAAATCGGATTGTGTCGTCTACCGGCCCCGGTTCAGGCACAGTCCCGGTGGGGAAAGGGACAACGATGTCTGGTGTTTGGTTGGTGAGCTATGTCGGGAACTTACTTGATGCACGGCGAATTCAAAAAATCCGCGTTGGGTCCGGGGACCAGAATCGGAACCTCCTCGCTCAGCTCGCATGCGCAAGCGGATACGAATTAATCTTCTTTTTCGATGCTTATGAAAAAGGAATTCATCCCGACAAACTCAGGCTACTTCAAGCGGCAGAGGCCCGTTCGGCGCGTCTTGAGCTCGTTGTGGCCTTGGACGACGCTCGACGTCTCGCCACAACTTTGGATGAACCCCACACAGTGAGCTACGCCAAACACGAAAAACGTTGGCTAATCAACAACTTGGTCAAGCAGGGAATAAGGAAACCGATAGGCGACGTGTAGACCGACCGACCACCAGGAACTCCCCTGTGCGAAGGGGCTCCGGCGATTGTCGTCATCCTGGTTCCTCCGCGCTCTTAGGACTCGTCACATATCTTTCCTTGTTCTGCTAGTTGCGCCCGGATCGCCGGGATGACTGGAACGCTGGAAAGGTCATGGGTATGAGCAATTCCGACTAAGTCCTGGCAAACCTTGTTGCAGAGCTCGGCTGGGTGCGGGCGACGTGCACGTGAGCACGCTACTCGGACCCGCCAAGCCCGTGTTCCAGCCGGCTGGAGATCGGTGCCGGATCAGGCAATGGTCGACGACGGCCTGGTCGCCAGAGTGCCCCGGCCCGACGTTGCGCTGGCGCAGCACGTGATGCCGTTTGCCGCCGGGACGCTGGCCACCGCCGGCGGACCGGTCCTCTCCGCACGGGATTCCCTGAAGGTCACCGTCCACGGTAAGGGCGCACACGGCTCCATGCCGCACATGTCCGTGGACCCCGTGGTGCCGGCCTCATCGATCGTGCTCCGGCTGCAGACTGTCGTCTCCCGCGAAACCAAGCCCGGCGACTTTGCTGTGGTCACCGTGGGGGCGCTGAATGCTGGCACCACATCGAACATCATCCCGGACCATGCCACGCTTCTGCTGAACATCCGAACTTACGACAACCAGGTCCGGGCCACCGTGCTCGCCGCGATTGAACGGATCGTCAGGGGCGAGTGCGCCACCGTCGGATCGCCCCGGAAACCCGAGTTCGAGTACTATGACCGTTTCCCGCTGACCAGCAACAACCAGGCAGTGACAGCTAAAGTCATTGCAGCGTTCGCGGCGCACTACGGTGCGGACTCGGTTGCCCACGCCACGCCGCAGACGGCGTCGGAGGACTTCAGCCGTATTCCGGACGAGTTCGGCGTTCCGTACACGTTCTGGTTCATCGGCGGGGCTGACCCGGAAACGTACTAGGCCGCCGTAGTCAAGGGGACGGTGTCCCAGGACATTCCGGCGAACCACTCCCCCTCCTTCGCTCCGGTGATAGATCCGACGTTGTCCATTGGTGTCCAAGCCAACGTCGTGGCCGCGTTGTCCTAGCTGGGTACGGATGGCTAAGCCCAAAACTTATCGCCATCAGCACCGGGCCGGAGGCATACTAAGGTATGAGCGACGCCGACGACTTCCTGATCTGGGTGAAGTCCTCACTGCATGAGGCGGAACTGGCCCTCCATAACGGCGACTCGGCCCCGCGCCGGGCGCTTTGGTCGCGGCACGAGCCTGTGAGCATCCTGGGCGCGTGGCGGAATGCGTTTGGGCAGCAGGAGGTGGACGAGGCCTTCGCTGTCCTCGAGAGAGCCTTCTCCAACTGCACGTCCTACACTTTCGAACTGCAGGCCTACGACGTGGTCGGCGCCATGGCCTATACCGCCGGCTTGGAGCATATTTCCACCTCCGTCGACGGTCAGCCACGCAGTTACACCCTCCGCGCCACCCAGATCTATCGCCGCGAGGACGGCGAGTGGAGGGTGGCGCATCGGCACGCCGACACCGTGAACGGGTGACGATGATGTGTTTCTCGGCTGCCTTGGACCGCTGGCGGCACACAGGGCACCGCTGGCGGCACACAGGGTGAGGAGAAGGCCGTGACCGGAGGAACGAGGCATAGCGGACCGCACTGGCGGCGAGTTATGGCGGCCCTCGCCAACAACGACGCGCGGACCGTTTACGCCCGGATAGTGCTAGGCACCAAACTCCCCGAAGCTGACCCTGATCTGAAGGATCAGCGACGCAACCGTGCCGTCGACGCCCTTCTTGAGTCCGGGCTCGTTGACCGGAACGCGGCCGGTGAACTGGTGGCGTCCGAGGCGGTCTTCCGTGACCTTCTCACGCAGCAACCCCGGCGGCAGCCTGAGACGGGCGTGGCCCGGTTTATGCGTTTGGGCAGGATCGAGAGGTATCCGGTCAACAAGGCGGAGCGCCGGGACCTCCTGGCCTGGATCGTCGGCGATGCCATCAAGGCCGGCGAAGACCTCACAGAAAAACAGGTCAATGAACGGCTTCTCAGTTATACCGACGACGTCGTGTTGCTTCGTCGCTACATGGTCGACTTCGGCCTGCTGGAACGGACCCGCTCCGGGTCCTCGTATTCCCGGCCGAAAGAGACATAGTGCCCTTGTGCGGCAAGGGCTGCTGGTGATTCCAGGAACTGCATCAAGAATGTCGGTGCCTCCTGAGATGCTGTGGGTATGGACAGCAGCACAGCCTGGAGCGCGGAGAGCAGGGAGGCCATGGCGGCCGTCTCCGCCTCCGCTGCCGTCCTGGCGTCGTCTTTCGGCGCCGGCGCGGAACGCGCGGAACGCGCCGAGGTGCCCGACGCCGGCCTGCCGCCGGAGGCCGATCCGCTGCGGGATGTGGCTGATGCGTGCCTGGACGGACTGGCCGAACTGGGCCGGCTGGAAGCCCGGACCGCCGCTTTGAAGGTAAGGCTGGCCGCAGACTACCTGCAGGCGGCCACGGCCCTGACGCCGCCGGCGGTATCCCCGCAGGACTGCACCGCCCAGGAGATGGCCACCGTTGCCGAGCTCGCCTGCGTCCTGACCGTCACTGAACGCGCTGCCGGCGCCCTCCTGTCCGACTCCCTGACACTGACCACTACCCTGCCTTTGACGCTGGCTGCCCTGCAGGCCGGGACGATTTCCTGGCAGCACGCCCGGATCATCGTCGACGAAACCACCGGCCTGGATCCCGCCGGAGCGGCCGCCCTGGAAGCGCACTTCCTGGACCCCGACGCACCGAACCCGGCCCGCGGGTGCCCGGCCGGGGACCTTGTCCCGTCCCGGTTCCGCGCCAAAGCCCGCACCTGGCGCGAACGCCACCACCGGGTCAGCATCGAAAAACGCCACACCAAGAGCGCAGCAGACCGGCGGCTCGAGTACCACCCGGACCGGGACGGCATGGCCTGGCTTTCGGCCTACCTCCCTGCCGACACCGTCGCAGGGATCTGGGAACGGAGCACCACCGCCGCCCGCGCCCTCCAAGGCCCGGACGAAACCAGGACCCTCACCCAGCTCCGCGCCGACGCCGCGGCCACCTGGCTCCTCACCGGCCACACCGCTGGCGAGCACCCCGGCGCGGCCGGCACCACCGGCGGAACGGCCGACGGCGGCACCGGGTTGGGCGGGAATGCGGCCAGGGGTGTCCCGTCGCCGCGGGCCCAGGTTCTTGTCACTGTCCCGGTCTTATCCCTCCTGGGGGCCACAGACGAACCGGCCATGCTCGACGGGTACGGCCCGATCCCGCCGTCCATGGCCCGCCGCCTGATCGCAGACGGCGCCGACTCCTTCTACCGCGTCCTGACGGACCCCCGCGACGGGGCGCCCTTGGAAATCGGACGGACCAGCTACCGCCTCACGAAAGCCCAACGTCAGTGGCTCCGGCTCCGCGACGGGAAATGCCCGTTCCCAGGCTGCAACAACCACTCCCTGGACAACGAAGCAGACCACCTCCTGGCCTGGGCCGACGGCGGCACCACCGGAATCTCCAACCTCGGCCAGCCCTGCCCCAAACACCACCGCCTCAAACACAGCTCCGCATGGACACCCACCGCAGCCAGCAAGAACAACCCGCCAGGATGGACCTCACCGTCAGGGCGGCACTACCCAAGCGAACACCAGGACTGGGAACCACCCCGCTGGCCACACGACGTTCTGGCCACGGAAGAACCCTGCCTCGATTCCGAACCGGAGGTACCCCCGGACCCCTTCCCGGAATGGCACCTCTTCACGGCCGGACATCGACTTCTCACCGCGGACGCTGACGAGCACCCCTGGCCAGAGCCCTCGGACGAGTTCCTCCCGGAGGCGTTCCTACTTCAGGGCGCCTGATCGACAGTGTCCTGATCGACAACGTGTTGCAGGATCCTTCACCCCGCAGGGGGCGTGAACTGGCTGGCGGTAAACTCCGCGCCTTGGGGGTCCCGGATTAGTGCCGTGCGCGTCCACTTCGTCTCGTTCTGGCGAATGACTCGTGCGCCGAGTCGCTTGGCCTCCGATACCGTCCGGTCCCGGTCAGCGACGGTGAATGAGACGTGCCAGTGCGGCGGTTCGTCGGGGGCCGCGGTCGCGATCCAGGCGATCGCGTCCTCGAAGCCGGGTGGGGCGACCAGCCCGGACTGCCTCGCCCTGATGTCCGGATCGACTGTCGCTTCAAGGTGGTCACCATAACCGGGCCTGCGGATCATCATCGCGAAGCCGAGGTCGTCGACCTGCCAGTCGAACGCGCCCTGGTAGAACGCAATGGCCGCGCCGGGCTTGGCAGTGTGGAGGTCGCTGAAATTCCAGGCCCCTGGCAGATTGACCACTTGTGCCCCTAAGCGCCGTCTGGCCTGCCAGACGCGGAACTCGGCGCCCTCAGGATCGGTCAGCGCCGCACTGCGTCCGCCTTCACCGGCATCTGCGGGGGCCAATCGCACCGTGGCACCGGCGGCGACCAGCCGCCGTACGGCGGCATCCGTGTCCTCGACGGCTATGTAGGTGCTCCACACAGCCGGACCCTCCTGGGCGCTGGCCATCCCGCCGACGTCCTGGCCGTCCAGCTTTGCTATCAAGTAACGGCCAGGCGCTCCCGGCGGCATGACGTCCTCGAACGTCCAGCCAAAGAGTCCAGAGTAGAACTCGACGGCCGCCTCGACGTCAGGCTGCTCCGTATCGATCCAACTTGGGACGCCGTGCGGGTAGGTCCGTTCGGTCATATCTGGCTCCCGTCCATGGACAAAGCCTAACGAGGCAGGATCCGGCCGGGTACCCCCTGGAAGTCAATCGCATGCCGAAGCGGATGCTGGGGCGTGCATGTTCGCCGCGGGGTTCGACGACAACAAGGCCGGCGCTTTGGCACCCGGGCGCAAGCGCGGGAAAGGCCCCGCACGCGTCTGCATGCGGGGCCGTTCGAAATTTCTATTGGTGCAGCAAAGGAGAAGTACAGGCTGCTGAACCTAGAAGTCCCAGTCCTCATCCTCGGTGTTGACGGCCTTGCCGATCACGTAGGACGAACCTGACCCCGAGAAGAAGTCGTGGTTCTCGTCGGCGTTCGGGGACAGTGCCGACAGGATTGCCGGGTTCACGTCGGTGACGGACGCCGGGAACATCGCCTCGTAGCCCAGGTTCATGAGGGCCTTGTTGGCGTTGTAGTGCAGGAACTTCTTGACGTCCTCGGCCAGGCCGACGGAGTCGTAGAGGTCGTGCGTGTACTGGACTTCGTTCTCGTACAGCTCGAAGAGCAGCTCAAACGTGTAGTCCTTGATCTCCTGACGCTTCTCCTCGGAGACCTTCTCCAGGCCCTTCTGGAACTTGTAGCCGATGTAGTAGCCGTGCACGGCCTCGTCACGGATGATCAGGCGGATCAGGTCAGCCGTGTTCGTCAGCTTGGCCCTTGAGGACCAGTACATCGGCAGGTAGAAGCCCGAGTAGAACAGGAAGCTCTCCAGCAGCGTGGAGGCCACCTTGCGCTTCAGCGGATCGTCGCCCTGGTAGTAGTCCATAACGATCTGCGCCTTCTTCTGAAGGTTCGCGTTCTCGGTGGACCAGCGGAACGCCTCGTCGATCTCCTTCGTGGAGGCCAGCGTGGAGAAGATGGAGGAGTAGCTCTTCGCGTGCACGGACTCCATGAAGGCGATGTTCGTGTACACGGCTTCTTCATGCGGGGTGATCGCATCCGGAATCAGCGAGACGGCGCCGACGGTGCCCTGGATGGTGTCCAGCAGGGTCAGGCCGGTGAACACGCGCATGGTGAGCTGCTGCTCGTCAGGAGTCAGCGTTGCCCAGGACTGGACGTCGTTGGACAGCGGGATCTTCTCCGGCAGCCAGAAGTTGTTGACGAGGCGGTTCCAGACATCCACGTCCTTGTCGTCCTGGATACGGTTCCAGTTGATCGCCTCGACGTGGCTAAGCAGCTTGACCTTTTCGGTCATGTCATCCCCTAAACGTTGGGTTGTTCTTGAAGTTAAGCGTACGACGGCGGGCGGGCGCCCGCCGTCGTACTGTCGCGATTTAGTTGAAGATTAGAGCATGCAGCTGACGCAGCCGTCCACCTCGGTCCCTTCCAGCGCGAGCTGGCGGAGACGGATGTAGTAGATGGTCTTGATGCCCTTTTTCCAGGCGTAGATCTGGGCCTTGTTGATGTCGCGCGTGGTGGCGGTGTCCTTGAAGAACAGCGTCAGGGACAGGCCCTGGTCCACGTGCTGCGTGGCCGCGGCGTAGGTGTCGATGACCTTCTCGTAGCCGATCTCGTACGCGTCCTGGTAGTACTCCAGGTTGTCGTTCGTCAGGTACGGCGCCGGGTAGTACACGCGGCCCAGCTTGCCTTCCTTACGGATCTCGATCTTGGACGCCACCGGGTGGATCGAGGAGGTGGAGTTGTTGATGTAGCTGATCGAGCCCGTCGGCGGAACGGCCTGCAGGTTCTGGTTGTAGATGCCGTGCTCCATGACCGAAGCCTTCAGCTCGCGCCAGTCATCCTGGGTGGGGATGTGGATGTTCTTGAACAGCTCCGCGACCTTCTCGGTCTGCGGGATCCATTCCTGCTCGGTGTACTTGTCGAAGAACTCCCCCGAGGCGTACTTGGACTTCTCGAAGCCGCCGAAGGTCTGGCCGGTCTGGATGGCCAGCTTATTGGAGGCGCGGACGGCGTGGTACACCACCGAGTAGAAGTAGATGTTGGTGAAGTCCAGGCCCTCTTCGGAACCGTAGTGGACCCGCTCACGTGCCAGGTAGCCGTGCAGGTTCATCTGGCCGAGGCCAATGGCGTGGCTCTGGTCGTTGCCGCGGGCGATGGAGGGCACCGAGGTGATGTTGGACATGTCCGAAACAGCCGAGAGCGAGCGGATCGCCGTCTCGATGGTCAGGCCGAAGTCCGGCGAATCCATGGTCTTCGCGATGTTCAGCGAGCCCAGGTTGCAGGAGATGTCCTTGCCGGTCTGGTCGTAGGACAGGTCATCGTGGTATGTGGTGGGCTGGGAGACCTGGAGGATCTCGGAGCACAGGTTGGACATGATGATCTTGCCGTCGATCGGGTTTTCCCGGTTTACGGTGTCCTCGAACATGATGTACGGGTAGCCGGACTCGAACTGGATCTCGGCGAGCGTTTGGAAGAACTCGCGTGCCTTGATCTTGGTCTTCTTGATCCGGGAGTCGTCCACCATCTCGTAGTACTTCTCGGTGACCGAGACGTCGGAGAACGGCATGCCGTAGACCTTTTCGACGTCGTACGGGGAGAACAGGTACATGTCCTCGTCCCGCTTGGCCAGCTCGAAGGTGATGTCCGGGATCACGACGCCGAGCGAGAGGGTCTTGATGCGGATCTTTTCGTCCGCGTTTTCCCGCTTGGTGTCCAGGAACCGGTAGATGTCCGGGTGGTGGGCGTGCAGGTACACGGCACCGGCGCCCTGGCGGGCTCCGAGCTGGTTGGCGTAGGAGAAGCTGTCCTCGAGGAGCTTCATCACGGGGATGACGCCGGAGGACTGGTTTTCGATCTGCTTGATCGGTGCACCGACTTCGCGGATGTTGGTCAGCGCGAACGCCACGCCGCCGCCGCGCTTGGACAGCTGCAGGGCGGAGTTGATGGACCGGCCGATCGACTCCATGTTGTCTTCGATGCGGAGCAGGAAGCAGGAAACCAGCTCGCCGCGCTGCTTCTTGCCGGCGTTCAGGAACGTGGGGGTGGCCGGCTGGAAGCGGCCCTCGATGATCTCGTCCACCATCTGCAGGGCAAGCTGCTCGTCGCCGCGGGCCAGGTGCAGGGCAACCATGCACACGCGGTCCTCGTAGCGCTCCAGGAATCGCTTGCCGTCGAACGTCTTCAGCGTGTAGGACGTGTAGAACTTGAAGGCGCCCAGGAAGGTCTCGAAGCGGAACTTCTTCTTGTATGCGCGGTTGAAGAGCTCGCGAATGAAGTTCATCGTGTACTGGTCGAGGGTCTCGCGCTCGTAGTACTGGTTCTTCACCAGGTAGTCGAGCTTCTCTTCCAGGTCGTGGAAGAACACGGTGTTGTTGTTCACGTGCTGCAGAAAGTACTGGTGCGCGGCCTCGCGGTCCGCCTCGAACTGGATTTCACCGCTCGGTCCGTACAGGTTCAGCATGGCGTTCAGCTCGTGGTAGCCCAAGCCCTTGTAGGCGGCGGGCAGCGGCGGCTTCTCTGCAGTCTTCTCGACGGCGGGCATGGTTACTTCTGTGTCTGCGACAGTAGTGTCCAAAACTTGTCCAATCCTTGATTTACCAGGCGGACGTCTTCAGGCGTCCCCATGAGTTCGAAGCGGTAGAGGTGCGGTATCTGGCATTTAAAGGCGATGATGTCGCCCGCCATGCAGTAGTTGTCCCCGAAATTTGTGTTTCCTGCGCTGATCACTCCGCGGACCAGGGTTCTGTTCTGCGGGTTGTTGAGGAACCGGATCACCTGTTTTGGCACGGATCCCTCGCCGCCGGTCCCGCCATAGGTGGGAACCACCAGCACGAAGGGCTCGGAGGCCACGAGTTCAGGCTCACGCTGGTGCAGGGGAATCCTGGCCGCATCCCGGCCGAGCTTCTCCACGAAGCGCCGGGTGTTCTCGGAGGCCGAGGAAAAGTAGATGAGGTGACTGGATGTCCGTGTCATCGGCGTCGTATTCGCAGCATCCGCTGCGAGCGGCGCATCGGCAAGTGCCGGCGCTGCCATGGGAGTCACCTCATCTACGTAAAGTTCTTTGCCGGAAACGGCGGATGAAGCTGGGGCTAGGCCACGGATGCGGCGGCGCTCAGCGCCAGCTCTTCGATCTTGTCCGGGCGGAAGCCTGACCAGTGGTCCTGGTCCGTGACCACGACGGGGGCCTGCATGTAGCCAAGGGCCTTCAGGCGCTCAAGGGCGTCTGCATCCTGAGAGATGTCGACGCTCTGGTAGGTGATGCCCTTCTTGTCCAGCGCGCGGTACGTTGCGTTGCACTGAACACAGGCCGGCTTCGTGTAAACCGTAACGGTCATGGTTCCTGTCCCCTTTGTTGAAGTCACTGCTTTTTGAAGTCTCTTGTTCATCGTTGCGGTAGACACTGCCCGGAACTGAAACCCCTCATCCGCGCCGGTCCTGCGTCCCGCTCAATCTGTATGTCGATACTACATGTAGTGCACGGCCCCGACGTGGACCCCAAGATGATGTATTACAAGTATGTCATTTAATGCACCGTTAATCCACAGGCCGGGTGGTCAAAAATGTCCGGGATTCAGCTGTTTTCGCGGACGAAATCCACACCCTGTGGAGTAGTTAGCCACAATTAATCGCTCCGCGTGTCGCCCGGTGGACGGCGTGTCGTGACTGTGCGGCGGGCGTGTCGGAGGGCACACAAAAGGGGCCCTGAATGCAGATTCAGGGCCCCGATGTGATGAACGGAACTAGATGTAGTGCTTTGTCGCTGCGTGGTCCAGGACTATCTGCTGGACGTCGAGGTAGCCCGTCTCGAACCCTGCCCGGGAGTAGCAGAGGTAGAACAGCCACATCCGCTGGAAGATCGCGTCGAAGCCCATGGCCGCCACCTCGTCGGCGCGGGACATGAACCGTTCCTCCCAAAGGCGCAGGGTCTGCGCGTAGTGCTCGCCCATGGCGAGGCGTTCACGGACCCGGAGTCCGGTCCGCTTCTCGGTGATTTCCTCGATGGCCCGTACGGAGGGGATGACGCCGCCGGGGAAGATGTACTTGTGCACCCACGTGTAGCTCGTCCGGGTGGCGATCAGCCGGTCGTGCGCGATGGTGATGGCCTGGATGGCCACCTTCCCGCCGGGGGCCAGGACGCGCTCGATAGTCTGGAAGTACGTGGCCCAGTATTCGTAGCCGACGGCCTCGATCATTTCCACCGAGACGACGGCGTCGTACTCGCCCTCCACCGCCCGGTAGTCCTTGAGTTCAATGGTGACGGCGTCGGCGTAGCCGGCCTCGGCCACGCGCTGCCGGGCGAGCTCCTGCTGTTCGCTGGACAGCGTGACGGAGTAGACCGTAGCTCCGCGGGCAGCGGCTCGCAGCGCAAGCTCGCCCCAGCCGGTGCCGATTTCCAGCACGCGTGTCCCCTCGCGGACGCCGGCCTTGTCCAGCAGCCGGTCGATCTTAGCCTGCTGCGCCTCGGCGAAACCGTCCCAGGCAACGGTCCGAAGGGCGTCACCGCTCTCCGGGAAGAGTGCGCTGGAGTAGGTCATGGTGCTGTCCAGGAAGGAGGCAAAGAGCTCGTTGGAGAGGTCGTAGTGCCGCGAAATGTTGGAGCGGGTGTTCTGCTCCGTGTTGCGCTCCCTGCGCGGCTGCCGCGGCAGGTAAAGGGCCCGCAGTTTCTGCAGCGGCTCCGGCACCAGGGTGCCGACGCGGGCAGCGAAAACCTCCATCACCGCGGTGAGGTCGTCGGCGTCCCAGTCGCCTGCCATATAGGACTCACCCAGGCCGATGAGTCCGCCGTCGCCGAGCCGGGCAGCGAACGCTTCGGGACGGTTCATGGTCATCACCGGGTACGGACGGCCGGGGGCGTCTGCCGTGCCGAGGGCTGCCTTTCCAAGAACGGTCCCGTCGGGGTAGCGGACTTCGAGCGGAAGCCGCCGCACGGCTGCCCTGAAGATGGCGTCGGCAGCCCGGCCGGCCACCCGCGCCTTGAGGGTGGAGGGCACCGTGGCAATGCTCGGCCAGATGTCGGCGTCAACCACGGCGGGCGGCTGGGGAACAGTGTAGGGAACTCTGGAGTCAGCGGCGAGGACGGCACGGTCCGGGGCGGAACGCTCGTTCGCCGGCTTTCCTGCTGCGGATCCGGTAGCTTCGGTGATGGTCACTGGACTGCCTCCTGTGAGGGGTGGTGTGGTCGTTTGATGATGGGCAGCCGACGTGCCCAGAGCTTGAGGCCCTGCCAGCGGATCTGCGCGGCTACACGCAGCGGTGCCAGGGGGACAGCGAGCGCTGCGGAGAGAATGTTCGGCAGGGAGGCTTCGTGGCGTTCGCCGTCGACAGTTGCGATGAAGGGCTTCTGCCCTTCGCGCTCCAGAACGATGGAGACCGCGAGCCGCTCCCCCGGTTCCGGGAGCCTCATCCGGTACTGGCCCTCGACGTCGTTGAACGGGGAAACGTAGAACGCTTTGGGCACGCTGGCCCTGCCGGCGTCGTCCGTTTCGAGCAGATAGCAGTGCCGTTCACCATAGGTGTTGTGCACTTCGGCGAGGACGCAGCGCAGGTTGCCGCCGGCGTCGTGGCACCAGAACAGGCTGAGCGGGTTGAACACGTGGCCGAACACCCTGGCGCTGGCCAGCATGGTGATCCGGCCGCCGTCGGGTTCTATCCCCCGGGTCCGCAGGAACCGTTCCACGTTGCCGCGGAGCGTGCCTGCCGGGTCGCCGAGGTGATCCGAGGCACGGAATTCGGCGAGCGGCCGGAGCGGCCACGGCAGTGACGGAAGCCGGTCGACGTCGACGAACCAGCTGTAGCTGCGGTACGTGAACGCATTGTGCAGCGGCGTGCGGCGCACGTGCGCGATGGAGGTGCGGTAGATGGCTGCCTGTGTGTTCATCAGGCGCCCTCCGCGGCGACGCCCGCCAATGCAGGACCGGACACGCCGGCCGGCTGTTCCCAGTCCCGGCCGAGCCGGGCGGCCGCTTTGACCCCCGAGAGCGCGCCGTCCTCGTGGAAACCCCAGCCGTGGTAAGCGCCGGCAAAGGCAACGCGCCCGTCCCCCAGCGCGAGGATCTGCTGCTGGGCCCGGAGCGAATCGGGCGTGTACTGCGGGTGTTCGTACACCATTCGGTCCAGGACGGTGCCGTCGGCGATGAGTTCGGACTCACCGAGGCTCACGATGTAGCGCCCGCCGTCAGCGGGCTTGAGCCGCTGCAGGCGCGTCATGTCGTAGCTGACCAGCACTTTGTCCGGACGTGCGTCGCAGGACGGCAGCCGGTAATTCCAGGACGCCTGGGCATTTGCACTGGCCGGCAGCACCGCTTCGTCGCGGTGGAACAGCGTCTGGTTGACCGAATAGGGCATTCCGCCGAGCGCCTCCTTCTCAGCAGGGGAAGCATCAGAGAGCATGCGCAGTGCCTGCGCGGGATGCGCGGCAATCACGACGGCGTCATAGGTTTCCGTGCCGTGCGGGGTGGTCAGTTCAACACCCTCCCCGTGGCGTCGCAGCGCAGTCACCGGACTGGACAGCCGGATATCGGGAAGGGTGGCGGCCAGCTTGTCCACGTAGGTGCGCGAGCCCCCCTTGACCGTCCGCCACTGCGGGGAGCCCGACACTCCGAGCAGGCCGTGGTGGGCCAGGAAGGTAAACAGGTAGCGGGCCGGGTAAGCCAGCGCCGTGGTGGGGTCGCAGGACCAGACGGCGCTCACAACGGGTGTCATGAAGTGCGAGATGAAGTAGCTGCTGAACTTCTCCCGGGCAAGGAACTCCCCCAGCGTCAGTTCCGGCTCCGCGCTGACGTTCTCGTGACCGGACGCATCCTCGTGACGGGACGCATCGGTGCCCGGTCCGCCGTCGGGTTCCGCTGCCAGCAGGGCGCGGGCACGGCGGTGGAAGCGCGTTACTTCCAGCAGCATCAGCAGGTACCTGCCGCGCAGCAGGGTGGAGGGCCGCGGGATAATGCCGCGCCCCTTGGCGCGGGCACCGGCATATTCGAGGCCGCAGCCGTCGCAGCGGACCGACATGCTCATCTCGGAGTCCTGCGTCTCCACCCCGAGCTCCGCGAAGAGCCGCAGGAGCGTCGGGTAGGTGCGTTCGTTGTGCACGATGAAACCGGTGTCCACGCCCAGGACCGGGCCGTCCGCCTGCGGGACATCGTGGGTGTGGGCATGGCCGCCCAGCCGGGAGTCGGCCTCGAATAGGGTCACATTGTCCCGCTGGTTCAGGACATAGGCTGCGGTCAGTCCTGCCACGCCGCTGCCGATGACGGCCACCCGCCGGCCGTCCGGAATCGTTGCTGCTTGCGACACTGTTCTGCTCCTGTTGGCTTCGCCTGAATCGTCCTGATGAATCGTCTTATGGGCAATTCGTCACCGAAGGGCGCCCGGATGACTGCGAATTCCAGCCGGCCGCCTTGACGCGATTCTTCCCCATGGACACGGCCCGTCAGCGGCGACATTCCGGGGCCGCCAGGCGATATGCCACAATGAAGCGGGATTTCCGAGGCGAAGGACAACCATTGATCAACCCTGTTCACCTGCGGACCCTCGTGGAGGTGACCCGCCTGGGTTCATTCGCGGCGGCCGCCAACCGGCTGGGCTACACGGCATCGGCTGTTTCCCAGCAGATGTCCGCCTTGGAGCGGGACACCGGCGTGGATCTATTCCAGCGTTCAGCCCGGAGCATCCAGCCCACCGAAGCCGCCATGGTGATGACGCGGCATGCCGCCAAGGTCCTGACGGACATCGAAGCCCTGATGGCCGCCGCCTCCCGGACGCACGACGCCACCCACCAGGAACTCCGGCTCGGCATCTTCCCCAGCCTGGCAACCTATGTGCTGCCGCGGATCCTGCAGAACCCGAAGTGGAAGGACCTGGGCATCGACCTCAGGGTGTCCGTGGCGGAGCCGTCCCAGACCATCCAGGGGCTTCGCACAGGCGGCGAACTCGACGTTGCCCTGGTCTACCAGGTGGGCCAGTCCGGCCTCGCGTGGCCGCACACCGTGAACCGGCAATGGATCGGCGACGACGAATTCCGCGTGGTGCTGCCTGCGGCCTGGGGTTTCCGCGCCGACGCCAAGGTGGCGGCGGACCACCTCTCCGACATGCCGTGGATTGTCCATCACCCGGGCACCAGCGACGCCACGGTCATTGAGCGCCTGTTCGCCAGCTGTAACCTGCACCCGCGCGTGGTGGCCTACAGCGACGACTTCCACGCGAGCCTGGAAATGGCAGCCGCGGGTCTGGGTGCCGCGCTCGTGCCCGAACTAGCCCTTCGGCACCGGCCCACCGGAGTGGTGGTCCTCGATGTTCCGGAGATCAGGCTTGCCCGCAACGTGTTTGCCCTCCTGATCAATGACAAGCAGACGGCGCGGGTCCAACTGTTCGTCGAACTGCTGGCCGACACCCTGCACAGCCTGGGAGCCACGCGCTAGGATTCGCGGCCCCGGAAACGGCGGGCTTTGGAAGGTCGGATTTTCGGAAGCCCCGGCGCCCGCCCGGCGAATGACAGCAGCGCGGTCACGAGCTTGTCCTTCGCCTTGCCGTACGGCGGATACGCAAGACCGAAAGTATCCGGCCACAGCGGCTTGTCCAGGCTGGCCCGCTCATGCGAGAACGTCCGCACGGAATGTTCGCCGTGATAAGCCCCCATTCCGCTGCCGCCGACCCCGCCGAATGGGAGGCCCGGGACCGAGACGTGCGCGGCCGGCGCCCCATACGCAAGCGCACCCGATGAGGTCTCGGCAGCGAAGGACCCGCGGACGCTGTCGTCCGTGCTGAACACATAAACGGCCAGCGGCTTGGGGTCGGCATTGATCATGCGGATGGCTTCGTCCCGTCCTGATACAGGCACCAGCGGGAGGAGCGGGCCGAAGATTTCCTCGCCCAGGATTGCGTCCCCGGGGGCCGGCCGCAGCAGGGTGGGTGCGAAGTAGCGGCTGCCGGGGTTCCGCTGGCCGCCGTGGACCACCGTGCTGCTGTCCGCCAGTTCAGCGAGCCGGTCGAAGTGCCGGTCATCAACGATCCGGCCGTAGGAAGCGCTGCCCGCAGGATCCTTGCCGAACATAGCGGTGATGGCGTCCACGATCAGCGGTTGGAGGGCGTCCAGTATCTTGGGTGTCGCCAGCACATAGTCCGGAGCCACGCATGTCTGGCCGGCGTTCACGAACCGGCCCCAGGCAATGCGCCGTGCAGTGGTGGCCAGGTCGGCGGTTTCGTCCACGAAGGCCGGGCATCTGCCGCCCAGTTCAAGGGTCACGGGAGTCAGGTGCTCGGCAGCAGCCCGCATGACCACGCGGGCTGCGTCCTGCCCGCCGGTGAAGAAGATGTGGTCGAAACGCTCCGCCAGCAGCGCCGTGGTTTCCGGGATGCCTCCGGTCACCACCTCCGCGGCGCCGCCAAGGTATTCAGGCATCCAGCGGGCTAGGGCCGCGGACGTGGCGGGGGCATGTTCGCTTGGCTTGACCACCACGGTGTTGCCGGCCGCCAGCGCTCCGGCCAGGGGTGCAAGGGTCAGCTGGACCGGATAGTTCCAGGTGCCGATCACCAGCACCACACCGAGCGGAGTCAGCTCGGTCCACGCCCGGGCCGGTTGCAGGACAACAGGCACGTCCACCGGGCGGGGCCGGAGCCAGGCCGCCAGGTGCCGTTCCAGATGGGCGGCTTCGGCCGTCACAAAGGAAATTTCGGTCATCGCGGACTCAGTCCGGTGCTTGCCCAAGTCGCTGAATAGTGCAGCGATGAAATCCTCACGCCGTTCGGTCAGCATCCTGCGCAGGTTGCCGAGTTGTTCGAGGCGCCACGCCAGCGGGCGGGTCACCCCGCTGTCGAAGAGCTCGCGGGATCGGGCGACGGCGGCGGCAGTGTGCATCCGATCAATGTACCCGTGCCGGGACGCAGCCCGGGCTGCAGCCCGGGAATACAGCCCCAGAAAAAATCCCGGATGCTGGAATGGACTGCCCGAGAGGGCTATGTTGAAGATATGAACAAGGTAGCGAGCCGGCACTTTGGTGAAATCGAGCTCAACCACGGCCGGGACCACAACATCGCAGCGAAGCATGAACTGGGCGGCCAGCCGGTAGAGCTGGACCTGAACATCAATGCCCACGACCACTTCGACGAGGCGGCCATGCACAAGGTGGACTACCGGCTGCGGTACTTGCCCGAGCTCGTGGACCAGGTCCGGGACATGATCGCCGATGAGCTGGAGCAGGAGGGTACCAGCCCCCAGGAGTATCGGCACTTCCACTGCAACGCCATCAAGGAGGAGCACCTCAAGAAGGTGTTCGGCGTCGAGGACAAGAGCCAGCTGACCAATGCCGTGTTCCTGAAGGCGCTGAAACTAGGCCATGTGGGTATCTACCCCGGCCAGCCCGAACGCTACTTCGTCCTGGATTTCACCCTGGGCGAGCACTTCACCGACGAAGTCCTGGTGGCGTCCGCGGACGAGGACGGTGTGGTGGACGACGAAATCGTCTGGGAGTCGTAAAGCGCTTCATCGACTGCTCCGCAACGGCCCTTTTGAGCCATCAAAACGGCGGTTGCTCAGCAATCGATAGTTAAAGCCCGACGGCGGGGGGGGGGGGGGGGGGGGG